>CAZTQL010000085.1:3196-4638 GCA_964615665.1 uncultured Woeseiaceae bacterium | reverse complement strand
ACCTATGTACTGATCTATGCGCCCTACCTGCGGCTGATCTGCTTCATCGTCGTCATTGCCAGTACCGTGCAGTTCATCGAGATGCTGATCAAGAAGCTGAGCCCCGCGCTGTTTCGCGCGATGGGTATCTTCCTGCCACTGATCACGACGAACTGCGCCATCCTTGGCCTGGCCATATTCGCGACGAACCGTGGCTACGGTTTTTGGGAAGGCATCGTTTACGCGCTCGGCGCCGGCATCGGCTTCACGCTCGCGCTCGTGCTGCTCGCCGGGTTGCGCGAGGAATCCGAATTGTCCAGCATCCCCGAGTTGATCAAAGGCACGGCCATGAACCTGATCATCGCCGGTATTCTGTCGATGGCGTTCATGGGTTTCGCCGGCTTGTTCAGTTCGACCTGAGGTAATTACGCGCTCATGTTAACGACGTATCTCTTGCCATTACTCGCGGTCGTTGCGCTGTGTGCGTTCTGGGCCATTTTCCAGTTATGGCTGTCGAAGCATGATCCGGACGCGGCGACGAAATCATCGAAATGCGGTGGGTGCAGCCGCAAGAGCGACTGCCAGTAGCCGGACTGCGATACACTGCGCGCCATGAGCATCTGGTCGCAGGCCCAAAAACTGGCGGAGGGTACGCCTGAAGCGCGCAATCGCTACGTCGATTTTCTGCGCGCAGTATCAATACTCATGGTGGTCACCGGCCACTGGCTGATCGTTGCCCTCTATTACCACGACGGCACATTCGAACTTGGCGACCTGCTGGAGATTCGACCCGATACGCAATGGCTGACCTGGCTATTCCAGGTGATGCCGATCTTCTTCATTGTCGGCGGCTACGCCAACGCTGTTTCGCTGGAGAGTGCTCGCCGTCGGGGCATCGATTATGCCGGGTGGCTGGTAACCCGTCTCAACCGGCTGATTTCGCCCCTGCTCGTGCTCGTACTCGTCTGGGCGCTGCTCGCCGCGATCCTGCACTTCGCCGGTGTCAGTGGCGATACTTTGCGACTGGCCTCGCGTGCTGCGTTGATACCGATCTGGTTTCTCGCGATCTACACCATCGTCGTCGTACTCGCGCCGTCAACCTACAAAGCGTGGCAACGCTGGGGATTTGCTTCTTTCTGGGCATTTGCAGCCGTCGGCGCTTTGGTCGACATTGCTTTCTTTGCGGCCGATCAACAATGGCTGGGCTGGACGAATTATCTCTGGGTCTGGCTCGCCGTGCACCATCTCGGCTATGCGTGGCGGGACGGTCGCATGGGATCGCCCGGCCGTCTGCTGGTGTATTCCGCGCTGGGCTTCACGGCCCTGGCATTACTCATCACCCAGGGCCCCTACCCGTTCGCGATGGTCGGCTCGCCAGACGAAGCGCTAAGCAATACGCTGCCGCCGAAAATTACGTTGTTGGCGCTTGGCATTGCGCAGTTCGGTCTGCTGCTGGCCATCGA
>CAZTQL010000085.1:0-3096 GCA_964615665.1 uncultured Woeseiaceae bacterium | reverse complement strand
GCTGACTAGTGCGGCTTGCGCTCGTCAGTCGGCAGCGCAAAGAACTGCAGCTCGCCCAATTCGCCCTCGATGGTCTCGCACTGCGCGTCGGGCTCCTCCCGTAAGCGGTCAGCGAATCGCCGCGCCTCATCGAGGTAGTGCTTGTACAGTTGCTGGCGCAGCGCCAGCGACAGAATTGCCGGCTCGCCGTCCTGCGAATCGAGGGCTGCCTCTAACGAGAAGTTGGGCAGTACGCCGGACCCGTGTTTGTGCTTCCACGTTCCTGTTGCCAGATCGAAATCGTACAAACTCAGGAATCGATGCCCTTCGCGCGCCAGGAACTGGACGGCATCAATGATGTAATTAGCCTCCGCATCGTCCATCACCCAGTGCAGACCAACACGACACCAGCCAGGCTTCAAGCCGCAATGGCCCTGCTGCACGGCCGAGCGATAGCGCTCCGAGGTTGCATCATCGATTTGCAACAACCGGTGACCGTAAGGACCAGCGCAGGAACAACCGGCGCGCGATTGAATGCCGAACAGATCATTGAGCAACACGGTGATCAGTTTATGGTGCAGGTATTTGCCGCCGCCGTAACGAATGTTGAACGAGATAATGCCAACACGACTACTTGGGTCCGGGTTACCGAGCACATCGATGAAATCATTCTCGCCCCATTTCTTCATTGCTCGTTCGGTAAACTCGTGTTCGCGCGCGTTGATGACGTCAACGCCAACCTCGTCCTTGATCTGGAACACCATGCCGGCTTTCAGCGTTTGCAGAACGCCCGGCGTGCCCGCTTTCTCGCGCTCCTCGATGCGGCGGATGAAGTCCTGGCCGTTTATACCAACATAGTCGACCGTGCCGCCGGCGCTCACGCTGGGTGGCAGTTCACGATCGTAGATGCGTTCGTTGAAGACCAGGATGCCGCTCGAGCCCGGGCCACCCAGAAACTTGTGCGGCGAAATAAACACCGCGTCGATACTGGGATCTTCGTCCGGCGACTGCGGTGCCGGATTCATATCGATCTCGACGTAAGGCGCGCAGGCAGCGAAATCAAAACAGGCGATCGCATCGTATTGATGTAACAGGCTGGCGATTTTCCGCACATCGGAACGCATGCCGGTCACGTTGGAGGCAGCCGAGAATGAACCGATGCGCTGGCGGCCTTCGTAGCGCGGATCCTGCAGCAATTCCTCGAGGTGACTGATATCGATGTTGCCCACAGCGTCGAGGCGCACTTCGACGGTCGTTACCAAAGACTGCCGCCACGATAACTCGTTGGAGTGATGCTCGAAAGGCCCGATAAAGACAACGGGCTGATAACGATCGAGTGCGGCCCGAAATGTCGAGCTGTCGACGTCCACATCGACCCTGCCAAGCACTTTTCCCAGGTTCTTGCGCGTTGCCGGCGGCAGTGCCACACCGACAATTTGCTGCAGCTTGTCGATCGCACCGGTCGCGCCAGTACCACACGCGACGATGCGGCCATCCGGCCCGGCATTGACGGATTGTTTGATGGCGTCTTCGGCCTCGTGTAGAAGCTGACTCATGCTGCGGCCGGTAATATCATCCTCAGTGTGCGTATTCGCGTAGACGCGCTGCAGGCTCTGCAGGTAAGACTCGACAAATCGCAGGCAACGACCCGAGGCCGTGTAATCGCAGTAAACCATCAGGCGCTCGCCGAAGGGCGTCTCGAACGTTGAGTCGACGCCAACAATTTGCTGTCGCAGGTAGGCCGGATCAAGTACAGTTTTACTCATCGGGCGATTATGCCTGATTTACTGAAAAACACGGTGATTTGCATGGCAAAAAAACTGAAGAACGAAAAGGCGCTGCTCGCTGAAGCGCTGCGCATGGTCATTGACGACGCAGTCAAGCGTGGCGTTGTGGAGTTCGAGCCGACCGACTCGCACGATCTAAAGACCGAGTATGTTTACCGCCTGCTCGTGCACGACAAGCAAATAACAGCGCTGCCGCCGAACCAGCTCAGCTTACCAACAATGCGCCACCGACTGGCCATGTGGGTAAGCCACAAACTGCCGCCGGACCACGAACTCCTGAAATGAGCCTGACCCTAAATGAGGTTGGCCCTAGTGGTTTTCGACCGCGGCCTCAATCGAATTGGCTATCTTGCTCGGCACGCCGACATTGGCCGTGAACGCGCGGTAGCCCGAATCCCAGAAGTACAGCTGCATGCGCCACATCTGGCCGTAATGCAGCACTTTCGTTTCGCCGTTTTCCTTAACGATCAGCACTTCGGTTGGCAACGCCGCAACATGATCCACGCCCGGGAATGGTGACAACTCGCTTTTCGAATCGCTGCGGAACCGAGAATTGATGCGGACCATCTTGTCTTCGATATAGGGATTCGTGACTCCGATATAGACGACATCGTCGCGCAAGCGAACGTTGGCGATCGTCTCCCAACCCGCCGGATTGTCGGCGTCGCCGACGTTACTGGCGGACAACGACGCCGCAACCTTTTCGACGGTTGCGTCGAACTGATCGGCCGTTGCTGTCTGAATCACCAGTTGGCTTTTTTCGAAAGTACGGAACTTCGCCATCATGCGAGCAGGACCATCGCCCTTGAACTTGCGATAGTGTTTTTCTGTGCGCGCGGGCTCTTGTTGCTGGCTCAGCGCTGTCCCGGGCAAGGCCGCAACGACGTTGCGCATCTCCGCAGACGCGCTACGCGCCCCCGTCAGCAGATTGTCGTAATTGCGCGATTTCGCGTAGAACACCATGGCGTGTGCCACCGGATTCGCCATGTTGACGAACGTCGTCTGTGCGTCACCCTGCGTGTACACGGCGATGCGCAAGATTTGCGCGGAAATCGTCCGGGCGGATTCGTTCACTGCCACTTCCGCATACGCCGGTGAGGTTAGCACATAGACTTTTGCCTGATGCTTGTCATCGGGAACTCGAACGACGTGTGAACCGTGTAGTTGCAACGAAGATTCTGCGAGCGCGGCATCGAGCGCGGCGGTCGTCTCATCGAACGACTGCGAGGACTCTAATATCGACTCGAAGATGCCGATGTTGTCATCTGCCGCATGCGAAAGCGGCGCTGAAATCAGCGCCGCAATCGTAACTACGGCCATCCAAACTGTG
>CAZTQL010000084.1:0-10844 GCA_964615665.1 uncultured Woeseiaceae bacterium | reverse complement strand
CTGCTCGTGTCGGCACCGGCAAACTGTTTGGACAACAGCTGACCGGTGCGTGCATAAGCTTTCCAGGCGACGTGTCGTGGCGAGTCGCCGACCTGATAGCGGCGTAGTCCAGCGAAGTCTTCCTCGCCGCGAGCATCGTGCTGGCGGTGGCCGTGCGCGACCATCGTCGGCGGTGGCTCGGGTGCATGGTCGGCCGGTCGCGGATAGACGAGGCCGGCAATGTCCATGTGCAACCAGGCCCAGGAGCGGAACAATTCGAAAGGAAACAAGGTGCGGATCCCGAAGCGTTGCAGCCTGATCCAGCCACGCCGGTCCGTTGGGACCGCCAGCGTGAATACTTTGCTTTCGCCAGCTGCGAGGTCCATTGCCTCGCTGGTGACGGCGTCGTGATAAAGACGGATGCCGTAGCGGGCGCTCTTTGCATTATTGTTGACCGCGATACAAAAACGCATCGCCTGGCCGGCATAGACTGGCTCGGCGCCGGCGAATGTCAGCTCGAGCCCGACCAGGTTTCGCTGACACTGGTGCATCGAAACCAGGCCGATTCCGGCCAGCAGAAACGTCAGTACAAACGAGAGGTTGTTGTTGTAGTTCATCGAGCCGAGCAACATGGCAAACGCCATGACCCCGAACACGAGGCCGACGCCCGTTGGCAGTATGTAGACGCGCCCCGGCCCCAGTCGCGTCGTCGTCGGATCGCGGCCCTGGCGCTTGCGCGCCCAACGCTGCATTCTAGCGCCGGCGCGGTTTCTGAAAGCGCTTACGAGATTGCGCGGATCAGGGAATGGCCACGGTATCGAGGACATGCTGGCAAAGCTCTGCTGGGCTACGGAACCGGGTACTTCCGGCTGGTTTAAGTCGATGGCCCGCAATCGCCGTAAATACGGCTTGCACGTCGTCCGGATAAGCGCCGGCATGGTTTTCGACAAACGCATGCGCTCGTGCGGCAGCAACCAGCGCCTGCGCGCCGCGCGGCGACAGGCCGATATCAATGTCTGCGGATTCGCGTGTGTGCCTTACGAGCGCCTGAATGTAGTCAACCAGGGCATCACTGATGTTCACTTCGCGGACGGCACGCTGCAGTTCCAGGAGCGTGTCAGGACTACACGCGCTTTCGATTTCGCCGATCATTGAGCGGCGATCGTCGCCGGCAAGCAGCTCGCGCTCGCTGGCCTCATTCGGGTAGCCGATCTCGATGCGCATCAGGAATCGATCGAGCTGCGATTCGGGCAGTGGGAATGTGCCGATCTGATCTCCCGGGTTTTGCGTTGCAACCACAAAAAACGGCTCCGGCAAACGCCGGGTTCTGCCGTCGACGGAAACCTGATTCTCCTCCATCGCTTCCAGTAACGCGCTCTGCGCTTTCGGCGTCGCGCGATTGACTTCGTCCGCAAGAATCAACTGCGAAAACACCGGGCCTGGCTGAAATTCAAATTCGCCGCTGGCCTGCCGAAAAACGGAAACGCCGATAATATCGGCCGGCAACAGGTCGCTTGTGAACTGAATACGGTTGAAGCTCAGCCCCAATACCCGGGCTAGCGATTGCGCAAGCATGGTCTTGCCCAGACCGGGAAGATCTTCGATCAGCAGGTGCCCACGGGCGAGCAGGCAGGCCAGCGCCAGCATGATTTGCTCGTCCTTGCCGAGGATGATGCGGCCCAACGCCTGGCGCGCACGTTTCAAGACGTCTTGCTGTGCGTCTCGGCTCGTGTGCAGGGTTTCTAGCGTATTTCCGCGCTGCATCGCTTGATCCTTGGGTTTAAAAACGGCGGCATCGGTCGCTCATGGTCGCCCAGCGCCGGTCGCATTGCACTGCTATGGCCATGAGAGTGTGATGCAGTACTCAAAAACCAGGGTGTTTTCAGGCCAGTTCGTCGAGCTTATCGAGCTGTTCGGCTAGCTGCACGATCGTCTTCTCGAATTCCGCAACACGCTGACGCTCCTGTTTGACTACAGCAGGCGGCGCATTGTTCACAAATTTTTGATTGCCGAGTTTGCCCTGGGCGCGGGCAAGCTCCGCATGGACCTTCGTCATCTGCTTGTCGAGACGCGTACGCTCGGCCTCGACATCGATCAGCCCTTGCATGGGGACGAGCATCCGCATACCGCCCAGCAGTGCGGTCGCGGTGGTGGGTGGTTGTTCATCAGCGGCCAGGACATTGACTGATTCCACGCGGCCGACCCGCTGCAGCAGCAGCATGTGTGCATCGACGCGCCGTTGATCCTCCTTGCTCGCATGCTGCAACAGCACAGGCAGCGCCTTGCCAGGAGAGATGTCCATTTCGCCACGAATCTGGCGAATGCCAAGGATGAATTGCTTGACCCACTCGATGTCGTCGACGGCTGCACTGTCGCGGGCGGAAGAGGCCAGTGGATAGCTCTGCAGCATGATTGTCTCGCCGGTAACGCCAGCGCGCGGCGCGACCTGCTGCCAGATCTCTTCGGTGATGAAAGGCATGAGGGGGTGCAATAGCCGCAACACTGACTCAAGCACAATGATCAACGTTTGCCGCGTGCCGCGTTGCAGCGCAGCAGACGCCTGTTCCGATTGCAGTACCGGCTTCGACAATTCGAGGTACCAGTCACAAAACTCGTGCCAGGTGAATTCGTACATGGCTTGTGCCGCGAGATCGAGGCGGTAGGAATCGAAGTGGCCGTTAACAGCATCGACCGTGACATCGAGACGCGTCAGGATCCAGCGATCAGCCGCGCTCTGTTCCGCCTCGCCCTCGTCGAGAGACTCGGTGTTCATCAACACGTAACGCGCCGCGTTCCAGAGTTTGTTGCAAAAGTTCTTGTAGCCCTCGATGCGGCCGAGATCGAAACGAATATCGCGACCGGTCGTTGCCAGTGCGGCAAACGTGAAGCGCAGCGCATCAGCACCGTACTCATCAATACCGTCCGGGAATTCTTCACGTGTGGCTTTCTCGATCTTCGGAGCAAGGTGCTCCTGCATCATGCCGCGCGTACGTTTTGCAATCAGCGAGTCGACATCGATGCCGTCGATCAGGTCCAGCGGATCCAGCACGTTGCCTTTCGACTTCGACATCTTCTGGCCATCCTCGGCCCGAATCAGGCCGTGGATGTAGACCTCTTTGAATGGCACGTCACCCATGAACTTGATGCCCATCATGATCATGCGCGCAACCCAGAAGAAAATGATGTCAAAGCCTGTAACGAGAACATTGCCCGGATAAAAATCGTCGAGCCGCTCGGTCTTGTCCGGCCAGCCCAGCGTGCTGAATGGCCACAAGGCCGAAGAGAACCACGTGTCGAGAACGTCCTCGTCCTGTCGAAGCGCAACGTCTGCACCCAACCCGTGTTTCTCACGCACGTCATCTTCCGAATAGCCAACGAACGCGTTGCCCTCGTTGTCGTACCAGGCGGGAATACGGTGGCCCCACCAGAGCTGGCGGCTGATACACCAGTCCTGGATGTTGTACATCCACTCGAAGTAGGTCTTCGACCAGTTCTCCGGCACGAACTTGATCTTGCCGGCCTCGACCGCTTCGATCGCCGGTTTCGCCAGTGGCTCGATTTTCACGTACCACTGATCGGTGAGATAGGGCTCGACCACCGCATGCGAGCGATCGCCGCGAGGAATCTTGACCACGTAGTCCTCGATCTCTTCAAGCAGCCCGAGCTCTTCGAATTCTGCAACGATTTTCTTGCGGGCTTCGAAACGATCGGCGCCCTGGTAGGCCTCGGGCACTGTGTCATTCAGCGCGGCGTCATCAGTCAGAATGTTGTAAATCGGCAGGTCATGACGTTTGCCGATGTCATAGTCGTTGAAATCATGCGCCGGCGTAATTTTCACGCAGCCGGTGCCAAATTCCGGGTCGACGTAGTCGTCAGCAATAATCGGAATGCGCCTTCCGACAATGGGTAAAACGATGTCCTGGCCTATTAGTGCCTTGTAACGCTCGTCATCCGGATGTACCGCAACGGCGCTGTCGCCCAGCATGGTCTCAGGCCGCGTCGTCGCGACGACCAGATGACCATCGCCGGATGCCAGCGGGTATCGAAAATGCCAGAGATACCCCTTCTCGTCAGCCGACAGGACCTCGAGATCCGAGAGAGCCGTGTGCAGCACCGGATCCCAGTTAACCAGGCGTTTGCCGCGATAAATCAGCCCCTCGTCGTGCAGCTTGACGAAGACTTCAGTGACGGCTTTTGATAAGCCTTCATCCATTGTGAAGCGTTCGTTTTGCCAGTCGACGGAAGCGCCCAGCCGGCGCGTTTGCTGACTGATCTTCCCGCCGGACTCTTTCTTCCATTGCCAGACACGCTCGACAAATTTCTCGCGGCCGAGATCGCGCCTTGACGTACCTTCGGCATTCAGCAAACGTTCCACGACCATTTGTGTCGCGATGCCGGCGTGGTCGGTACCCGGTTGCCACAAAGTGCGGTCGCCGCGCATGCGGTGGTAGCGGATCAACGCGTCCTGGATCGTGTCGCCGAATCCGTGCCCCATGTGCAGCGTGCCCGTCACGTTGGGTGGCGGGATCATGATGCAGTACGGCTTGCCGTCGCCTTGCGGCGCGAAATAACCGCGCTCTTCCCAACGTTGGTACAGGCGCTGTTCGATGTCTTTCGGTTGGTAGGACTTGTCCATCAGAGGTTATGCGTCTCGATCGTGTGCCCGTCGTCGCGGTAGGCAACGAAGCGCTTGCGGCTCAGAGTCCGGCAGCGTTCATCTTTCGTAACGACCTCGGCGACGCGCGGAAAACGGGTTGCGAACCCCGGTATCTCGTCGCAGAGATTGATGAGCAAATCACGCGGCTCGATGCTGTCCGTCTCGCTGCCGATCATAATTGGCGATTCCGCCATGTCCGTGTCGCCGAGTAGCGCGTGTGGCACGAAGCTACCATCGCGAAACGTCCACATAAGTTCGTCGAGACGTTCCGCATCGGCGCGGCTTTGTGTATGCACATAAACTGTATTGTCCAGGCGATAGGCTTTTTCGGCGAGCCTGCAAGCAAGCATCAGTCGCGCTCGCTCATCGACGCGCTCAAGCACATAGAAATCAACACGAGCCACGGTGCGCCTCTTATCTGGGCAATGCGCCGGCGCGCGCGAGGACCATCTCTGAAAGCAGCGGCACCGGTCGGCCAGACCCACCTTTCGCGATGCCGCCTCGCCACGCCGTACCGGCGATGTCCATATGTGCCCAGGTCAGTCCGTCGGTGAACTTGCCGAGGAAACAGCCTGCAGTTACGGCGCCGCCACCTGGTCCGCCAATGTTGGCCATGTCGGCGAAATTACTTTTCAGCTGTTCGGCATATTCTTCTCCCAGCGGCAGCGGCCAGGCAAGGTCGGCCGAGCTTTCGCCGGCGCCAACGAGCTCGTTGCGGAGGTCATCGCTGTTGCTCATCACGCCGGTTCGGTGCGCCCCCAGCGCCACAACGCAGGCACCCGTCAGGGTGGCGACATCAATCACGATCTCCGGCTTAAAGCGCCGCGAGTACGTGAGTGCGTCGCAAAGAATCAACCGTCCTTCGGCATCCGTATTCAATACTTCGATCGTCTGGCCGGACATGCTCTTGACGATATCGCCCGGTTTGGTGGCCGTGCCACTCGGCAGATTCTCTACAGCCGGGACGATGACCGTGAGGTTGATCGGTAGCTTCAATATTTTGACGGCGAGCATGGTCCCGATGACGCTGGCCGCGCCGCACATGTCGTATTTCATCTCATCCATGGCCGGGCCGGGCTTCAACGAGATGCCGCCGGAATCGAAAGTTACGCCCTTGCCAACCAGCACAATCGGTTTGTCGCTGCCAGCGCCTTTGTATTGCATCACGATCAGGCGCGCCGGTTCGATGGTGCCTGCTGTGACTGACAACAGTGAACCCATTCCCAGGCGTTTCATCTCCGGTTCATTCAGGATGCGCGTGGTGAGCTTGCCGTTGCCCTGTGCCATTTTCTTCGCAGTGCGCGCGAGGTAAGAGGGCGTACAAACATTGGCGGGCAGATTGCCAAGGTCTTTGGCGAGCGCCACGCCGGCTGCGATGGCATCGCCGTGCTCAGCGCCGCGCAACACCGGTGCGGCGTCGCCACGTTTGGCAACGACAAATCCGACCTTCTGGAGAGGACTCGCTGCGGGCTTCTTACCGCTCTTCATGACTGTGAAGCGGTACAACGTCGCACTGATGGTCTCTGCAGAGTAGCGGGCGAGGTAGTACGGGCTGCAGTCCGCAACGGTCTCAAGCGCCAGGCAGTTCAGTGCGCTTTTTGCTTTGGACTTTGCAATAGCCGTGGCGGCGGCCGTCATGGCCTGGCGGAATTGTCGCGCTCGCAGAGCACCGGGTTTACCCAATCCGACGACGGCAACGCGCTTGGCTTTGACGCCGTCGAGGCCCGTGAGCATCGAGCAGTTGCCGACCTTCGCAGAGAGGTCGCCGCTCTTGAAAAGTCGGCGAAGTTCGCCCGACGTTGCCTTATCGATGTCGGCGGCGCCTGATGACAACTTGCCGCGCGCGTAAACGCCCACAATGACGCAGTCGACGGCGCGACGGGAAGGATTGCTGGTTGTTGTGAAGTATTCCATAAATTCGGATTGCCTCGTTTCTGTTGCAGGGCTGTCACGAACAAAATAAAAACGGTAGTCTAACTGTTTACGCTGCATGCAGCTACGCCATTGCTGGGCACCGATGATCCGCATTCTCGATCGGTACATATTTCGCGAAATCGCGACGACCTGGTTAGGTGTAACCATGGTTCTGCTGTTGATTTTGTTGACGAATCAGTTCGCTCGCGTGCTGGGTGACGTGGCCAAGGGCAAGTTGCCGAAGGATGCCGCTTTCGAGGTGATTGGCCTGTCAGCGGCTCAATACCTGACGATCCTCGTGCCAATCGGCCTGTTCCTTTCGATCATGATCGCCCTTGGGCGTTTGTACCGTGACAGCGAAATGCCCGCGATGATGGCGTGCCGCGTGGGCCCCAGCGGCATTTATCGACCGCTGATGTGGCTGTTGCTGCCGCTTGCCGCCGCCGTTGCCTGGCTGGCGATCGATGGCGCGCCGCGCGCCCTGACAGCGGTTGATCGTATCGGCGCCGAAGCCCGGCGCGAGGCAGACCTGGCCAGCATCGAGCCTGGCCGGTTTACCGTGTTCGGTCCCGACGAGGCGGTTGTCTACGGTGAGAGCGTTACCCCGGAAGGCGAGATGCGGAACGTCTTTATGCAACGCCGGATTGACAATGGCAAGGTCGAAGTGGTGATCGCAGAACGCGGCGAGCAGATCGATTCTGAAGACCCAAATACCCGGCTGCTCGTGTTGCACCAGGGGCGTCGTTATGAGGGCATACCGGGTACGTCGGAATTTCGCGTCGTGGAATTTGCCGAGCACGGCATCCCCTACGAATTGCCGAGTCTGCAGCCGGCCGATCCGCGGCCACGCGCGATGCGCTATGCAGATCTGTTGCGCTCCGAGGAACTCGAGCACATTGCCGAACGGCAGTGGCGTTTGAGCATACCGATATCGACAATCATCCTCGCGCTTCTGGCCGTGCCGTTAAGCCGCAGTCAGCCGCGTGCCGGTCGTTACGGGCGCCTCGCTATCGGCCTCCTCGTTTTTATTATTTACTTGAACATGCTCAGTGCCGCGAAGGCCTGGATCGAGCAGGGAGCGATTTCGCCGCAACTGGGTCTGTGGTGGGTGCACGGCTGCATGCTCGCGTTCACCGCACTGCTGATGGCGTATCAGAATGGCTTTCACAAGCGGATCTTCCGATGAACGGAATTCTCAGTCAGTACATGATGCGCACGATTCTCGCCAGCACGGCATTGGTGCTCGTAGTGCTGCTCGCGCTCGCCGGGCTTTTCGAGTTTATTGGGGAACTGGACAACACGCGCGGCAACTACCAGACGCCCCAGGCCATTTTGTTCGCGTTGCTGAGGTTGCCGAACCTGGCGTTCGAGATGCTGCCGATTGCCGCATTGATCGGCTCGTTGCTTGGACTGGGGGCGCTCGCTTCGAACAGCGAGATTGTTGTCATGCGATCGGCCGGCCTGTCCGTTATGAAAATGTCCGGCATGGTCGCGTTGTCGGGGCTGGTCATGCTGGTCTTTACCGGGCTGATCGGTGAGTTCATTGGTCCGCCGCTCGATCTGTACGCGCGGGAAATGCGCGCACAGGCGTGTTGCGAGCAGGGTGACGATCGCCTGGGTAACGCGGCCTGGGTCAAAGATGGCCCGGTCTATTTGCATCTCGAACGCATTAACGCCGAGTTTGAGTTTGGCAGCATCTACCTGTTTCGCTTCAACGATAATAATGAACTGGCCGCCATCGCCAAAGCCGAGAACTCCGGTATTGATGATGATGACAACTGGATTCTCGAAAACCTGCGTGAAACCCGTTTCATCGATAACGGCGTACAGGTCGTCGAGTCACCGGTCGCCGTCGAGTCCTTCGAAGTCAACTCCGAGTTGCTGGGAAGTTCACTGGCCAAGCCTCTCAGTCTGTCTGGCCGAGGGTTACTCGTCTATATCGACTACCTGAAACGTAACAACCTGGACGCGTCGCAGTACGAGTCTGAACTTTGGTATCGCGCCGCGCGCACGGTGACGATCATCATCATGCCAATCTTGTCGCTGGCCTTCGTCTTCGGCTCATTGCGCAGCGGCGGGGCGGGAAGTCGTCTCGCAATCGGTGTGATCGTCGGGCTTGCTTATTACCTGGCTAGCGAGACGTTGGCGAACTCCGGTCAGGTTTTTAACCTGAATCCCATCCTTATCAACTGGCTGCCGTCGCTCGTGCTGCTACTTGTGACGCTGTTTGCGCTGGCGCGGATTCGTTAGCGACGCTCGAGTTGTTAATCTGTTTTTTCGGTTAGTCTGTTTTTTTCGGGTAGTAGACCAGCCGGGTCTTACTGATTCGGTCGTGCCAGGTGAGGCGCTGCGGATCCCAGAGTTGCCAGGCGAAGCCGAGACCCAGCGGTAGCCAGGAGAGCAGTGACGCGACAAAGCGCAGGTTGGCGCGCGCGAACGATGGCACCTGGCCGTGGTCATCCTCCAGCTGCAAGCGCCACGACTGCAGCCCGAGTGTCCGGCCGGATCGTGTCCAGAAGCCTACAAAGAACCCGTAGATCACGACTGCCAGTACCAGGCGATAGAACATGTTGTCGCCGATCTCGACCGGCTCGCCGCTGCGAATGGCGATAAATGGAATCGTGGCGAGAAACAGCAGTGCGCCGACCAGCAGTGCGTCGTACATGATTGCCGCCAGGCGACGGATCAGGCCCGTATTTTGCATTCTTATGACTCTCGTTTAGACCTGGGTTTGTTCAATCCACACCGCTTACTCTGAGCGATTTTGCCCTGCGTTTATATTCGCGGCCGAGCCACAGCGCGACGACAGCCGATATCAGGGCAAATGGCACCATCAGGATCGAGATGCCTGCTATGCCGAGTCCAAGTATGGACATGAGCCTGATGCTCCAGGTTCCAACCACGTCGCCACCACGATAGATCGCAGTGTCGATGGCGTTCTTGGTTTTGTATTTCTCCTCGGGTGTAACGACCGAATACAACATATCCGTCGATGGCTTGGCGAAGCCGAACCCGAGGCCGCGACGGACCACGTCAAGTACTGCGACGGCCATGAGCGTTGGGTCCATCGAGAGTATGGCGAACCCGATTATCGAGGCGACCGGAAACAGGAACAGGGATCGACCGATGCCAAATCGCGTAACGACCTGCTTGACGAGGAACATCTGCGCTATGAGCGCGAGCGCATTTGCCGCTACATTCATATTGGAGAAGAACTGAATTCGGGCATCGGGGTTCAGAATTGCCGATCCGATAAGGTCGGCTCGAAACATGTACAAGGCTGTACCGAGCAGACTGGCAATAAGTGACATGAGCGCGATGCCAAGAAAGTACTTTGACGAGAATAGGTGGGTTATTCCTGCAAACGGGTTGCCGCCCAGCGGTTCGTCGCTCTCTACGGTCGTGTCGATCTTATCCTCATGCTCGTGGTGCACCCAATCTTTTAGCCGGCCAATACAGAGCACCGCGACCAACAAAACCGCGGCTGAAATTGGTAGCAGATTCTGAAAACCAATATTGGTAACCAGCGAGCTTGTAACAACACCGCCGATCAGCGCCCCAATACTGCCACCGGAGGTGATAAATCCGAACAGGCGGCGGCCCTGTTCACGTGTGTAGATGTCCGCCATGAAGCTCCAGAACACGGATACGACGAACAGATTGAAGACGCTGAGCCAGACAAAGAACACACGTCCGAGCCAGACATAGTCCTCACCCGAGTTCCTGGCTTGAGAAAACACGAACCAGAAGATCAGGATGTTCGATATGAAGAACAGGTAGACCCAGGGCAGAAAGGTGCGGCGCGGAAAACGAGATGCAACCCAGCCGAAAATCGAGGTTGCGAATATCATCGTTACGAATGTGCCGACAAACAGGTACGGTATGGTATTGGGGCCGCCTCCTACGGCCATCTCTTCGCGAACCGGTCGTATGATGTAGTAGGAAGATAGGACGCAGAAGAAATAGGCGAACGACCAGGCCACCGCGACGAACTCCTGCCGCTTGGGGCCGAAGACTCTTTCGAAAATGCCGTTGCGCGGCTGTTCAGTGGCGGAAGAGGTCATATCGCCGATCATATCAACAAGAGGGGAATGGAATGGAAGCAACTGTAATCATCACGATTTTGGCGCTGGCGCAGTTCACGCTGTTTGGCATTCAGGTGGGTTCGATGCGGGGAAAACACGGCGTGAAGGGGCCTGCGACCACCGGGCATCCGGAATTTGAGCGAATGTTCCGGGTGCAGCAGAACACCATGGAGCAGCTGGTTGCCTTTATTCCGGCTCTGTGGATTTAC
>CAZTQL010000083.1:0-10970 GCA_964615665.1 uncultured Woeseiaceae bacterium | reverse complement strand
ACGGTATTCTCCCAGTTGTTTCTTATGTCAGTGATGCCGGGCATTGCCCGCAGGCGATCCGTGAATTCCACGCCTTTCCCGTAGAGTGGCCAGGGATCGGAGCCATAGAGTCGAATCTCCACAAAACCCGGTTCCTCTCCGGTCGTCCACATCCGTTTGACCCGTCCTTCGACACCGGGCAACGACGAGGCGATATATGAACGTACGCGCTCAGCCACCTCGACCACCTGGTCGCCAGTCTCGGTGTTGGCGATGATGAACGCGCGGTGCGGGTCGGGATCGAACGGCGCCAATACCAGCACAAAACGTGGACCGCCCGTACCGGCGTAAGCGATTGTCCCGGTTATCTCGGGATTGACACTTTCGTCGGACAGCCACCCGGTCAGGCGCTGCAGTACTTCGTCGGTGGACTCGATGCTATAACCGGCCGGCAAATCCACATAGATGAGGAACTGGTTTCGGTCGCTGTGGCCGAACATCTCCCGCACCAGCTTGGATCCGACGAAACCACCAGCGGCGAGAACGGCGAACGTAGCCACGAGTACCAGGTAGCGTTTATCGAGCAGCTTTCCTAACAGCCCGCGGTAGGCGACATAGACTGAGCCGGAATAAGGCGCCGCGGCGGATTCGCCGCCGGCCTTCACTTCGACCTTCATGAAGTGGTAGCACATGAATGGGGTCATGTACATGGACAGGAACCAGGAGCTTAGCAACAGGATGGTCACCACAACCGGTAGCGAGAAGGCATATTCCCCCGTTTGCCCCGTGAGCATCAGGATCGGAACGAAAGCAAGGATCGTCGTCAGGGAGGACGTGAGCAGCGGCACTGACAACGAACCTGCCGTGTTGAGACAGGCTGTGCGGCGCTCCTCGCCATTTTCGAGCCTATTACGGATATCCTCGGCGGTGACGATGCCATTATCGACAAGCATGCCGAGGGCGATTATGGCGGAGGCGATGGAGATGCGCTCCAGCTCGATGCCGAAAAAGCTCATGAGGATCAGCCCCATGAGCATGGTCATCGGCACGAAGGAACCCACGATTAACCCCGTACGCATACCGAGGAAAGCCACGACAACGATCAAAACGATAACGAGGGTCTGGTAAACGTTGGACAGCGCGCCGTCAACGGCCTGCTGAACGAGCGCCGGTTGAAAGGTAGCGAAGTCGAGCACCTGACCGATGGGCAACCTCGCTTCGAGATCAAGCACCTTTTCTTTCAGGCGCTCGCCGAACTCGACTGCATTAACGCCGGGAGTGATGGAGACACTGATAACAATCGCGCGTTTGCCGTTGAAATAGGCAAGGTCGCTCGCCGGTTCCGCGAACCCCCTGCGGATACGCAGCAGATCCTTTAATGGTACCGATTGCTCGGTTCCCGGGACGGCGAGCAGCACATTCTCGATATCCTCGATCGACTGGAAGCTGCCGCTGGGTTCGATGATTATGTCCTGGCCGGAGACGGTGTAGCGGCCGCCGGGCAGCACCACGTTTTGTCTGCGCAACGTCCCAATAATGTCCTCGATACTGATGCCGAGCTGGCTCAGTTCGGCGGTAGCGAACTCCAGGAACACCTGTTCTTCATGCACACCCCACAACTCGACTTTACGGATACCATCGAGCTCGTAAAGGCGATCGCGGACATCGCGAGCAACCTCACGCATCTCTCCCATCGTAAAACCTTCGGACCAGAGCGCTATGGTGGACACGGCCACGAGGCCGAACTCGTCGTTCACGAAAGGACCGACAGTCCCTGCCGGAAGGCTGGGTGCGAGATCGAGCATGCGGTTGCGCACTCTTTGCCAGATCGCGTCGACGTCGTCGTACTCGTCCGCGGTATCCGCATGAACGATCGCTACGCCCGTCTTGGAATCCGACCAGATGTCCTCGATCTCGGGCATTGCGCGCAGCTCGGCTTCGATCCGGCGGGTGATGAGCTGGCCCACGTCCTCCGGGTTCATGCCAGGGAACATGGCGCTGACCACCACCTCACGAATGACGATGGGGGGGTCCTCCTGCCGCGGGAAGGTCGCGAACTTAAGCAAGCCGCCAACGAGCACCATCGCGATGAAGACGATGGTTACGCGCGTGGCATCAAGGCCGAAGCGAGTAATGCCGTTCATGGCGTGCCTTCGGGACGCTCACCGCTATGGGAGGGATTCATGAGCTTCACCGTCTGGCCGTCTCTCAGGAACGGCACACCAGCCGTAACGATCACGTCGCCGGGCGAGACACCCGCGGTAACTATGATCTGGTCACCGACCAGACCGCGTGCCTGCACCGCGGTCTTGCGCACAGTGGACGATTCAGGATCAAAAATGAACACCTGGCGGTCGTCGCTCGACAGACCCGGCGCCAACGCCTGGATCGGCACGAGATATCCTGATTCGCCCTCCTCCTCGAAGGCAAACTGAAGCGCTAGCTCGGCCGTCATTCCTGGCCGAACCCGCTCGTCGGCGTCAAGGATGGTAGCCTTGACCGGAAATGCGTTTGCACTGGTGGCAGCCGATCCGACCTCAGAGACCACCGCCTCGTACAATGAATCGGCCCGGTTCGGAAGACGTACATCGCCTTTGAGGCCCAGGTAGACGTCCCCAATCATGTTTTCCGGGATGCTCACCGTGGCCTGCATAGCGCCCTCGACAAAGACGTCGAACACTGGCTGGCCGCGGCTGACCTCCTCGAAGTCCTCGACGTGGCTCGCCGACACCACGCCATCATAGGGTGCCCTGAGTTCGGTGTTCCGCAGGTCGCGCCGGGCCAGGCTAAGTTGGGCGCGGCTATAGCTGATGCTCTCCCGGGTGCTCTCATAGCCGGCTCGTGCCTGATCTATTGCCCGCTGGGTCGTTGCGCCGGGATCCTGAGCTTGCATACGGAGCTGGCGATCGTAGCCGCTCTTTCTTTCTTCATTCTGCGCCTCGGCTCGTGAAAGAGCGGCCCGCGCCGACTCCACGCTGAGTTCGAATGACTGACTGTCCAGCACGGCGAGTACCTCGCCTTTCTCGAATTTATCGCCCACATTCGGGAGAATTTCCCGCACCAGCCCCGAAACCTCGAAGCTGATTGTCGAGTTGTCCACGGGTTCCACGGTTCCCGGGAACTTGCGCAACTGGCCAGAGGCTCGTTCGGCGACCATTACGGTTTTGACCGCACGGACGCGTTCGACGGTCTCGGCCACCTCCTTACCACACGCACTGGCCAGGAGAATCACGACAGCAAGACTGATCAGCTTGTACATCACTTCATTCCTTTCATTGTTGGTTCGTCACGTTGCACTGGTGTCGCTCGATTCACGGCAGCTGCTTGCGCCAGTACTTGGTGCGTGAGCGGAGTTGTTCTTTATCTTCTTCGGCGACGTAATCTTCGGCGCTTCGCTCGCTGCCTTCCTCGTAACCGCCGCCCAGGGCTTTGTACATTGCAATCAGGTTAGTTGCAGCGTCGCCGACGACGCTGGCGTGTGCATCCTGTTGCTCGAACAGAAAATCGAGTGTGGTGATCACTCGATTGAAGTCGGTGGTGCCCTCACGGTACTGGACTGTGGACAGCTCCACCGATCGCTGCGCCGCGGCCACGCTGTCAGCAAGGTAGCGCGCCTGATCGAGAGCCTTGAGGTACGCGACGATGGTATTCTCCGTCTCGGCCAGGGCGGACAGCACAGTATTTTGATAGTTGACCAATAGCTGTTGGAAGCGCGCGTCCTGCACACGAATGTTGTTCTTGATACGTCCGTAGTTGAAGACGTTCCAGGAGAAGAACGGACCAACAAAACCACCAACGTTGTCCGAGTCGAACAGATCTTCGAGCCCGTTGTCTGTGGTGAGGTCACTGGTACGAAAACCCACCGAACCGACCAGCGAAAAGCGTGGATAGAGGTCCGTGATGGCAACGCCGATATTCGCGCTTTGCGCGGCCAGCGTGCGCTCTGCCCGACGCACATCCGGACGACGGCGCAGCAGTTCGGCCGGCACGCCCATTGATACTTCAGGTGGCGCCTCGGGGATCGGCGCCGTGTCCTGCAACAGATCGCCGAGCGCTTGCGGACTAAGACCCAACAAAACGGTCAAGGCGTTCGTCGACTGGCGCAATCGGGACTCCAGGGCGGGGACTGCGGATTGCGTATTGCCGAGGACTGCCCTGGCCTGCTGCACGTCGAGCTCGGTGACCGCGCCATTCTGGAACCTGACGTCCGCGATGCGCAGCGCAGCTTTCTGATTTTCGATGTTAGACCTGGTGAGCTCGAGACGTTCTTCGGACGTGCGTATGAGCACATAGGAACGCGCGACTTCGGCCGCCAGTGCCACCATCAAGTCGTCATAGTCGGCGATCGACGCATCGAGCTGTGCGTCTGCCGAGGCCACCAGGTTCCGGAACCGGCCCCAGAAGTCGATCTCCCAACCGACATCAAAAGTCGCCTCGGCCGCACTGAAGTTGCGATTGATGACCTGTGCATCCGGTTCGCTGTCGCTGAGCTTGACCCTGGCAGCACCGCCGTTGATCTGTTGCGTCTGAGGGTACTTGCTGCCAGTCGCGATCCCCAGGTTCGCCCGTGCCTCCAGTATGCGCAGACCGGCGATGCGTAGCGTGAGATTCTGCTGATACGCCTTTTCGACCAGCGAGTTGAGAACGGGGTCATCGAAGACTGTCCACCACCTGGTCAGGTCTGCCGACTCGTTGTTGACCTGTGGTGCGTCAATATCGATCCACTCGTCCCCCTGCGATACTGCTACCTCAGGGACCTCGTAGTCCGGCCCAAGCGTGGTGCAGCCGCTGACCAGCATCATCAATATGGTGACGCTAACAAGGCTCGAGAGACACAACTTTCGCGAACGCCCGATACGTCTGGATCTCATTGAGACTGACATTGTCGATGGCTACCTTCTGAATTCTTGACAGGTCTATTGAAACTCACTGTGGCCAGTCTAGCCTATCCGAATTGCGTCCCGGTTACGACTCTCACAAAAGTACAATCAGCGTGCCGGCAACAGTAAGCAGGACGCTCGCAAATGCGTTCGTGCTCGCGTAGCCGACACCGGCGATGGTGCTTGCGGACTTGTCATTGACTACGCTCAACGCGCCAGAGCAGCTCATCGCTCCGGAAATTGCACCCAGCAGCATCACCGGATTCATGCCAAGCACCTTGCGGCCGTAAAGGAAACCGAACGTCAGGGATGTCGTGGTAACGGCCATCCCCGAAACCACGAGCGCCGGCCCGCTAATCAGCAGAGTCTCCACAAGAATTGCGCCGCCACGCAGCCCTATGCCAGCCATGAACAACATCAGCCCAAGTTCCGTTATGACCCAGCGCGCGCCAGCAGGAACGCGACCAATGGCGGGGAAGTATGAGCCCAGGTAGCCGATCAGCATCCCCACTGCAAGCAGGCCAACGACACTGCCCAGGCCGATCGAGATACCGGCCACGCTGATACTCCAGGCGCCCAAAAGGAGACCGAATATGATCGCCGCGGTGAACGCACGCAGGCCGGGTTCCTTTGCGTCGCGCTCGATGTGTCCAAGACGCTCTCCGAGGAGTTCGAGACCGATGCTCGGTCCGGTCACCTGCAACACGTCGCCGCGTTCCAGTCTGATCGAGGATGTCACGTCCAGGCTCACGCCCATACGCTCGACGCCTGAGACAAATGAGGCGTGTCGTTGCGGGATCATTAGTCCCTCAAGGTTACGTCCGGCTGCATCCTTGTTGGTAACGCGTATGCGAACCGACTCAGGTTCGAACTGCAGCAGTTCCCGATCGCTGACTGGCGCGCCTACGGCGAGACCGCGAACATGATCCTGGGATGATTGTGACAATACACCGACGACGGCGACGGCATCGCCTAGCTGCAGTTCGGTGTCCAGATCCGGCCTGATCAGCGTCTGGCAGCGCCGAATCTTCAGCGCCGTAAAGCAGAACGCGGTCGAATCAAAGAGGTCCCTCAGTGGTCGGCCGGTCAACGCCTCCGTGTCTACGCGGATGGCACGAACCACCATGTCGCCGGGTGAGATGCCAGCAGTAGGGGTCGAATCGATTTCCTTCTGCTCGAGTCTCAGCGCCTCGGCGGCCAGGTCAATGCGTAACCAGCCCGGAAGCAGACGAACGATCGATATCAGGCCCAACAGACCGAAAACGTAGGTGATGGCGAATGCCGCCGCCGTGCGCCCCGAGATTTCGTCGACCGATGACCCATCCGCTACCACGTAGCTCTTACTCTGCACAGCCAGGTCCGCAGCCGCCAGTATCGGGGTCGACGTCAGGCCGCCGGCTACAACGCCGGCAGTTGTGCCCTCGTCAAGATCAAAGCTTCTTGTCATGCCCCAAGCCACGATTAAACCGGTCAGAGCGACGGCAACCGCTATTCCCAGATAGCAGCGACTGTCGTGGTGCAATGACCGGACGAGCCTCGGTCCGGCCTGATATCCGACCGAGAAGATGAACAACACGACAGCGAATGTATGAATCGACGGATCGCCCTCGAATCCGAGGCGGCCGAGCAGGAGTCCAGCAGCCAAAACCCCGGCCACGGATCCAAACACAAACGATCCGATGCGGATGCGCCCGATCATGAAACCGATTGCAAGTACCAGAAACAATACCAGCAAGGAATTCTCGGCAAGGAGTTCTCGCAGACTCTCTAACATGGCATCAGAATGAGCGAATACCGACACGCGAGCTATCCGCTTCGCGTCAGAAGATCGTGCTACTTAGTCAGATTGATTCTCGGCATTCTTCTGCAGAATTTTTTCGCAGAGCCCGAGAGCCTTGTCCCGCAACCCGAGATAGTCCGGGTTGCGTTCCAGGAGCGGGTTAAGATCACGAGCGTTGCCGAAGTTTTGCCGCAGAAAATTGAGATCGAAGTCATTCAATAGTTCACCGCTGTCCACTTTTTTCTTGAGCGACAACGTTCTCGGCAGCCGGAATTTGTTGAGTCTTTCGAGAGCTGCAGCGAGGATCAAGGCATCTTTATCTTTATCTTTCTTTTTCATACCAGTCCAACCCAATTGGCAACGGCCTGACGTCTATTTCAGTAGCCCAAATGTGTAATTGAGGATCACGCGAATTTCGCGTCGATTCGACAATGGAGAGCCTCTGTCGCCCTCCGAATAGCGGACCCGTAGCCAGAGTCCCTTTAGAATCCCTTCTGGTGGTCGAAAATCTGCCGTCACTGCAAACTCGTCGGCATCCGCGAGCACATCTCCGTCGGGCGATTCGGCGTTCCTGCTCTCGGTGTAGTCGGCGATTATACCCACGCCCGGGCGCCCGAAGCGCGCGAGATTGAAGGATAATCCGAGTCGATATGCCTCTTCCTTGCGGCGATCGAAGTCGAACAACATGCTGGATGTGAAGCCCGGGGTGCCGCCGAACGGTTTGCGAAGCTCGCTGTCACCGGTGCGCGTGAACGCCGCCGTCAGTATCGCGCCACCGTAGCTGATCTTGCTCCGCAGGCCCCAGGAACTGGTATCGAATCGACCGAGCAGGTCGTCACCCGTACTCCCCTGATAAGTATATTGCGCCCCGAGCTGCACGCCCCAGTTTTCGGTGAGCGTACGCCGGAATGTGGCTTCCGAGAAAGCTGTTGTGAACAAGTCATTGGTATGCTGAATGTAGGTACCGACGGTTGTGTCGTTGGCAATCGTCAGGCGCGCTCCCAGAATCGAGGTACCTGCGTTGTTGCCTTCGACGCCGGCGACTTCTCCCATTGGCACGAAATCTTCAGAATCGCGCCGTTTCATTTTCGATATGTGCCCAGCGACCCACTGTATCCTCCTCGCGTCCGGATACGCGACCACGTATGCCTCGTACGTGTTCGGGATCATGCGGCTGTCCTGTCGGTTGATATAGGGCATGTTGAAATCCTGTCGGTACAACCGTACCGTTACCCCCGAACTGGCATCGTATTGCAGGTACGCACGACTGATGACAGAGAGGTCCGATTGATCCGGCGCGAGCACACCCGTACCGCCACTCCCAGCGGGTGCGTCGACACCGATCGAGGTATGCCAGGAGATTACCGTCGAGATCCGGTCGCGCCACCTACCGGAGCGAAACTCGAGTTCCGTACCCGTAGCCGTCGCTTCGGCAATCGATTCGATCCCGTTGTCGCGCTGGAAGTCATAGACGCGGACGCCCAGTTTCAAAGCGCTGTCACGCCAGAATGGAGACGCGTCCTTCAGCGCGCCCAGAAAATAGCTGTGCACAGGCCGAACCAGCGGGGTCTTCTCTAAATCAACCAGACCAGCGGGCGCATCCTCCGCCGACTCTGGTGCAATCTCCTCGTCGCGCTGATACTCCGAGGCAAATGCCTGCGCAGGCACGCACGCAATCAACAGAATCAGCAGGCAATTTAAGGCTCGGCGCATGATCCACCCTCGTCGAACGGGGTTGTCTGACCGTGCGAAACTGCACTCATTAGTCAGAAACAAACGGCCTTGCACCCGTCCAGCGCCACGTGGGCGTGGAAGTCGTTCATTCCACCAAGTCGACAATTCGCAACCAGCATGTTTGCGGTGATTCCGCGCGCCATCGCGCAAGACTTGCATACAACGACTTCCGCGTTACGATGCGAAAAGACATCCAGATATCGTTCCGTAACCCCGACGGGGACCAACGTCTCGTGGGTGCCCTCAACCGCTGCGAATACAGCGTCGTGAAACAGCATAATCATCGCTGTGTCTCCAGCTGCAAGAGCTGATGACGTGAATATGAACGGTAGCGAGGCCCGTGTCGGGTCCTTAGGACCCCAGGTTGTGGCTATGGCAAAGTGCATCAAACGGTCACTAGGTTAGAATTTGAATTCCCATCAGGAGGCGCATTGCAGCCTCTGGCCCGAATGTCAGCGACACGATCAATCAACCGGTTTATCGCAACGATTGGCTCTGTGATCTGCCCGGCACGATCGATCGGAGCGCAGTGTACGTATAGTAGCTCAGGCGGTCGGAAGGGGTCTATCCAGAATGCGCACGGCGACAGTAATTACCGAAACAGTGTGGCTGATCCAGGTTGCGTCGCGACTTGAATCTGCGTGCGATTAATTCAGTAGCTGTGACGCAGAGTAGCGCTCGGTTTTTCTCCGAACATTCGACGGTAGTCGACCGCAAACTGGCTCATGTGCAAGAACCCCCATCCGGATGCGATCTCTCCCACCGTTGTGGATTTGCGACTGGCGCGCAGCAAATCATTGCGTGCCGCATTCAGCCTGAGCGCCTTGAGGAAGCGATTCGGCGACGTACCGAAGTACTCCCTGAATGCATACTCGAGTGTGCGTCGGCTCGTCTCGGCAATAAGGCAGAGTTCATTGACATTTCGAGGGATCGCCATATCGCGCAGCAGATGCTCCTCAACGCGCTGCACGGCATCAATTCTTCTCGAAGCTCGCACGGCCCGGTCGCTCGCAGGCGCCCCGCCACGTATGCAAGCTGCCAGTCGACGTAGGAATTCCCGCTCGAATTCCAATGCCGGCCCGACCCGAATGCTGGCGTCGCCGCCGAGATCGCGGAATCGTTCGATGAGCCAACTGCGAAAAGACCGTATGGCGAGTGCATCGCATGCAATCGGCCTATCAGTATTGGCCAGTTTCTTCGCGAGAATCGGACCTCCCAGGTAGCGGAGAGTCGTGTCGGTGTCGCCGCTAGCCGAGATGCAAATCACATCAGCTCCGGGCGGCACGGCAAGATCGAGTCTCTCACCCGGCTTGGCCGCGAGGACGTCGCCCGGCTTTACGGGGATTCCGCGCCAGCTTGGCAGGCCTGAGCCTGCAGAGATGAACGAAAACGACAGGAACCTAATGTCGCCTCGCAGTCTAAGACGGCGGTTCGGAGTAATCAGGCTGGCCAGCACATTCCGAACCTTCAGCTGCACAATTTCGGCCTCGAACGGTCCTTCATCGAGTTGGGTGATGTCCATGTCCATGCCGCGCGCGACCCGCTTGAGATCGAGTAATTCGGTCAGGCGGGTGCTTCTGATGTAGTTATTACTTATCTTTTCCATTTACACCATTCTAGCTTAGGTTGCGCGATTTCGATATTTTCTGCGCACCGCTGAGTCAGAATGGCTCTAAGTCGCGGTGTATTAATACGCTGCCCATAGGTACTAACCATACTACGCAATGCTTTGCGCTTGGCGATAATCAGGGAACCTGCTGTTACTTGGATGTTGTAGCAGCCACAGAGATGCGCAAGTTTATTTTCCAGGGAGTGCGAGCTTGAATTTCGAAGAATTTGCAGCCGATCTTGTTTGCCCGACCATCGTTTGTTCTTCGGTCGAAGAGAACGAAGAAACGATGGCCGTTTTCGATGTCGAACAGTATGTGCGGCAACTCGGCAAGGGCAAATACCACTCGCATCTGGCGGTACGGAGCGTCGGCGACATCGAGTTCTTTGCGGATCGTTTCAGCACCGCTCTTTCAGCGCAATTCGGATCTCCGAAGGGTGAGGTTGGCTTGATGATCCCGCGGAGCGTCAGCGGACGGTTTCTCGCCTCCGGCGAGAACCTGGGTGACAACAAACTGGTCTTCGTTACAGAGCACTCGGGCAGCGACATCATCGTTCCGGCGTTGGGCGGCTCGGACGATATCGGGATTCCGACGGAGCGGTTTGCCGAAAGAATGGCCGCTATCTGCCCTACGGTTCACGTGCCCGAGCAGTCGACTATCTACGCGGGCGATGCTCAAAGACTACATGCTATCCAGGAGAGTATCGTCAAACTCCTTTCGATTCCGAATACGCCATGTTCAGAGGAAACGATCTCCAACCTGGTCGACTCCGCGATCGCGTGGCTCGGCGAATCGGCCCCCTACCGGGGCCCGGAGTCCCTGTCGATCGATCCGGAACGCCTGCGCGTCGCGAGAACAGCCCAGGAATATATCGAGGAACATTACGACGACTGCGTTCGCATAGAAGACCTGTGCAGTGAGACAGGCACAGGAGTCAGAACGCTGCAGCGCTGCTTCAGGGAGTATTTCGACGTGACGATTTCGGAG
>CAZTQL010000082.1:0-11040 GCA_964615665.1 uncultured Woeseiaceae bacterium | reverse complement strand
GGAGCGCGCCTTGCGCGCGATTAGGCCTTGCGCGTGATCGCGGCCAAGGGCCGCTCCTACATAAATCGCATGCCCTGTGGGAGCGCGCCTTGCGCGCGATTAGGCCTTGCGCGCGATCGCGGCCAAGGGCCGCTCCTACATAAATCGCATGCCCTGTGGGAGCGCGCCTTGCGCGCGATTAGGCCTTGCGCGCGATCGCGGCCAAGGGCCGCTCCTACAGATTCCCCGGGGATCGACGCCGCGACCGGATGGTCGCACTTGAATGTTTAGTCAAAGACTTCCGGCCGCATGTGCGGGAAGAAAAGGACATCCCGGATTGACGGCGAATCTGTCAACAGCATGACCAGCCGGTCAATGCCGATGCCGATCCCCGTGGTTGGCGGCATCCCGTATTCGAGCGCGCGAATGTAATCGTGATCGAAGGCCATCGCTTCGTCATCGCCGGCTTCCTTGTTTTCCACCTGCGCACGAAACCGGGCCGCCTGATCCTCGGGGTCATTCAACTCGGAGAATCCATTCGCGATCTCGCGACCGGCAATGAACAATTCGAAACGGTCAACGACAAACGGGTCGTCATCGTTCTCTCGCGACAGCGGCGATACCTCGGTCGGGTACTGCGTGACAAATGTCGGTTCCCGTAGCTGCTGCTCTACCGTCGCGTCGAAAATCTCGATCTGCAATTTTCCAGGCCCGTCATTGTCTTTCGCTTCGATACCGAGCTTACTGCAGACCTCGATCAGGTAATCGCGATCTCGAGCACGACTGCTATCGAAGTCCGCGTTATAACTGGCGATTGCCTCTTCGACGGTCAGACGCGCAAATGGCTTGCCAAAATCGAACTCCTCGCCTTGATAATTAAACACCGTCGTACCAAGAATTGCATCGGTCATGCCATGCAGCATTGCCTCGGTCATATCCATCCAGTCGTTGTAATCGGCGTATGCCCGATACGCCTCCATCATCGTGAACTCCGGATTATGCTGAGTCGACACACCCTCGTTGCGGAAATTTCGATTGATCTCGTAGACGCGCTCGAAGCCGCCGACAACCAGTCGCTTGAGGTTTAGCTCGGGCGCAATGCGTAAATAAAGTGGCATATCCAGCGCGTTATGATGCGTTGAAAACGGGCGGGCGAGCGCGCCACCCGACGTCGTTTGCATCATCGGCGTTTCGACTTCAAGGAAATCGGCTGCTTCGAGAAAACCGCGCATGTACGTAATGATGCGCGAACGCTTCTTGAATACTTCACGGCTAGTCTCGTTAATGATCAAGTCAACGTAACGTTGCCGGTAACGCGTTTCCTGATCGGCAAGGCCGTGGAATTTCTCCGGCAACGGGCGCAACGACTTGGTTAGCAGGCGGACTTCATCGGCAAGTACGGTGAGTTCGCCCGTCTGTGTACGAAACAGCGCACCGCGCGCAGCGACGATGTCACCGACATCCCATTTCTTGAATGCCTGATAAACACCTTCGGGCAGCCGATCGCGCTCCAGTCGCAGCTGAATCTGACCGGACCGGTCCTGCAGTTTGACAAAGCTGGCCTTGCCCATGACGCGCTTCACCATCATACGTCCGGACACGGCGACCATGACGTGCTCTTCGTTCAGCGCATCATTGTCGTGCGCCTCGAAAGTCCGATGCAGCTCCTCGGCAATCGAATTCCGGCGAAAATCGTTCGGGTACGCATTGCCCTGCTCGCGCTGTTCCGCAAGCTTGCGGCGCCGCTCGGCGATCAGCTTGTTTTCGTCTTGATGCTTGTCGTTACTCATGACTTATCTCTTACAGTCCCTGTTTGAGGCTCGCTTCAATGAACGCATCGAGGCCTCCGTCCAGCACAGCCTGAGTGTTACCGGTTTCTACGCCGGTACGCAAATCCTTGATACGACTCTGATCGAGCACGTAGGAGCGAATCTGACTGCCCCACCCGACATCGGCTTTGCTGTCTTCGACGATCGAGGCTTCCGCCCGGCGCTTTTGCATTTCCAGTTCGTACAATTTCGCTTTGAGCTGTTTCATCGCCGTCGCCTTGTTCTTGTGCTGGGAGCGGTCATTCTGGCATTGCACGACAGTGTTGCTCGGCAAATGCGTAATACGAACGGCAGACTCGGTCCGATTGACGTGCTGACCACCCGCGCCGCTGGCTCTGTAGACGTCAATGCGCAGCTCTGATGGATTGATTTCGATATCGATGTCGTCGTCAACTTCCGGCGAAACAAACACCGATGCGAACGATGTGTGACGGCGGTTGCTGGAATCGAACGGCGACTTGCGTACCAGGCGATGCACGCCGGTTTCGGTACGCAACCACCCGTAGGCGTACTCGCCAACGATGTGCACAGTGGCACTCTTGATACCGGCGACCTCACCATCCGAGGCCTCGATCACCTCGGCTTTGAAGCCGTGCGCCTCCGCCCACCGCAAGTACATGCGCAACAGCATGTCTGCCCAATCCTGAGCCTCGGTACCGCCCGCGCCTGACTGGATATCGAGGTATGCGCTGTTCACATCCATGTCGCCGGAAAACATGCGGCGAAATTCGAGGCCGGCGACGGCCGCCTCAAAACGCGTCAGATCATTGACGACCTCGGTGACAGTGTCAGAATCATCTTCATCGATCGCGAGTGTCAGCAGCTCCCCCGCGTCACTCAGACCGCTCGATAACTCATCGAGGCCGCTGACGACCTGCTCAAGCTGCGCTCTTTCCTGCCCCAACGCCTGGGCGCGCGCAGGATCATTCCAGATGTCCGGTTGTTCCAGTTCGCGCTGAACTTCGGTCAGACGCTCGGCTCGTGCCTCGTAGTCAAAGATACCTCCTCAACGCATCAGTGCGTTCGACGAGGTCGGCGATCGATTGTGAAATCTGGCTGGTTTCCATCAGGAATTCTCGGGCGGAAAAGGTCGCGATCTTAGCACGCGCAGCCGCGTTACAAAGGCGCGATTTGCTCGACGACGAGCTGCGGGTTTTCGGAGCCGCGAAACTCGTTCACGTCGAGCTTGAACGCGAGTTGCACGAGACCGCGATGGACCATTCCCGCCTGGTTGAAAGCAATTGCATCAACCACGTTGCCGCCCCCTGCAGGCTGCACTCGCATCTTGAGATGGTTTTCACCCACAGTGCGCTGCTCCACAACCGAAAAATCGCCGCTCCAGAGCGGCTCTGGAAAGCCCGAGCCCCACGGGCCTGCATCGCGCAATGCGCGCGCTACGCCGAGATTCAGCGCGTCGCCCGGCAGATTGCCATCGGTCACAATGGCGCCACTGAGATCCGCCTGCGGATAGAGCCGCGCCATCTGTTCACTCGCCAGCGCACTGAAGCGCTCGAATTTGGATGTGGCGATCGTCAACCCGGCCGCCATTGCATGCCCGCCGAATTTTTCGATCAGGCCCGGCGCCACGGTCGACACTGCTTCCAGAAGGTCGCGCACATGCACACCGGGGATCGAGCGGGCCGAGCCCTTGAGGAATTCATCGTTCTCGCGCGCAAAAGCAATAACCGGCCGGTGGCAGCGTTCCCGCACGCGCGCCGCGATCAAACCGACCACGCCCTGGTGCCACGACCGGTCATAAAGCGACACGCAGCAAGGCCAACGCTGCTCGCCGAGCGAGTCGACAACCGCAAACGCCTGGTCCCGCATATTTGCCTCGATGCTCCGACGTTCACGATTGATCGCATCGAGCTCGCGCGCCAGCTCCGCCGCCTGGTCGAAACTGTCGGTCAGCAGGCACTCAATGCCTACGCCGATATCCTCCAGTCGTCCAGCCGCATTGACACGTGGTCCGACCGCAAAACCGAGGTCTGTGCTTATGCAGCGCGCGCTACTGCGACCCGCCTGTTGCAGCAGTGCATCAATACCCGGAACGCACTGACCGGAGCGGATTCTGAGCAGCCCCTGCTGCACCAGGATGCGATTGTTGTGGTCCAGCGGCACAACGTCGGCGACCGTACCCAGCGCCACGAGGTCGAGGTATTTCGCCGGTATTTTCGCGGCCCCCGCCGCACCCTGCTCTTCCAGCATCCGACCCACACGGGCCATCAGGTAAAACGCAACGCCAACGCCCGCCAGGTTGCGACTGGGAAATGTGCTGTCCGGCAGATTCGGGTTCAGGATGACGGCTGCGTCCGGAATCGTATCGCCGGGCAAATGGTGATCGGTCACTAATACAGGAATGCCCAGCGCGTTAGCTTCCGCCACCCCTTCGATCGACGATACGCCGTTGTCGACGGTAATCAGCAGTCCCGGCGCCTGCTCTGCTGCAACGCGCACGATCTCGGGGGAAAGCCCGTAGCCGTAGTCGAATCGGTTCGGCACGAGATAGCTGACATTGGCAAATCCGAAGGCGGCGAGGCAACGCAGTACGAGCGCGGTGCTGGTCGCACCGTCGACGTCGAAATCGCCGACCACCACGATGCGCTGCTCGCGCTTTTCTATGACCAGGCGCGCGGCCGCATCGATGTGCTCGAGCGCCGTGATCGGCGCCAGTTGTCGCAAGCCATAATCGAGTTCGTCGGCTGATGCGACACCTCGCATGGCGAACAGGCGCGCATGCAGCGGATCAATATCACCATAACGCTCGAGCTCGGCGCGTGCCGGCGACGGTCTTGCGACAATCGGCCTCGAGGTCTTCATGACGCCGCCGGTTGTCGTGCGACCGTCGCCAGCAACGTGCGATCCCGACGCCAGAGGCGATAAACATGCGAACGCCTGATGTTCGCCTGCAGCCCGTCACCAAACAACAGCGTCAGCTGACTGACACGCCCGGTGCGCAGTGCACGACGGAGTCTCGCAAGAATATCAAGCAGGGATTCGGCGCCGTGCTGATGTGGCGGCACCACGGCCACGAAACCGTCGCTGGCAGCATCCAGGCAACTCGCTATATCGCCCGGCCAGGAGCTGGCCGGGGCAGACGCGCTTGCCCAATAACCCAGCAGCAGCGGGTCATCGGCAAACAGGGGCGGCTGCTGTCGACTAACCACCGGAGGAGCCGCTCCACCACCCCAAATCCACAGTGAGTTCACCGGCTGTTGACCCGCCGCTGAGCGTCGTTGATTTACTTCGTGCTCGTGCAGCGCCATCTCGATTTCGCTCAACAGGTTGCGGTAGGGCGCGCTCGCCGGACCATTTGGCAGATAGTCACCGGGATTGCATTGGTTAACCACCGCTGACGACACGTCCGCTGTTGCCATCGCTTCATTGGTGCGCAGGTAACTGTAAGCGCCGAGTCGCGTAAAACCGGACCGCTGATCTTCCCCCAATGTCCGCTGCAAATGATCAATCAAAACACCGAGATCCGCTGTCGAAATCTCATCCTCTGCGAGCGTGTGCAGCCAGAGAAAATCCAACCGTGGCTCGAGATAGACAGGATCTGCCGCCGCAATCCAGGTGGTTGGGCGCTCGCCGGTCTGGCCCCAGAAACGCAACGCGCCGAGACCCTCTTGCGGGTACGGCAGACTCGTCGCGCGCGTGATTCGCGCCAGCAACTCATCGTTCTGCGTGTCTCGTGAGAGATCGGAGCGCACCAGCCATGAACGCATCGAACGGTCTTCCAGATCCGCCGCTGATACCGCCGGCAAGACTACGACCGCGGCAGATTTATCATATGATGTGTTCACAATGAGGCGTCGATGGTAAGGGATGCGCCAGTGAAATTCTCGAGAGAATCCGCAAACAGTTTGGTCATACAGAGCGTCTCCGCGACTGTAATTCGGGTCAGTGGCGAGACCTATGCCCATGCGATTGCACTGACGCCCGAGCAGATGGTTCCCGGCTGGCGATCGAAGCCGGTTACAGACCTGTTGATTGCCGACTTTGATGAATTGCTGGGCGGCGACCCCGAGTTGATTGTGGTCGGCACAGGCAGCCGCAATATATTTCCACCGCGCGACCTTGTATTTGCGTTCGCGCGGCTCGGTGTCGGCCTGGAAGTCATGGACACGGCTGCAGCGGCGCGAACGTTCAATGTCCTTGCAGGCGAAGGACGGCGCATTGCCGCGGTACTTAATCTTGATCCATGAACGCTTGATCCGTAAGCGTTCGATCCGCGCTGCGATGACTTATCGAGGCGGCAAAAACGGTCGCGGGTCAATCGGCTGGCCGTTGCGCCGGATCTCGAAATGCAGTCGAGGCTGTGCTTGTGGCCCCTCGCCCATTGTCGCGATTTTCTGGCCCTGCTTAATCGTGTCGCCTTCCCTGACGAGTAGTGAAGCGCTGTAGCCGTACGCGCTCAGGTAGGTCTCGTTGTGTTTCAATATGATGAGTTTGCCATAGCCGATCAGGCCACTACCCGCATACACAACATCGCCCGCGGCGGCCGCGTGAATATCCTGACCGCTCTTGCCGTTTATCAGCACTCCTGTGCCCGGACCCGGTTTGGCGCCGAATTTGACGTCGATGCGACCGGCAGTCGGCCAGCGCCACTGCGGCGCCGGTTGAGCAGGAATTTTCGGCAAGGGCTTGGCGGGAGGCCGCTTTGCCGGCGACCGGTTGCCGGCCGTATTCGCCGTCGCTGACGGCCCCGTCAGGCGGATGACCTGACCCGGGTAAATCAGTGAACCGTCACCGAGTCGATTCCAGCGGGCAACGTCAGCCGGATCCTTGCCGTATCGCCAGCAGATCGCAAACAGCGTCTCGCCGCGCCGCACGATATGTGTCTGCGGCGTATCCTGCCAACGGGTGGTGCCACCGCAGGAAGCAAGTACCAGGAGGCAGCACAGTAAGAGGGGCAATCGCGATGTCATTATCCCCGCATCATAAGCCAGGCGATTAAAATAACCGAGACAGCCACAACGGCCCAGCCGATGCGCTCGATGTGCAGGGACAAGGAATCCTCAAAGCGCTGTCCGCCAAGCCTGACCAGTCCGGCCACCAGGAAGAAGCGTCCGGCACGACCGATCAGGGACGCCAGGATAAACCCGGGCAGGCTTAGCGTCGCTACTCCCGCCGCAATCGTGAATACCTTGTAGGGAATCGGCGAGAATCCGGCGACGAAGACGACCAGGACGCCGTACTCGTCGAACCAGCGCCGGCTGGTCTCATAGGCATCCCAGTAGTGAGACGTTCTCAGCCACGGCTCGATCGCCTCGAAAAAGCCATAGCCAATGCCGTAACCCGCCACACCGCCGAGGACCGAGAATGCCGTCGCAATGAATGCGTAGCGCACCCAGCGTTCACGTTTGGCCAGGCACATAGGAGCCAACATGACGTCCACCGGTATCGGAAAGAATGACGATTCGGCGAAACTCATCGCACCGAGATAGCGCTCCGCGTGCGGATGACGCGACCAGGCCAGCACCCAATCGTACAGCGGCCCGAACAACCTCACAGGCACGTTCCTCGGCCAGATTTATCTACAGAAATTACTTTCACAATAAGTCCTATATTATTGATTAGTCTATTTATTTACCGTGCACTAACGGCACGAAGCTGACGAGCCCCAACGACACTTGTTCAAAGTGATCGTTCTTCTTGATGACCTTGGTAAGTTCCTGGCGACCCGGCGGACCCACGGGAATCACCATGCGCCCGTCAGGGCCAAGCTGCTCGAGCAGTTTGGCCGGCAGCTCGGACGCGGCGGCCGTGACGATGATGCCATCGTAGGGACCGTACTTGGGCCAGCCCAGCCAGCCGTCGCCTGGTCGAAATTGCACATTGTAGATATCGAGATCACGCAGCCGCTGTTTCGTCTTGCGTAGCAGCTCGGGAATGCGTTCGACGGTATAGATCTTTTTTACGAGCGGTGCCAGTACCGCCGTCTGGTAACCACAGCCGGTCCCTATTTCGAGCACGGTTTGCCCCTTAAAACCGTCCAGCAAGGCCTCGGTCATGCGGGCGACAACGTAGGGCTGACTGATGGTCTGGCTCAGCCCGATCGGGAGCGCAGTATCCTCATAGGCTCGGCTCGCTAACGCCTCGTCCACGAACAGGTGGCGCGGCACATTGCGAATCTGCTCGAGAACCGGCGCCGAATGGATGCCCTGATCCCGCAGCCGCTCTACCAGCCGGTCACGCGTCCGTTTCGAGGTCATGCCAATGCCCTGCCTGTCCCGCAGCTGGTCGATCATTGCTTGAGCCAATCAGCAATACCAGCAACGGCCTCGTGGCGCGTGAGATCCACTTTCAGCGGCGTAATTGCCACGCCGCCGTGTTCGACCGCATAAAAATCGGTGCCCTCGCCGGCGTCCTGGCCCTTGCCGGCCGGGCCGACCCAATAGATGGGTCTGCCGTAAGGGTCCTGGTCCTTCAGGATCTGTTCGGCCTTGTGGCGAAAGCCGAGCCGGGTTGCATGCAACCCCTGCAGTTCCTCGTACGGGCGATCCGGTACGTTGACGTTCAAGACGATATCGGCCGCCAGGTTGCCGCGATCAATTTTCTGCACGAGTTCAGCGGCGACCCGCGCGGCCGTAGCAAAATGCTTGAGATCCTGACCAACGAGCGACACGGCGATAGTCGGCAGCCCGAGGAATCGTCCTTCCATCGCGGCGGCGACCGTGCCCGAGTAGATGACATCGTCACCGAGATTGGCACCGTGGTTAATGCCGGAGACAACCAAATCGGGCTCGTGATCGAGAAAACCGGTCAGCGCGAGATGCACGCAGTCTGAAGGCGTGCCGTCCACCTTGTAGCGATTCTCCGCCACTTTCGAGACACGCAGAGGCGTATGCAGCGTCAGTGAGCTGCTGGCGGCCGAGCGATTGCGATCGGGTGCCACCACAACAACGTCCGCGACCTGCTCGAGGGCGTCGGTAAGCACGTTGATTCCGGTGGCCAGGTACCCGTCGTCGTTACTGATGAGGATTTTCATTTTTGACTGGACGTGATTTTTGATTGGACGATAGCGACCGCCTCACTATACTCAAAGATCAACGTACACCATAGCCTCAAAGACAACGCCGTGACCGATGACGACAGCAACGAGTTTCGCCGCGCGGTGGCCGACGCCAGGCCGCTGCGGGCAGATGAGCGGGTTCTGAAGGACGCGCCGAAGCCAAAGCCGCGCGCGCGTTTTTCGAAAGCCGACGAAGCCAAGGTGTTGGGCGAGAGCCTGCAAGACGATATCGACACGCTCGAGCACGGCTATGGCGCCGCGTTGCGCTATAGCCGGCCTGCCGTTGGCCGCCGCACCATGCGCAAACTTGCCCGCGGCGGTTACAGCGTGCAAGCGGAACTCGATCTGCATGGCATGACGTTGGCTGAGGCAAAACCGCGCCTTGCCGATTTCATCGATTACAGCTCGACACAGGGCAAACTGTGCGTGCGCATCGTGCACGGCAAGGGACACGGTTCAGGGGACCGTGGACCCGTTTTGAAGAGTGCAGTCAACCGCTGGCTGCGCAAGTGGGAAAGCGTGCTGGCATTCGTCTCTACACGCCAGGTTGATGGGGGCACCGGTGCCGTTTACGTTTTGCTGCAGCGCGTCTAGTGCATCGGGTCTAGTGCATCGGGTCTAGCGCCGGGCATCGCCGACCGCGGCAAGTTCACGCAGCACGGCGGTGGCGAACGAGCCGCGCCGCAGCGAAAACTCAAGCGTCAACGACTCCGTGTCCATCGTCCACGAAAATTCCTGCAGTCGCAGCCTCAGACTGCGATGAGCCACCTTGACCCGGGCGTTCTCGAGAGCCTCGCACCACGGTAGATACTCCTCGGCGATCCCCGCTTTACTCGCCCCATCCCCCCAGAGGATGCCAGCCGGATGCAAGTCCATTTCCTGGCAACGCCGTTCGATGTCGTCACCGACTGATTCGACCGTAAACACGCTGCCCGAGCCGTCGAGGTTCGCGACGTCACCGGGCAATATCCGGTTCCATGTCTGCTGCTGTACACGCTGTTGCAGATTTTGATTAAAGAGGAAAGAGCGCGCGCTGGACATGGCAATGCTGCGCTTGTGCCGTGGCAGACGTTTGCCCGCCGCCCACTGATCGGCCATTGCCAGGTTGGCGCCCCCGCGCCCGAAACGCTGCTCGCCAAAGTAATTGGGGACACCGTCTTTGGCGATGGCAGCCAGGCGAACGTCGATGCCGCTGGCCGTCGACAGGTCGCCACGCATGACGATGCGAAAACGGTTCGACTGGTGCGCGCCACGTTTGAGCTTGCGGTGATGTCGTTGCTGCTCGAGCACGCGAACGCCGTCAATCTCGAGCCGCTGCCAGTCAGGCTTGTTCCAGCGCGGCACACTGAACCACTGTTGCGTAACGGCGTGACGGTCTTTCATGCCGGAATAGCCGATGTCCCTGGCCGGCACGTCGGCAAAAGCAGCCAGCTGTCGGCTTACCCACTCCGTATTCGCAGCACGTTTCTCGACATGCAGGTAGTCGTGCTCACCGTCGCCACTGAACTCGAAGCCCAGCAACTCGTGAACCACAAAATCCTCTATCTGCTGACGTATCGCGGCCGCGAATAACGGCGGCCCGTGTGCACGGGCCCAGTCTGGCACAGACATCGGTTGGCCTAGTGAGCCGCGTCAGAAACGGGCACCACCTGGTAGAAGGTTTCGTGCCGGCCGATCATGCCGAGATCAGTACGAGCGCGCTCTTCGGCCGCATCACGACCCTTTTTCAGATTGATGACTTCGGCGTCGAGCGCAGCGTTGCGTACCCGCAGTGAATCATTGAGATCGCGTTGTTCGGCAACGGCATCGCGGAGCTTCAGCGTCTTGCGATAGCCGTCATCGGCAAACCAAAGCTCGCCCTGAAGGGCAAGCCCGGCGATGCTCAGCAGTACAAGTAGCCAGCGTGAACTGATCAAGCGGTGACTCCAAAATGCCGTTCGAATGGTCGTCCGGCGTCGTTATGAAACCTTGACCGAGAACGCGTCTCGAGCCGCGTACCCGGCATCCGTGCCCAATTCCTCTTCGATGCGCAGCAGCTGGTTATACTTGGAGATGCGGTCAGAACGGGAAAGTGACCCCGTCTTGATCTGCGTCGCCTGCGTGCCTACCGCTATGTCGGCAATCGTGCTGTCCGACGTTTCGCCGGAACGGTGCGAGATCACCGCAGTGTAGCCCGCATCATCTGCCCTGCGTGACAGAATAGAGGAAACGAACACC
>CAZTQL010000081.1:0-11232 GCA_964615665.1 uncultured Woeseiaceae bacterium | reverse complement strand
CGGCTATCGGCAGGCCAAACTGCGCTTGAAGGGTCTCTGGGCATCAGGCGACTCTAGCGACTCTAGCGAATTCAGCACCGTCTTTACGGCCACCGATCTGCAGCAGGAAACCGCCGGCTTTATTTTCGGTCAGGATGCCTACAAGGACTCTGCGCTGAATCGTGGCAACCTCAACCCGGAGGCATTTCGCGACGCGTCCAGTCAGCGACTATACGGTACCTGGCGACGATCGCTTGCTAACGTCGAAATCGACGTGCGCCCGTACCTGCGCCACTCCGATATGCGCTTTCTGCAGCACTTCCTGCCGGGGCAGCCGCTCGAAGAAAATGGCCATGTCAGCGCTGGCGCAATGACGGCCCTTGCCTTCGACGTGAACAACAAGCGCTTCATCGCCGGTATGGATGTCGAGTGGAGCGAACTATTCCTGAAAGAAACCCAGTTCGGTCCGACCGAGGGTTCGGCGTTCCTTATGGAGACGCGGCCCGAGGGCAAGCACTACGACTACGAGGTCTCAAGCATTGCGATTGCTCCCTATCTGCAGGCCGACATCACTGTCAGCGAGCGCCTGACGTTATCTGCCGGCCTGCGGCTCGAACAGATCCGCTACGACTACGACAATCGCATGTCGGCGGGCAACTTGCGCGATGACGGCACCGCGTGCGGCTTCGGCGGCTGTCTGTACACACGCCCCGAAAGTCGTAGCGACAGCTTTTTTAACATCGCTCCCAAACTTGCGTTCAATTACCGGTGGCAAACGGGAACAGCACTGTTTGGTAGCCTGGCGCGCGGCTTCAGGGCACCACAGGCGAGCGAGATGTATCGACTGCAGAGCGGTCAGCAGGTCGCCGATCTGAATTCCGAAACCCTGGATAGCATCGAGCTCGGTCTGCGGCGCGCCACTGACCGTTGGTCGGCCGAGGCGTCGGTATTCGTTATGCAAAAACGCGACAGCGTATTGCGTGATGCTGAGGGTTATAACAGGAGCGACGGCAAGAGTCGGCACCGCGGCGCTGAGGTGCAACTTGACTGGCAGCTGCGCGAAACACTACGGCTTGAAGTCGATGCCAGCTTCGCCCGACATGTTTACGATTTCGACACAATTGCAGCCCGCGGCGAAACGTTTACAGACGGCAATGACGTCGACACGGCGCCACGCTGGCTCGGCAGCGCCGAACTCGTTTTCGAACCCCGCGAGCGTATGGACCTGGCCCTGCAGTGGACGATGCTGGGTGAGTACTTCCTCGACGCCGAAAATCGCTTTACCTACCCGGGTCATGACCTGCTGAATCTGCGCGCAAGTTTTGATTTCTCGCCCCGACTGAGCGTCACGGCGCGCCTCAACAACCTTCTGGATACCGACTACGCCGACCGCGCGGATTACGCTTTCGGTCAGTACCGCTATTTTCCGGGTCGCGGACGCGAGCTGTTCGTCGAGCTGCGATACGCGCCGATCGCCGCACCGGTCACGCCCGACGCACTCGTCGCGTCAGGCAACGCGCAGTGAATCGCTGAAGTCGTTGAGGTCCCGCAACTCACGCGCCATGTCATCGGCGCTCCACCCCAGTTCCGCGGCCGCCAGCTCGGCAATGGCATTGTAAAGCGGCCTGCCCTGGTCGGCGTCAAGGCCGACCATCAGGCGGCGGAAGACAATGTCGCTCAGCGTTCGCGCAAACTCATTGCGAATCGCGAATGTCACTTCGGCGGCCAGAACCGACCGCTCGGCGTCGAGAGTCACGGCGAGTTTCTTGTCGTCGGCAGACAGTCCGGCAATGTCAGCCGCACGGCCGCCGTAAACGGCCAATAGTCGTGCAACGCCGGCTTCGGAGAGCAGCTGCAGTTCCTGTAGCGTTTTGCCAGCCTGATCGATACCCGTTGCGCCCGGCAGCATCGTTTCGTGCGTGCGACAGTCGGGCAGCCTCAAATGCCGCAATTTAGCGACGCGGTCCACCGTTTGCTCGGCGAGGTTTCTATAGGTCGTCAGCTTGCCGCCGACGATCGAGATAAGTCCGTCAGCCACTTTCTTGTTGATCTTGATGATGTGGCGCCGCGTGATCGCCGACTCCGGGCCTTTATCCTGATGCGGCAACGGTCGCACGCCTGCGTAGGCGTAATGGATGCGCTCCCGTGTCAGGTTCGCGCTCGGAAAGACGCGGTTGGTTTCCGATATCAGGTAATCGACTTCCTTGTCACTGATACGAATTTTGTCGAGGTCATCTTTGTAGCGAATATCCGTCGTGCCAATCAGGAACTGCTTGTTCCAGGGAATAATAAAAAACGGGCGGCCGTCAGCGGCCGCTTCAACGTAGAACGCGTCGTGCGGCGCACCGTCGAATTCTCCAACAACAATATGGCTACCCTTGGTGCCGCCGATGTGCCGATTCGTTTTGACGGGCGCCGTCTCCAAAACGCGGTCGACCCACGGACCTGCCGCGTTAACAATCATGCCGACCGAGATGTCGTGCCGGGAACCGTCAAGGCCATCGACGTAGCTGAGCGACCTGACAGCGCCGTCCTCGACGTTGATCGCCGTGACTTCGCTGTACGTTTTCACGGCAGCACCGGCGGCGCGTGCGGCAATGAGGTTTTCGAGGACCAGGCGCTCGGCAAACGTCACCTGCGCATCGTAATAACGGGCCGCGGCGCGCAGTCCATCCGAACGCAGGCCGGGCTCTTCTTCGCGGATGGCATCACGTTTCAACATCTCATGATTTGGTACAGACTTGCGCAGCGACAGCACGTCATAAGCGATCATACCCAGACGAATCAACAGCGGGCCGCGTCGCGCTCCCTTGAAAACAGGAATGCAGATGCGTAACGGTTTGACCAGATGAGGTGCCGTGAGTCGCAGGTTGCGCCGCTCATGCAGAGACTCGTAGACCAGGGGAATTTCGGCGTACTCAAGGTAGCGCAGCCCACCGTGAATCAGGCGGCTCGATATCCAGGAGCAGCCGGTGCACATGTCATTCTTGTCGAGGATGACGACCTTGAGGCCGCGCAGGGCCGCATCCCGTGCGATGCCGGCGCCGTTGATCCCAGCACCGATGATCGCGAGGTCATACTGCGGCTTGTCGTGCTGTGTCACGGGCGTACCTGTCCACTGCCCCGCACCACGTACTTATAGCTCGTCAGCTGCTCGGCACCGACCGGGCCGCGCGCGTGTATGCGCCCGGTTGCGATGCCAATTTCGGCGCCCATCCCGAACTCACCACCATCAGCAAACTGCGTCGATGCGTTATGCAGCACAATCGCGCTGTCAACCTCGCTCAAAAAACGCTCGGCGGCCGCGCCACTCGCAGTCACAATACTCTCGGTATGACCCGACCCGTAGGTCGCAATGTGAGCAATCGCATCGCCAATGTCGTCGACGACGCGAATGGATACGATTGCGTCGAGATACTCTGTCGACCAGTCCGCTTCGGATGCCGGCACGATATCGTCAACCATCGCTGCAACATCGGCATCGCCGCGTACCTCACAGCCCGCCTGCCGCAAGGCATTCACAACGCGAGATAACAGGCGTTTCGCGGCAGCGCGATCAATCAGCACCGTCTCGGCGGCCCCGCAAATGCCGGTACGCCGCATTTTGGCATTGATGACAATATCCTCTGCCATGATGGCGTCAGCCGCTTCGTGAAGGTAGACGTGACAGATCCCCTCGAGATGCCCGATAACCGGTACCCGCGCTTCGTCCTGCACACGTTTGATCAGACTCTTACCACCGCGCGGCACCACCACATCGACCCACTCGGCCATCGATGACAGCAGGTAGCCAACAGCAGCCCGGTCGGTCGTGGGTACCATCTGCACGGCCGCCGTATCGAGACCCGCTGCTAAAAGACCCTCGCGCAAACAGTCGTAGATCGCGTTGCTCGAGTGAAAGCTCTCCGACCCACCGCGCAGAATCACGGCGTTACCTGACTTAATGCACAGCGCGGCCGCGTCCGCCGTCACGTTGGGGCGGCTTTCATAAATGATACCAATGACACCCAGCGGCACTGACACGCGCTGGATCCGCAAGCCGTTCGGACGCTCCCATTCCGCGAGCTTGCGCCCTAGTGGATCATCCAGCGCAACAATGGTCTCCATGCCGGCGGCCATCGCTTCGATGCGCCCTGCATCAAGCGCCAGTCTGTCGAGCATTGCGCCGCTGAGACCACGTGTTTTCGCAGCAGCCAGGTCTGCCGCATTGGCCGTAATGATTTTCTCTGCGTTATTGCGAATGGCGTTCGCAGCGGCCGTCAATACCGCATTACGCGCGGCACCATCGGTCATTGCTAGCGTCGCAGCCGCGCGCCGCGCCGCACGGCCGATGTCGTCCATCGTGGCCGCAATCGCCTTGTCGATCGCTTGTTCAGTCATTGTTGAACAGCACCATTTCATCCCTGTGAATCATGACCGAGCGACCACGGTAACCCAGCCTTGCTTCGATTGCGTCCGACTGACAGCCACGTAACCGCAGCGCGTCGGTATTTGAATACTCGGCGAGCCCGCGCCCCAATTCCACGCCGTCGGGCGCAACGACTGTGACAACGTCACCCCGGCGAAAATCGCCGATGACCTCCACCACACCGACCGGCAACAGGCTCTTGCCGTTCTGCAAGGCCGCGGCCGCTCCCTGATCGACACGCATTTCTCCGCGGACCTCAAGAGCGCCAGCGAGCCACTGTTTGCGCGCGGCAGCCGGGGTGCCCTCGGCACGAAACACCGTGCAACGGCCGGTTGCCGCCAATCCGTGCAGCGGATAGTCGATTTTGCCGCTGGCAATAATCGTCGAACAGCCCGCGTGCGTTGCGATGCGCGCCGCCTGCACCTTGGTCGCCATGCCCCCGCTGCCGATGTCGGAACGGGTCTCACCCGCCGCGGCCAGCACCTCGGCGGTGATGGCGGTGACTTCCGGGATCAGCTCGGCGTCTGGCTGCTTGCCGGGATCCGCCGTATAGAAGCCGTCAACGTCCGACAGCAGCACCAGCGCATCGGCCATGACCAACTGCGCCACCCTTGCTGCCAACCGGTCGTTGTCGCCATAACGAATTTCTTCCGTCGCCACCGTGTCGTTCTCGTTGATGACCGGGACGACCGATCGCTCCAGCAGTCGCCCCAGCGTGCCGCGCGCGTTGAGAAAACGGCGGCGATTCTCCGTATCTTCGGGCGTCAGCAAAATCTGCGCCGCGCGAATACCGTGCGCGCTTAGCACCTCCTGGTACGCGTGCACGAGCTGCACCTGGCCGGCTGCGGCAGCCGCCTGCAGATCCGCCAGGCGTGCGCGCTTCTTGTTGATGCCGAGCACCACACTGCCGATCGCGATCGCACCGGAGGAGACAATCAACGTCTCGTGATCGTGCTCCTGCAAATAGCTGATGTCGTCGGCCAGCGTCTCCAGCCAGTGACGGTTGAGACGGCCTGACTCATCGACCAGCAGGGATGAGCCGACCTTGATAACCAGTCGGCGATAATCGGAAAGCGCCAGTGCGGCCATTCGTTTATCCGGCGAGCAGGTGCTGACGTTCGAATGACGTCAGCGTCACCTCGCCTTTCGAGACCGCCACTGTGCCGCTGCGCGCGACGGCCGAAATCTCGCCGACCTTGGCCGCCTCACTGACGAACTCGTCGACCTCGCGGACTTTGCCGGTGAGCTGCATCGTGCAGCTGACCTGGGCCTCATCGAGGATTTCGGCGCCCAGGCGCTTGGCCAGTGCCATCGCTTTCGCCAATCCGCCCGTGCCCAGCTTGATCTTGACGATCGCGAGCTCGCGTTCGAAATGCTCGCCCAACGTCATGTCGTGGATGTTGACGACATCGACCAGCTTGGCAAGCTGCGCATTCAACTGGGCGATCGCCGCATCGGATCCGGATACAACGAGCGTCACACGTGACACTCGCGGGTCATAGGTTGGCGCCACGTTGAGCGTTTCAATGTTGTAGCCGCGCGACGAGAACATGCCCGACATCCGCGTCAGCGCACCGACTTCGTTCTGTAGAAGGACTGATATTGCGTGTCGCATAGTGAGCTCGCTAGTGCCTGGATTCGTGAATTACGGATGAAACCATATTTGTCATTGAGTGGGGCGATGGTGGCGCAGATTCTGCAGTATTGCAATGCGTCAAAAATTAGTAAACACTCGAAAAAAATCCGTCACTTAGAGTGATTTTTGGAAGTCCAATGAACGACTCGGCAAACACGGTAGCAGTTAGCGAACATTCCTTGAGCGGCAAGCGCATGAGCGGTGCGGAGACCGTCGTCCAGGTTCTGGCCGATGAAGGCGTCAAAACCATTTTTGGTTACAGCGGCGGCGCCATTCTGCCCATTTATGACGCCGTATTTCGCTACAACGACGATCACCGGGCTGCAGATGGCAAGGCACCGATGCCACTCATCGTGCCCGCCAACGAGCAAGGTGCCGGCTTCATGGCGGCGGGCTATGCGCGCGCCAGTGGCGAGGTGGGCGTCGCCATGGTCACGTCGGGCCCCGGAGCGACGAATACCGTCACGCCGGTCCGTGACAGCATGGCCGATTCCGTGCCCATGGTCGTAATCTGCGGCCAGGTGCCGCGAGCAGCGATCGGCACCGATGCATTTCAGGAGGCGCCGGTCTCGGCCATCATGGGCGCCATCGCGAAGCATGTGTTCCTCGTGACCGAGCCTGAATTGCTTGAGGATACCGTGCGCAGCGCCTTTGAATTGGCACGCACAGGGCGACCGGGGCCGGTTGTTGTCGACATTCCCAAGGACGTGCAGAACTGGGAGGTCGAATTCAAGGGACACGGCTCCTTGCCACTGCACGGGTATCGCCGCCGTCTGGCCAAGGTCGAGGAGAACCTGCTTAGCGACGAAGCCTGCGAGCGCTTTTACACGATGCTGTCTGAATCGGAGCGCCCGTTGATTTACGCCGGTGGCGGCGTCATCAACGCCAACGCGACGAAAGCCATGCGACATTTCGCTAACGAATACGGCATCCCGGTAACCACCACGCTGATGGCATTGGGCGCCAGCGACACGACGCATCCGCTGGCCCTGCACATGCTGGGCATGCACGGCCTTGCCTCGGCGAACTACGCGGTCGAGGACTGTGACTTTATTATCACGACCGGTGCGCGCTTTGATGACCGCGTTGCTGGCAACCCGGCGCTGTTTGGCCCGAAGGCGAAGAACATCGCCCACTTTGATGTGGATTTCGCCGAGATCGGCAAGGTAAAGCGCGTCGACTGGCATCACGTTGGCATGCTGGAACGCGACCTCATCGATCTGCTCGCTTACGGCCGACGCATCAAGTTTTCGAAACCATTCGATCACTGGCACGAGGAGATTGCCGAGCTCAAGAAAGACTACGTGCTCAACTACGACCGCGAGTCGAAGCTCATTCAGCCCTACGCCGTCATTGAAGAAATCAACAAGCACACCAAGGGCGAGGCCATCATCTCGACCGGTGTCGGCCAGCACCAGATGTGGGCGGCGCAGTACTTTGATTACCGCGAGCCGCGCCTCTGGCTGACATCCGGCAGCATGGGCACGATGGGCTTTGGTCTGCCGGCCGCGATCGGCGCACAGTTCGCGCGGCCGGAACGTACGGTTATCGACATCGATGGTGATGGCAGCATCCGCATGAACATCGGCGAGATGGAAACGGTGACCACGTACAACCTGCCGGTCAAAGTCGTCGTACTGAACAACTTCGGCGACGGCATGGTGCGCCAGTGGCAGCAGCTGTACTTTGGCGGCCGCATGTCCGGTAGCGACAAGTCGCTACACAGCAAAGACTTCGTCAAAGCCGCCGAAGCCGACGGTTTCAAGTTCGCCAAACGACTGGACAAGCAGGAAGACCTCGAGACCGTCGTGAAGGACTTCATGGCCTTCGATGGGCCGGCTTTTCTCGAAGTAATTATCGACCGCGATGCCGGCGTTTACCCGATGGTCGGACCCGGTTTAAGCTACGACAGTATGATCACGGGCGACCACATCAAGAGTCGCGAGAAGCCCGGCGACGATGCGCCGGGCCCCAGCGAGATGTTCTAAAGGCGGGGATTCGTCCGGCGCTCTTGGTATAGTTATGCGTCCGGATTTACAATTATTCATTGTCGATTACTCTTGAGGTTCTGACCTATGGCACTAGTACCCAGCCTGCAACGCAGCTTCGCCTTGTTCATCTTGATATTTGCGTGCATCAATACCGGCAGCACTGCAGAACCGGTACCGTTGGCCGAATTTGTGAAACAGCCGGCGTACAGCAACATCAAAATCAGTCCGACCGGTGCCTACCTGGCTGCGACAGTGCGCAACGATGACGGCGAATCGAGCCTCGTCGTACTCGACATCAAGGACAACCAGATAACGGCAATTGCACGCGGATTTGGTCGTGACTTTATCACCAACTTCATCTGGGCGAACGACGAGCGTGTTGTCGCCTGGGTTGGACGCAAGTTCGGGTCTCGCGACGCGCCATCGGGCACGGACAACATCGTCGCGATGAATTGGGACGGATCGAAGAAAAAGTGGATTTATGGCCGTGGCGCGAATAAGAACCTCTCCTTCGATCGATCCTATCGTGTCGCACAGCTGTTGCACCGATTGCCGGAGAATAAGAAGCATGTCCTTGTTGCCGTCAATGATTACTCAAAAGCAAACGGCAGTTTTACCGAGGCCCTTAAACTGAACATTTATTCCGGCAGAACCAGCCGCGTGACGCGTGCGCCGATGCGCGGCGCAGGGCTGACGGCCGATAACGATGGCAACGTGCGGTTTTCAGCCGGAGTTGATTCGGACAACGAGAACGCGCTTACCGTTCATCGGCGCGACGGTAAACGATGGAGCCTTGTCGGACAATACAAGAGTAAAGAAGGAACCTTGACCCCTGTTGGATTTACGCCTGATAACAGCCACGTCTACATGCTTGACGATCGGGAAACTGATACAACGAGCCTGTATTTGTTTGACCCGGAGACAGGGCACCAAGACCTGCTCTACGGTCACGGTGTTGTCGATATCGAGGACCTCGAGCAAGCACCAGACGGCAAGCTCATCGGTGTCTATACGGAACCGGACTACCCGGATTTCGAGATCCTGTACCCGGACCATGAGATTTCTCAGTGGCTGCAGGCGACACAGGTTGCGTTGCGGGGATATCGTGTAACGCCAACGTCTGCGACCGAAGACGGTCGTCTCGCCATCATTCGTGCCGACAGCGATCGTCTACCGGCCCGTTACTACCTTCTCAAAACAGACACCATGGAGCTATCGCAGATCGTCTCGGTATTGCCGGGTATCGACGAAAATAGAATGAGGGGAACGGACGCCTACAAGCTGGAAGTACGTGACGGCACGACAGTTTACGCCTACCTGACCCAACCAGACGACACGGAAGGGCCATTCCCCATGGTGGTTATGCCGCATGGCGGCCCTCACGGCGTGCGCGACTACTGGCGCTACAATCCAGATGTGCAAATGCTCGCGAGTCGAGGCTATGCCGTGCTGCAGATCAATTTTCGCGGTTCGGGGGGGTATGGCCGGAGTTTTCTACACGAAGGCTATGGCAAATGGGGTACGTTGATGCAGGACGACGTTACCGATGCGACACAGTGGGCGATCAAGCAGGGGCTTGCGGATCCGAATCGCGTCTGCATTTACGGCGCCTCGTACGGCGGCTATGCGGCGATGATGGGTGGGATTCGGGAGCCGGACCTTTACAAGTGCGTCATTGCCTATGTCGGTGTGTACGACCTCGAACTGATGTTTGAGAAAGGCGACATTCCGCGCCGCGAAGCCGGCATCGAATTTCTAAAACAGGCGGTTGGCACCGACAAGGAAGACCTGCGTGCCCGCTCGCCAGTTCATAATCTCGACAAGCTCAAAGCACCGGTTTTCATTGTTCACGGCGGCGAAGATTTTCGTGTCGACGTAGAACATGCATACCGTCTGCGGGACGGGCTCAAGGAACTCGGCAAACCCTACGAGTGGATGCTGAAGGAAAAAGAGGCGCACGGCTTTTATCGACCAGAGAATCGCTTGGAACTCTACGAACGCATGCTAACGTTCCTGGACGCCTATATAGGACCGACGTCAGTCAGTGTAACCCAGTAATTCGCGAGCGCCGGGCAGAATGAAATTGACCAGTTTCTTTTGCGCGTCCGGCAGTTCGTCTGGAACCGCCCCAATCTGACCAGTGAGGTTCTCCCTGGCGGTTCCACTTTGCTTTCGGTCTGCACCGACGCGCACGCGATCTTGCCAGTCGTCGGGCATATCGATGCCGCAAAAGGACAGCAGGTTTTCAAAGAAGGCCGTCGCTGACGATGTATCGGTATCGAGACTCCTGACGGCGGCCAGCAGATCTTCCATCCGAACGATGCGCGCCTTCGTGCCGATCCAGGCGAGCGCGTTGTGTTCGAATATATGCCGCATCTCCGGCGCCTTGTTGTGAATGCCGAAGATCATCATGTTAAGAACCTCGTCAATTGCAGCCTCCCCGTTCTTCAGATGCTCCAGCTGTCCCTGGAACGTGTCAGACAGGAAGAACCTGGCTCGGGCGAGCACCCAGGTATACGGATCACGAACCATGATGAGGTGACGCGTATTTTTCAGCGCGATCGCCGGATGATCCGAGAACAGCAGGTGTCCCCAACTTAGTTTTGGCTCTGCCAGCGAAAATGCCTGAACGTGCTGCTGCAGAATAGGGAACTGGATGAACACGGACGCATAGTGCTGATCCCTGGCGACAAACATCCTCATGATGTTGCGGATCAGGTGCGTTCCGCATTTCGGCACACTGTTCAGGAAGACGGGTTGTTGCAGCGGAACGTGCTGATATTGCTCATTCAACTCGTCGAGCGTATCCCCCTGCGCCATTATCCTCGGCATTAATCGCTCTCCTGGAGTTACAAAAAAATGTGCCGGCAAACGCCGGCACATTATCGGGCTCTGTTCTAACGCAAGCTACTCAACCGAATAAACCAGATTCAGCCAGCCTCTGCGGCCAAAGTAGTCGTATTGCGACCCCGCTATCGCGGTATTGCCGTATCTGGTGTACTGACTGCCAATCCCATACGCTGGTGGTTCCTCATCGAACAGGTTGGATATGCCGGCCGTTACCGACAAGCCATTTTCCCAATCCCTGGAAAAAGACACGTTGTTGTACAAGACCGCATCGGCCTCCGCTCTTATCCTGATTTCTTCACCGCGATAAGTCGTCAGATCCCCGCCAAGTCGCTCGACGTCCGATACGTCACCAATGTACTGAATGCCGT
>CAZTQL010000080.1:0-11270 GCA_964615665.1 uncultured Woeseiaceae bacterium | reverse complement strand
AGCATCAAGTGTTGTCATCGCCCTTCGTCGCGGCTTTCGCAAACAGCATGACCTTGGTGTTGCGGTTTTCGGTGCCATTGCGCAATCGCTCAATGTTCGAGCGGTGGCAGTAAACGATGAACAGCGCCATGCCAACGCTGAAGATAAACAGCGGCTGGTCAGCGGGTAGTCGCGTTAACGCGAGCCAGACCGGCAGCGAAGTCGCGGCCGTCATCGTTGCCAGGCCGACATAGCCGGTCAGGATTAGCACCGACACAAACACGAGCAGCACGATGATTATCAACATGGGTGCCAGAATGAACATCGTGCCGATCAGGGTGGCGCCACCCTTGCCGCCGTTGAAGCCGTGATAGATCGGCCATACGTGACCTGTCACTGCAGCAGCCGCACAGCACAAAGTCAGCCAGGTTCGCGAGATTTCAGGATCGGTGGCAACAAATGGAATATCCAGACCCGGCACCAGCCCCGCACCCAGCGCTCCCTTGCCGATATCGACGATCACGACACCCAGTGCGAACATGAAGCCCTGCGTTCTGAGCGCATTAGTGCCACCGGCATTGCCGCTCCCCATGGTACGAATATCGACGCCGCCGCGCAGCTTGCCCACAATCATGGCTCCCATCACCGAGCCAATGAAATAGCTGATCAGAAACTTCACGCCGAGTTCGAGCACCGGCACTCCCGCTTTGCGAAAACAGTGGCGCGCATTGTAGCATCGCCTATCGATAACCCCTTGCGGCGCTAATGGCATCTGACCTGGTCGACCTATTCCTGAATCCCACAGCGGGCCGCGGCCGTGCCGGCCGGCGGCAGGCTCGTATTATTGAAATTCTGCAGGGCAGCAACGTGCCGCTGGAATTGCATACGAGCAGTGCGGTCGGTGATCTGGAGGCGCGCGTCAGGGCGCGCGTGGATGATGGCGCAACCCGTATCGTGGTCGCCGGCGGCGATGGCAGCGTTTATGAGGCCGTCAATGGAATTATGCGCTCGGAGCAGTCTTCATCACTCGGACTCATACCAACAGGTACCGGCAATGACTTTGCGAAAGCCTGTCAGATTCCTCTTAACTGGGAGCATGCCGCCCGCCTGCTGGCGGACAGGCTGGCCGCCAGGCAATCGACAAGGACGATCGATATCGGTGTCATGAATGATCGCTTCTTCGCCAATGGCGCTGGCATCGGTTTTGACGCCAAGGTCACGCGCCTGGCGCACGCCTATCGGCTACCGATTGGTGACTTCGTGTATTTGCTCGCTATATTTCGCGCCATGGTGGATGGCATCGCGACGCCGCGCCTGGAAATCGAGGCCGATAATTTTTCGTGGGAAGGTCCTGTAACATTGGCCAGTATCAGTAACGGCCCGTGGATCGGCGGCATGTTTCATATCGCGCCGACGGCTGCAAACAACGACGCCAAACTGGATTTGATGATTGCCGACCCCGTAACGCGAAGACGCATTCTCTCGCTACTACCGAAACTGATGTCCGGCAAGCATGTCAGTGAAAGTGAAATCCAGAATCATTCGGTAACGGCTCTCACGGTGACAGCCTCCGAACCGCTTGCCTCGCATCTGGACGGTGAGGTACAGCCGCTGCAACAACGTTTCGACTTCAAGCTATTGCCGAACGCCCTGCGTCTGCTGTGATGCCGGGCGTGCTCCCAGAAAAATCGCGAACAACGCAATAGCCGCACCGGCGAGTTCCGTGGTACTCATCGGCCGCGCGAAGAACAGCACGTCCCAGACGAAACTCAGCGTAGGCTGCAACAGCAGGGCGAGTCCTGCCTCGGTGGTGGACACGTGCGGCAGGCTGCTGGCAATGAACAGCCAGCCGATACAGTGAGACAGGATGCCATAGCAGACCAGCCATACGGCGTCCTGCGGTGCCGTTATGGCCAGAGACTCGCCCTCCAGGAATGCCGATACTCCGAGCAGCGCCGCCGTAACGAGGGAGATGACCGCGACTTCGCGTGTCGGCAGACGATGCACCGAACCCTGCCTCGAGGCGCGCAAGCTGAGCAGGTAACCGGCGTAGGACACGGCGGTCAGCAGACCGAAAATCACGCCAAGGCGATAGTCTTCCGACAGGCTGCGCCAGTCCAGACCGACAATGAGCGACAGTCCGAAAAACGCCAGCGGAATCGCGAGCAGCTGCAGGGGTCGCGGTGCCTGACGCATCAGCACGATCCCCGCCGCCGTCATGATGAAGACCTGGAAGTTTGCCAGCAGCGTCGACAGGCCCGGACCGATGAAATTGATGCTGCGGTGCCAGAACCAGAGGTCGAGCGCGAAAAACACGGCCGCCAACAGTAATACTTGCCAGGTTCGCCGCGACAGTTGCAGCCGCCGACCAGAAACGATCAGGTACACGGCAAGCGCCACACCACCAATGAGGACCCGATAAAAACCGCTGCTCGTTGGCGAGACGCTGACCAGTTTCACCCAGACAGGCGACAGGCTAATGAGCGCCGCGCCGATGAAAAGCCGCAGCGTCGGGTTAACTGTTAGCGGCATTACTGCCCCAACCAGGCCGAGCGGCGAGCCGCCACGTCGTCATCACTCTCGTCGGCGGACACCAGGTAGCAGGTATCGACAGGGGCTTCCTGCCATCTCAGACGTAGTTCAATGAGCTCGTCGCCACGAAAAACCGTCAACGTGCTTTTGTCCTGCGGTCGATAGCGCCGCGTGCGTTTCTCACAACTGGCGATGTCGATGCGCAAACCATCGAGCGCCACCAGCTCGTCACCCGGAGACACACCCGCAAGCTCCGCAGAGCCGTCATTGTCGACCGAGACGAATATTGCCTTGCCGTTGCGTGCCGCGAGTTTTGCGCCGAGCCAGGCTTGCGGCAGTTTGGCATCGTCCGCGTTCTTACCGCCCTTGTCGTCTGCGCCAGCCGAACGTCGCAACTCGAAGTCGACACCGTGGGACTTCAGTAATGCATCGAGCGGCAGCTCGCCCGTACCGCGGACCGTGGCATCGAAGAAGTCCTGCAGATCGAGTCCCGACAACTCGATGCAAAGTTTTTCGAAGCCGTCTTCCGGCATGCCCTCGCCGCTCTCGCCCCATCGTTGCCAGGCCGCGTGCATGACATCGTCGAGCGATATGCTCCCCGCCGTATCCTTGCGCAGCTTGAGATCCAGGCATAAGGCAATCAGAGCGCCTTTTGCGTAGTAGCTGACGATGGCATTGGTCGCGTTCGCATCCTGCTTATAGAACTTCGTCCACGCGTCAAAGCTCGATTCCTGCACGCTCTGCAGACGTCGCCCGGCACCGCGCAATACGCGCGTCGCCGTCTGGCCGAGCAGCTCGAGATAACTCTCGACCGAAATCATGCCGGAACGCACCAGCGCAAGATCATCGTAGTAAGACGTAATTCCTTCGTAGACCCACAAGAGCCCGGTGTGCGTCTCTTGTGAGAGATCGTATGGCGTGAATGCGGCAGGCTTCATGCGCTTCACGTTCCACAGGTGGAAATACTCGTGGCTGACAAGGCCGAGAAACGTCCGGTATTCGTTCGAAACGCCTTCGTCCCTGCGCGCCGGCAGGTTCTCGCGACCACAGACGAGCGCCGATGACCAGCGATGCTCAAGACCGCCGTATCCGCTTCCTGGTGCATTCAACAAAAACAGGTAGCGATCAAGATCAGCCGGCGCGCCCAGGAAAGACACTTGCTGCTCGCAAATCATCTGCAGATCCCGGCACAGTCGAGCCATATCGACGCGCGTCTTGCCACGAATCGCGATCGCATGCGGAATGCCACCGACTTCGAACTCGCCGATCGAGAGTGCGCTGCACTCCACGGGGTGATCGATCAGTTCCGCGTAATCAACAGCGGTGTAGCGGCCAAAACCATACTCGGCCGCACCGTCGCGCCGCATCGATGTCGCAACCCGCCAGCTTTTTCCATGCGGCGATTCGGGAGCGACGATCTCCAGATCACAACGTTGCGATTCCTGCCCGACAACGGCCGGAAACACGCAGGTGCCGTTGAAAAAACCATGGGCGGTATCGAGGTGCGCACCACGCACGCTTTCATCGTGGGCGAAGATTTCGAAAGTCAGCGTCAAAGCGCGGTCGGTGGCGGCAGCGCGCCAGCGACTCTTGTCCAGCTTTTCAAGTGCAACCTCGCGGCCATCCGACTCCGCACGTACCCCAACGACATGCTTGGCGTAGTCGCGAATCATGTAACTGCCGGGAATCCAGGCGGGCATGGCAAACACCTGTCCCGCTGACTCCGGCTTCGCGACCGTGACGCTTACCTCGTAAACGTGTGCCGCTGGATTGATTGGCGAGATTCGGTATTGGTGCGCGTTTGCCATGGCTTCAGCTCTCCTGCTTGACCGGCTCAGTCAACTTCAGGGTCAGACATTTTGACGACCCCCCGGCTTTCAGAAATTCACTGACCTCTACTTCGTGCACGCGGAAGCCGGCCAGCATCAGGCGCGCTTTTAGCGGTTCCGACGCCTTGTTGAGGATGACCCGGTCACCAATATTAACGGCGTTACAGGCAAAGTTGCCGGCATCCATCGTATCCACAATGATGCGCTTGTGCGGCGGTATGCGGCTTTCGATCGCCATGCGCGAGTCGTAGTCAAAAGCCGGTGGGTGATACATCAGAAAGCCGTCAGTAAGCGGGCAGAAACAAGTATCGATATGATAGAAACGTGCGTCGGTCAGACGAATCGACACGACTTCGATATCGAAATAGGCAGCGATCTCGGCGTGCGCTTCGATCTCCGTACGAAAGCCGAAGCCGGTCCATAACCAGGGGCCACGACGATCCAACAGACAATCGCCGGCGCCCTCGAAGCCGATTTTCTCATCGAGATCCAGCAGATCGTAACCGCTCTCAACAAACCACTTTTTAAAAAACTCCTCTTCAGGACGGCGCTCGTGCGGCATGAAATGACTTGCGATCGCTTTGTTGCCATAAACGACGCCAGCGTTTGCCGTGAATACCATGTCAGGCAATTCCGGCTGCGGCTCCATGATCACAACCTCGGCAAATGCCGCAATCGTGTCCCGCAACGTTTCCCATTGCTGCTTGGCACGCTCGATGCTCATCGACTCTTCGTGTCCGGCCATCCACGGATTAATCACGTAATCGACCGTGAAATAGTCCGGCGGACACATCAGTATTTTGTCTTTGTACATATTTTTCAGACCATTCCTGTAACGTCACCGCTGCCGTTTAGTGGCAGGTGAATTTCTGCCAGCATACAGCGAACGCTGCCGCCCGCGGCCGTCTCGATGCTGTCAATCGGCGCCGTGACAATCGTTGCCTGTTTTTCGAGCGTGCGCCGCTGCTCATCATCGAGTGATAGCAGCGCCTGCTGCGACATTGCGATAATGCGTTCGCCATCTTTGTTTCTAAGCTCCAGCATGTTGCCAGCGAACGCGTGCAGCTGGTCGTATGTCAGGCTTATGATCGTGTGTCCGGTATCGCGCAAGCGCGCCAGTACAGCTTCTCGCTGCTCCGGCCGCGCAATCGCCACATCGCCAATGACGGCCAGCTCTTCGCCAACATTCATTAGCACGTTGGTGTGATAGATCGGTACACCGTCGCTGTCGACGGCATCAAACGTAACGACGTCGTAATTCATGCGTTGCGCGAAATCACCCAGGACATCGAGATGCGTGCGCGATGACAGGCAAGCGTAAGCAACTCGATTTACACGATCCAGCACCATGCTGCCGGTGCCCTCAAGGTAATGACCGGCATCCTCATGTGCTGTCAGGTCGACAACCTCCGAGACCAGCAGGCCCAGGTCAGTATTCAGATGGTCGATAACATCCGTGCGGCGCTCGGTGCGACGGTTCTCTGCTTCCATCGGATACAACACGACGCGGCCATCGTTATGGGTGCTGATCCAGTTATTGGGAAAAATCGAGTCCGGAGTGTGCGGATCCGGCGTGTCATCAACAACAATGACCTCAATGCCGGCCGCCTCAAGCGCGCTCGCAAGGCCCTCGAACTCACGCAGCGCCACAGCCTGCTGCTGTTGCGGCGACGCGTCGGGCCGCGTTTGAAATTTATTGGACTGGGCAGTGAGCGGGTTGCTCTCGAAGCACACCGGTCGAATCATCAATACCCGGGATGCCAGTTGTGATTCAGTCATAGTTGCTGTCTTTGCTGAGTCGGTGGTGCATTATACGGCCGTGTTTGAACGAATTCGAAAAGCTTTGCTGAACCCTTCCTGGATTTGCTTTCTGTGGGTCGGATTGACAGTCGGCGTGTCGATGATCGCGACGCCCGTGCGCTTCACGGCAACCACGATTACGCGACCGGTAGCTCTGGACGTCGGGCGCGTCGTCTTTGCAGCCCTCAACAAGGCCGAGCTTGCGGCGCTCGTGATCTTCCTGATTATTCTGCGGGTATCGGGCATGGCGCAGCGCTGGTGGGCCGTCGGTGCGGCATTGGCGCTGATTGTGCTGGCTCAAGGCGCCTGGCTGATACCGGAACTCGCCAGCCGCACGGACATCATTATCGCCGGCAACACCCCGCCACCGTCTTATGCGCACGCGATTTATTCGTCGCTGGAACTTGTGAAGATCGGCTTACTACTGTTCTGCGGCTTTTCCACGTTAGCGGAACGACGCTGATTTCAGGCAGCCGCGCTCGCCCGTCCGGCAACCGACTCATACCAGCGAGCGAGGTTCTGTGCGTCACTCGGTAGCGCAATTTTCAGCCACGCCGCGAAATCCACGACCGCCAGCGCCGAAATATCAGCGACGGAATAGAAGTCGCCGGCGATGAACTTGTTATCGGCCAGCTGAGCGTCGATTTTCTTGAAGAACGCCTGCACACGATCGCGCCCACGCTCGGCCAGTTCAGGAATCTGCGGGTAAGAGTCCGGGCCCGGTAACGCTTTATCGACGAGCCCTTTGGCGGAGTTTCGGAACGCGTCGGCCATCGCCCATAAGCCCTGCTGCTCGACCTTGGCATTCCACATCAGCACGGCGGCATGCTCCTCGGACGTTCGCCCGAACATCGGCGGTTCGGGATGCAGCGCTTCCAGGTAGTGGCAAATCGCGATCACTTCGGTAATGCAATGACCATCGTCAAGCTCGAGAACCGGTACCACGCAGTCAGGGTTCAGATGGCGAAACTCGAGACTGAACTGTTCGCCGCTACCAAGATCGACCTGAACAGTATCCAGCTCGATACCTTTTTCGGCCAGGTAAATGCGGACGCGCCGCGGGCTTGGTGCTGTTTTGCAGTCGTAGAGCTTCATTTCAGTCCTTCGCTGCGGCTGCCGCCTTGAATACGGTCTCGGCATTCTGACCGAACAACATGGCTTTGCCTTCCTCGCGGCGGGCCAGATCCGACTCCCAGTCGCTGCCGAGATCCATGCCGGCACGCAACCTGGGACGTTGCTTCAACGTGTCGAACCAACGACGGACATTAGTGAACCGGTCAAGCTCGATGCCGAGCCGCTCGTACGGCACCACCCATGGGAATGACGCGAAGTCGGCGACCGATAGTTCGCCAGCGAGGAACTCCCGATTGCGCAGCCGCACGTCCATTACGGCAAGGAGCCGATCGTACTCATTGGTATACCGATCCAGGGAGTAATCGTGCTCATCGTCGGTATAGCTCCTGAAATGACTGAGCTGACCCGCCATCGGGCCCAGCCCGCCCGCCTGCCAGAACAGCCATTGCAGCACATCGAATCTCGGCGCCTGCTCCTGGGGCAGAAACATCCCCGCTTTCTCGGCCAGGTAGATCAGAATGGCGCCACCCTCGAAGACCGAGATTCCGGTGTCCGTGTCGACGATCGCCGGCATGCGGTTGTTCGGGCTGATCGCGAGAAAATCCGGTTTGAACTGATCGCCGGCGCCAATATCGACAGGTTTCACCTCGTATTCGAGGCCGCATTCTTCCAGCATGATGGAAATCTTTTTGCCGTTCGGTGTCGGCCAGAAATACAGTTCTATCATTAGATTAGGCCCGTGTCAGATTAAACCCGCGGCAGTGTAAACCCGTGTCGCTCATTCATTGTGCAGAATTGGAGGCGATGAGTATATGATGCTTTCAATCCAGCCCGTGCATCAAATCGCCATGCAAAACCGAGACTATTCTACCCACCAGATACAGAGCGGCGGCAGTCACACCATCCCCGTTTATTTGTGGGAGCCCGCGGGCGAAGCAACGGCCGTCATCCAGGTATTCCACGGACTGGGAGAGCACTCCGCGCGCTATCAACGCTTTGCCGAAACCGCTGTTAACCTGGGGTACGCAGTTTGCGCCCATGACCACCGTGGTCACGGGCCGGAAGCCGAAAAGCAGGGATTTTTCGCGGCGGACCACGGCTGGACATCTCTGGTTGACGATGGCTATGGCGTCACCGGATTTCTGCGTACGCGGTTCCCGGACAAACCTGTCGTGCTGCTCGGCCACAGCATGGGTTCGTACATCGCCCAGGCTTATGCCAGGCGATTCGGCGCTGATATCTCCGCGCTTATTCTCTCGGGTTCCACATGGCCTGCACGCGGCTTGTTGTTTTTCGGCCGCCTGCTCGCCCGCATGGTGGCATGGCGGAATGGAATCGAGGTTCATAGCCCACTGCTCGATAAGATCGGGTTCGGCGATTTCAACAAGCGGTTCGAACCGGCACGCACTGAGCTGGACTGGTTGTCCCGCGATGAAGTCGAGGTGGATAAGTACATTGCCGATCCGCTCTGTGGCGGGCCGTACACCACGGGTCTGTGGATCGATCTGCTCGGCGGCCTGCAAGAAATTTCGAAAAGCGATGCCCTGCGGCAGATCCCCGTCGACCTGCCGATATTGATCACAGGCGGCGCCGACGACCCGGTGGGTGGTGAACGCGGTACGCAACAGTTGGCCGCTCACTATGAGCAGACAGGTCACAATAAGCTCAGCACAAAGATCTACGCCGGTGGCCGCCACGAAATGTTCAACGAAACCAACCGGGACGAATTTACGGCCGACCTGTTACGCTGGATCGAGAACGCGATACCCAATCACCACGTATACAATCACCACGTATAGCTGGCGCTCAGACTCACCTGGCGACCCGGCGCTGGCGTTCCCGGAAATGGCTGATATTCGCTATCAGTCAGGTTGTCGGCGATCAGAGAGACGTCGAGCCCGTCCACGTTCGCAGGCCTCCAGACCACGGACAAAGCCGCCAGGTAGGTGGCATCGTCCCCGTCACGCAGCGGGTTTTTCTGCTGGCGCCGGTACTCGTTATCCAGTCGAAGTTCGAACCCGGGGGCGAACTCGTAACGAACAGCGAGCGTCGCGCGCTGGCGGGCAAAATTCAGCGCATAGAAACTCGCGTCAACCAGCGCACTGCCGTAGTCGGCATCCTTGTCGAGGTAGGTATAACCAACTGCCACATCGGCAAGCGGCCACTGCCGCGTCAGGAGCGCTTCGATGCCCGTCACATCGATATCGACGGCGTTCGCCTGGCGTGCAAACGGTGCGCCCAAGGCGTAGGTCCAGTCCACCAGGTCATCGTCGCGGCGGCTGAACAACGCCACATGGCCCTGCCAGTCACCGGTCTCGCGTGACACGCTCAGCGACAGCTGTTTGGCGCGTTCGCGGCCCAGGTCCGGATTACCGCCGAATAGCCCGCTGGGACCAGACTTCAGCACGGTGTACCCGGGCAGCTGGGAAGTCGCTGCATACTCCAAGCCAAATACCGTCTCACCGCCCGCGCTTTGCCGCACAAGCGTCACGCCAACAAGCGGTAACACCGCATTACTGTCGCGGTTCGAATAATCCACCGTAGCACCTGCGCGCACGGTCATCGTTCCGGTGGAAAGTGCAAAGTCGACTGACGGCACCACGGTCAATGTCACGTATCGGCGCGTGTCGAATTCCCCGTTAGTCAGGTCCGTCGACCGCACCAGCTCATCACTGCTGAGCTGTGCGCCGTAGCGCCAGTCGACGCGACCAACACGACTAAGGCCTTGAAGCCCGACGGCGAAATTGCGCGTTTCGTGTTCAAACGAACCAGGCACACCGGCCTCGATGGTGCTGCGCTCGAAATCGTAGTCATCGACCAGGCGTCGATAAGCGGCGCCTATTTCCCACCAGCCGCGGCTTGCAACGACGCGGTGATTGCCCACCAGTAGTGTGGTCTGCGTGTCATCGATTTCATTCAGCGTAGCAAAGCCCGTGTAGGCGCCCGGCCACCCGTAGAACTTATCCTGGTAGCTCAGCAGCACATCCGACTGCGAATCGTCGCCGACACGCTGCAGCTGCACATTGTACCGGGAGAATTTGTGATCGCCGTTCGGCACGCTGCCGTCACCCCGTGATCGTGCAAACGATGCCGCAACACCAACGGTGTCGCCTTTCGCGGTTGTGTCGGTTCGTGCAAAACGCAGCGATTGGAAATCAAGATCATCGGTGCCAGCGCCCAGCGAAACGAATCCGCCATCCGCCACCGGCCGGAAACCGTACGACACCGTGGCGATGGCCGAGTTGAACCCGGCGACTGCGTTGTCGATTCCGAGAAGGACTGATGGAATTGAAAGGAATGCCGGGTCAACCGGCAACTCGGCAACGTAATGGCCCGTCTGTGGATCAACAATGGAGACTGCACCAAGTTGCACGCCGGTATTCTCGAATACGCTGCCACGAACCGTAATGTCCGACTGCCCTTCCGCGATCCCACGCGACTGGATCTCGATCAGCGGATCGAAACGCAGTGCGGTCATGGGAGCGGCATAGGTGCCGGCCGGCCACTGGTTCGCCACACGCTGGGCACTGACGGTAATCTCGGCAAGCTCGTCTGCATCCGCCGATACGTTCTCGGCAAGGGCGCTTGCGGCGACGATCAACAGGCCCACCGTAAGAGCAGCGGAACGCACGTTTCTTTGCATAGTGTTTATCTTGTTGTGGGCGGTTGCGATGGTTGGCTTGCCGGCAGGACACGGCGCCGGAAGTGCGCAATTGTAGCTGACAGATCCCGACAAACCAACGAGATGGTCAGCCGCGCGTACGGTGTTAGAATTCAACGACTTAACCCCGGGGAACCCAGGTAATGAGTCAAGTGGTCAGCGTGCCGGCATCCTCCGGGATCAAGTTCCTTGATCGTGATCCGCCGGCGCACAGCATTGACGAACTAACCGGGGTCGAACCGAGGATTTTCTAGGAAAACCTCGGTTCGACCCCAAAATAATTCACATAAAAAAAGCCGCAACCTTGCGGCTGCGGCTTTTCATATATAAATCCTGGCGGTGTCCTACTCTCACATGGGGAGACCCCACACTACCATCGGCGCTGAGCGTTTTCA
>CAZTQL010000079.1:0-11371 GCA_964615665.1 uncultured Woeseiaceae bacterium | reverse complement strand
GCATTCGGCTTTTAACCGACCGGTCGTAGGTTCGATCCCTACACGCCCCACCACCTTTTCAACGACTCATCGAATATCGTTCCGGGCCATAGCCCGACTGCAAGACTCAACCTAGTCCTGAGCTTCGCAGGGTGATGCCATGACCTTGATGTGAGCCTCTCTCGCCAGCGTGTCCCGACAAGATAGACACAACCGTGGGTCGGATGTGCGTCCTTGCCTTCGGCAACCACACGCTTGGCAATACCCGTACGGGGGATTTTCAGCCGACGGCTGTTCATTTTTGCCGGCGTCCCCGGAAATCCCAGGCGAAATCTCATGCCATATTGATTTGTCCAATCCCACCGTAATGACGGGACCGGCACCGTCGGTAGATGCGTGGAAGGTGCAAACCACGCCGGGCTTCAAAGATGTGAAGGTCACTCCATCATCAGAAATATCTATTGACCCAATGTTCAGAACGTCAGTCTTTTCTGCGACTTCAGAGTCATCTGCTACGACGGCAAGTTGTCTTTCCATTTCCATCTACACCTTATCGATTTTCGAATTTTGTCCGGGCGCCCGATCTGGCCACGCCACGCGATTTGAACCGGCGCAAATATACAGCACACCGCCGCTGTCAATTCATAAGCGGATACCCCTACTTAACAGTGGCTAACCAATTACAGGAGAAACTGTAGCTCGCTGCCGCTACCTCACAGATTTCAAATGAAACAGGCGACGGCGCGCAAAAGTACCGCTATCATCCACCGTTTTGTGCACGGGGACTTCGTGGCAAGTGGTTAAGCATCAGTGGAAAATTCATAAGTTTGGTGGCAGCAGCCTGGCTGACGCCGCCTGCTTTCGACGTGTCGGCGACCTGCTGCTGGCGTATGCCGATGTCAGCATTGGTGTCGTTGTCTCGGCGATGGGCGGTATGACCGATGCGCTCATCAACCTTGCCGTACTTGCGGAGCGCGACGAGCGGCGCTACTTCGATAAATTAAACGCGATCGGCGAGCGCTACTCATCGACGGCGAGTGAGCTCTTGAGCCCCGCAAGGCGGGTTGAAGTGCTGGACGCGTGGGGCAACGACGCTGACGATATTCGCGACGTTCTGCAGGCTATTTCACTGGTCAAGTCAGCACCCCAGCGTAGCCGCGATGTGATTGCCGGCTATGGTGAAATCTGGTCAACACGCTTACTGGCGGCTTACCTTGCGGACTCGGACGAAAAACGCGGCGGCACGTGGATCGACGCGCGCAAGATCATCACCGTGCGCGAGACCGAACTTGGCCCGTCAGTCCTGTGGGATCAGTCCGGCAGTAACTTTGCAGAGCACGTCATCGATGGTTTTACCGGCATTGCGGTGATCACGGGCTTTATCGCGAGTGACGAGGAAGGCCTGCAAACAACCCTGGGCCGTAATGGCAGCGATTTTTCAGCGTCAATATTTGCAGCGCTTAGCGGTGCCAGCGAGTTGACTATCTGGAGTGACGTGGACGGTGTCATGAGTGCCGATCCCCGGCAGGTTCCGGAAGCGCAGGTTATCGACAGGCTCTCGTACAGCGAGGCGATGGAGTTGGCCTATTTCGGCGCAACGGTTATCCACCCGAAGACACTCGGTCCGGCAATCGAAAACAATATTCCGGTCATTATACGCAACAGCCATAACCCGCAACATCCGGGCAGCCGCATCGAAGCCGGGGTCGCCGCAGTTGACGGCATAAAAGGCATTACCGCCATCGGTGGCATGGCGCTGGTCAATCTCGAAGGCTCGGGCATGATTGGTGTGCCGGGAACCGCCGATCGGCTCTTCGGGGCACTGAAGGACGCCGGTGTTTCCGTCACGCTGATTTCACAGGCAAGTTCGGAACACTCGATCTGTATCGCCGTGCCGCAGGACGTGTCGGAACGGGCCAGACAGGTCATTACCGCGGCGTTTGCGGACGAACTCGAGAGCGGCCAGATTCAAAGCGTCGACGTGAATGACGCTCAGAGTATTGTTGCTGTCGTCGGTGACGGTATGGCCGGTACCCCCGGTGTTGCCGCCCGATTCTTTGGCACGATGGGCCGGGCGGGTATCAACATTCGGGCGATTGCGCAGGGTTCTTCGGAGCGCAATATTTCCGCCGTCGTTGATTCCGATGAATCGACCAAAGCACTGCGTGCGGCACACTCGGGTTTCTACCTGTCGGCGAAGACGCTCTCGATCGGGCTCATTGGACCGGGCACGGTCGGCGCCGCGCTGTTACGGCAGATCAAGAAACAGTCAAAACGATTGCACGACGAGTTCAATGTGGACCTGCGGATTCGCGCGATCGCGCGTTCGCAATCCATGCTGCTCGGCGGTCGCCGCATCGACCTGTCGACGTGGCAGGATGAGTTTGCCGATAAGTCCGTCGACTGTGACCTTGAGGCGCTGGAAAGTCATATCAATCCCGATCATCTGCCGCACGCCGTTATCATCGACTGCACGGCGAGCCCGCACATCGCCGGTCTGTATTCGGGTTGGCTTGAGCGCGGCATTCACGTGATCACGCCGAACAAGAAGGCCTTCAGTGGTACGTTCGAGGATTACGCGGCGCTGCGCGACAGTGCGCGGCATGGCAGCAGCCACTGCATGTATGAGACGACCGTCGGCGCGGCATTACCCATCATTTCGACGCTGCAGGACCTGATTGCGACCGGTGACGAGATTCGCTCGATACAAGGTATTTTCTCGGGCACGCTGGCGTACCTGTTCAATGTTTACGATGGTAGTGTGCCGTTCTCTGAAATAGTACGCGCGGCTCGCGACAACGGTTTTACCGAGCCGGACCCACGTGATGATCTTTCCGGCATGGACGTTGCTCGCAAGCTCACGATCTTGGCACGGGAGATACATCAGTCTATTGAGATCGGTGATTTTCCTGTGCAAAGCCTGGTGCCTGAGCCGCTGCGTGAGGTCAGTGTCTCTGAGTTTCTCGAGCGGTTGCCGGAATTCGATGCCGACATCGACGCCCTGTATCGTAAAGCGGCGGACGACAACAAGCATCTGCGCTATGTGGCGCGGCTCGGCGCCGACGGCAGCGCGGCAGTGGGCCTCGAGGCGGTCGACGACGCACACCCATTCAGTAACATCAACCTGACTGATAACATAGTGCAGTTCGAAACAGACCGCTATGCGGACAATCCGCTGGTTGTGCAGGGGCCTGGCGCCGGACCTGAGGTCACTGCCGGCGGCGTTTTCGGTGATCTGCTAAAGCTGGCGCAGTACCTGAGCCAGGGAGAGTAGCGTGAGCAGTTACATTACCGCGTTTGCACCGGCATCGATCGGCAACGTTGGTGTCGGCTTCGACATGCTCGGTCTCGCGTTGAGCGGTGTTGGCGACCGGGTCCATGCCCGCAAGACAGATACCCAGGGCGTCAGCCTGACCGAGGTCCGCGGACTCGACGGCGAGGTTCATCCATACCTGTCGACGGATCCGACCCAGAATACCGCGTCGATCGCGGTTCAGGCGCTCCTCGATGACCACGATAGTTCATTTGGAATCGAGCTCAAGGTGCACAAAGGTATCCCGTTGCAGTCGGGCATGGGCAGTTCTGCTGCTTCTGCCGTTGCTGGCGTGGTTGCTGCGAATGCATTGCTCGAGTCACCGTTGGTTACCGAGGCGCTGCTGCCGTACGCGCTGGAGGGCGAGAAATATGCCAGCGGCGGCTTGCATGCGGATAACGTGGCGCCGAGTCTGTTGGGCGGCCTGATTCTCTGTCCCCAGGTGCTGCTGCCCGAGGTGGTCCGGTTGCCGACGCCCAAAGGCGTTGCTGCCGTAGTGCTGCACCCCGATTTGCAGGTTAATACCGCGGAGGCCAGGCGTTCGCTGTCGAAAGGTGTTTCGATGCAGAAGTGGGTCGAGCAGCAGGGACTGCTTGCCGGCTTTATCGCCGCCTGTCATGCCAACGATATCGAGCTCATAGCGAAAACGCTGCGCGACGTCGTTATCGAACCGCAGCGATCCGCCGCCGTACCGTGTTTCGAACAGGTCACCGAGGCGGCCATGCGTTCAGGCGCACTGGGCTGCAGCCTCTCCGGCAGTGGCCCGAGCATATTTGCATTGTGTCGCGACAACGCAGCGCACAATATTGCGATGGCGATGGAACAAGCCTGTCGGGGCCAGGGTATCGGTTGCCAATCCTGGGTGAGTCCTATGAACGCACACGGCGCGCAACTCGAGAATTAACGATGCGTTATCTCAGCACTCGTGGTGGCGGCTCTGTCGGTCTTGATGACGCCCTGTGTAAAGGCATCGCAGACGATGGCGGCCTGTTCCTGCCGGAGCAGTTGCCGACTTTCACAGAGGCCGATTTCTCGACGGCCGATTTCTCAGCGGCCCAGACAATTCCGGCGGTGGCGGGAGTCTTGCTGCGGCCGTTCTTCGAAGGCTCGGCACTTGCAGCGGACATCGATGCGATTCTCGCCGAGACTTTCAGTTTTCCCATTCCGGCAACGCCGCTGCCTGCGCCGGGAAGGCCGGTTTCTCTGCTGGAGCTCTACCACGGTCCTACCGCCGCTTTTAAGGATGTGGGCGCCCGTTTTCTCGCGGCGTGCCTGAGCCGGCTCGAGGGCGATCCGTCTGCGCCGCTGACCATCCTGGTCGCGACCTCGGGCGATACCGGCGGCGCGGTGGCGGCTGCGTTTGATCAACGACCCGGCATGCGAGTCGTCGTGCTCTTTCCGGATGGCCGGGTATCCGATCGTCAGGCGCACCAGCTTTCGTGCTGGAGCGATAACGTGCTGTCGCTGAAGGTGCAGGGCTCCTTTGACGATTGCCAGACGATGGTGAAAGCCGCCATGGCGGACTCTGTGCGTTTTGCCGCGCAGCGTTTCAGCTCGGCGAACAGCATCAACATCGGCAGACTGTTGCCACAAAGCACTTACTATGCGGACGCCAGTCTGCGTCACTACCGAGACACCGGCAACAAACCCGGGTTCATTATCCCGACCGGCAATCTCGGTAACGCGTTCGCCTGCATCATGGCGCGTGAAATGGGGCTGCCAATCGGCCCGGTCATTCTCGCGACCAATGCGAACAGGACGATCGCCGATTACTTCGATACATTGCAGTGGCTGCCGCGCGCGAGCCTGCAGACGCTGGCCTCGGCGATGGACGTCGGCGACCCGAGCAACATGGAGCGCCTGCGCAAACTGATTGGCGAAGCCGATGTGTTGCGTGATCAAATCGGCGTACTATCAGTTACCGATGAACAGATTGAATCGGCCATTCTTGAGGATCGCCGGGAACTCGGTATTGTCAGTTGCCCGCACACAGCTACTGCGACGCACACGTGGCGACAGCTCGATGAAAAACTCCGTCGCGACCATGACTGGATTCTCGTTGCAACGGCACATCCGGCGAAGTTTGAAACGATTGTTGAACCGATCATTGGTGAGAAAGTTGAATTACCGGACGGGCTCAAAGAACTTCTGGCCCGGCCGGCGAGGGCAATCTCGATTGAGTCCGATGTTGCAGCGTTGGCCGCGGCGATCGATGCCTTTTAGTATCGCGCTGACACGAATACCGGATACAAATGTCTGAACTCCTGAATGTTGGTGCCAATCCCTGGTTGCTGCCGCTGCTTGCGGCAGTCGCATTGCTGCTGGCCTGGTTGATCTATCGGTACGTAAGAGCATCGCGCAACAGTTTGCGGCGCGTACTTGAGGACATTGCGTACGAGCGTTTTGAAAACCTGGTGATACCGAGTGCGCACGAGGGCGAGATCCAGATCGACCAGGTGCTGCTGACATCCCAGGGCCTGCTGATTCTCGAAGTCAAAGACGTTACGGGGATCGTTTTTGGCAGCGACAAAATGCAGGACTGGACAGTGATGGCTGACGATCGACGTTATACATTGTCGAATCCACAACCCGCGATGTTCGATCGTATCGCTGCCGTTCGTGAAATCGTGCGGCAGGTCCCGGTGGCGGGCCGCATCCTGTTTCTCGATGGTGCCGAATTTACCAAAGGAGTTCCGAGCCTGGTCTGCCCGCTCGACGAGTTGGCGAAGGAGTTCGGCGAGCCGGACAAGAACGCTGCGAAATTCAAGATCGAGGCGTTTCGCCCCTACTGGGAGTTACTCGTCAAAGCGGCGATTCATGTCGATTCCGCGGCGGCCGGCAAGCGGCGGCACTAGCTCGACTCCAGACCAAAAAATCGATTCGCATTCGCGGTCGTTATAGCAGCGACATGCGCCACGCTCTGGTTGCGCGCCTCCGCAACAGTTTTGACAACTTCTACCAAATGCGCAGGCTCATTGCGGCGGGTCTTCGGTTTTGGCCGGAGTGTGCGCGGCATCAAGTACGGTGCGTCGGTTTCTATCAAAAGTTTGTCGTCCGGGATAATCGGCACGATATCGTGCAGGTGCTTGCCGCGTCGTTCATCGCAAATCCAGCCGGTGATCCCGATGTACAGTCCCATCGCCAGGTATTCACGCAATGATTCACCTTCGCCGGTGAAGCAATGCGCCACGGCACGCGAAAGATCGGTCAGGGCAGGCTCGAGAATTTCAACAAAGTCATCGTGGGCGTCACGCTGGTGCAGGAAAACCGGCAGCCCGGTGTCTTGTGCTATTTCGAGCTGCTGTCGGAATGCGTCGAGCTGAGCTTCGCGCGGTGAAAAATTGCGGAAATAATCGAGTCCGCATTCACCGATTGCGACCACGGCCTTCTTGTCGGCCAGCCGGCGGATGAGTGCATCGCTGTCTGCCGTGTAGTCCGTTGCATGGTGAGGATGAACGCCGGCCGTGGAGTGCAAAACGCCAGGGTGGGCGGCTGCGAGGTCGGCGGCTCGCACGTTGCTGGCATCGCTGCTACCCGTCACAACGATACGCGTAACGCCGGCGTCCAGCGCACGCTGTAGAACGTCGTCACGATCGTCGTCGAAACTGTCATGCGCGAGGTTGGCGCCTATGTCGATGAGTGTATCTGTCACGTGATCCGACCTGCAATGCTGCCTAGAATTGTTCCCAGCGGAAAATCTTCGAGCCGATGGCGAAGAATACCGCGCTTAAGCCAATTAGTGCGACCAGGCTGGGTGCAACGTCCGCGAGTGTGGCGCCATCGAGCATGACCGCGCGAGCGGAGTTCAATATGTGTGTCAGCGGGAAGATCTTTGCGAGGTTCTGCGCAAAGGTCCCGGCACCCTCAAGCGAAAACCAGACACCGGATAACAGCATCATCGGCCAGTTGATCAGATTCAGGAGACCGCCAGCCAGTTCTTCGCTGGTAACGCGCGCCGAGACCACCAGGCCAAGTGATACCAGGGATATGGCGCCTACCAGCGCGACAAGGAACAGCGTGAAATAGCTGCCCTCCATGCGAGTATCGAGAAAGAGGTGTGTTCCCATGTAAACGAACGTGGTGATACACATGATCAGGACCATGCGCGATGTGACCTGCGCCGTGATGAATTCGAACGCGGTTAGCGGCGTGGCACGCAGTCGTTTGAGGAAGCCGTTCTTGCGGTAACGCACAATGACGTAGCCGACGCCGAACAAACTGCTGAACATCATGTTCATTCCGAGAATGCCAGGTAGTACCCAGTCCACATAGCGCACTGCGTCACCGAGAATTTGTTCCTTCTCGATTGTCGGTGGCGTATCGGAGCTCGACTGCAGTAGCGCCAGTTCGACGAAGTGGCCTTTGGCCGAGTCCGGATTGACCCAGTAACGGGGCGCATCATCGAATTCGACGAGTAAATCGAGCTGGTGCCGGGATAGCTTTTGCAGCGCGTCTTCCTTGTCACTGGTTGGCACGAATCGGATGTAGCGCATGCTCAAGAAGCGGTGCTGTTCGGCGACGATGTCTGCGCCGTCCTGCAGTACGCCGACGGTGTAGGTGTCGCGGTCTTCGTTGAAGGCAAAAGACAGGCCAAGCATCAATACAATCGGCAGCAACAGGTTCCACGTAAACGACGCGCGATCGCGCATGAATTCGCGATTGCGGCTCTTGAATATTGAGAAGATGCGAGCAAACATAGCGTCAGTCTCGCAACGTATGGCCAGTCAGGTCGATAAACAGGTCTTCCAGGTTGGGCTGCCGGATCTTGATGTGATTGAGGTTTGTGACGTGCGGCGCGAGTTGCTGCAAGCTTTGGCTGACATCCGTAGTCACCACTTCGACGATGCCCAGGGTTTCGATGACGTTGTGCTCGATGCCGGCGAGTTCGGCAGTGACATCTGCTAGCGGCAGTTCAATGATGAGTCCCTGATACTGCTTGCGCAGCAGTGCATCCGGCGAACCTTGCGTAATAATTTTGCCCGCATCCATGATCGCGATTTCGTCGCAGAGGACCTGGGCTTCATCCATGTAATGGGTCGTGAGAACGATGGTCGCGCCACCGGCACGAATGCTCTGCACGAGTTCCCAGAAATTGCGCCGCGCCTGCGGGTCGAGTCCGGTCGTCGGCTCATCAAGAAAGATCAGTCGCGGACGATTCACCAATGCCACTGCGAGCAGGAGGCGCTGGCGTTGGCCACCGGATAACTTGCGATTGTCCCGGTCGAGCAAGTCGCCCAGCGAGCATTGCTCGATAATGTCGTCTATGTCTGCCTTGCGCTCGTACAGAGAGCGAAACATCTCTATGGTTTCGCGCACGGTCAGGAAGTCCTGAAGAGCGGTATTCTGGAACTGAATGCCGACTTCCTGGCGAAATCTTTTGCCCGCCGGCTCGCCATAGTAGAAAATCTCTCCGTCCGTCGGCGAGGTGACGCCTTCAATCATTTCAACGGTGGTGGTCTTGCCGGCGCCATTGGGGCCGAGGAGGCCGAAGCAAATGCCCTCCGTCACGGCAAAATCGATGCCGTTGACCGCCACGACGCCGGGGTAGACTTTCCTGAGGTTGCGGGCTTCGAGAGCGATTGTCATTGCCGACTAGGTTACCGGAGCGGGCGGCTGGCAGCTAGCTTGCAACCAATTGCCGCGGAGCGGTATCTAATTACTGATAAACAAGACAAGAGGTCCTGGAAAATGGCTAGATTTGCAACGAAAACCGCGTTCACTGTCGGGTTCCTGATTCTGTTGATGGCTGTGCCGGCATTTGCGGCATCGGTCAACAAGAGCATCAAGATCGGGCCTGGTGAAGAAGCCAGCGGCGCATCGTCAGTTAACGGCAGCATTTCGATCGGGAAAGACGCGGTTGTCACCGGCAACGTCAAGACAGTCAACGGTTCGATTCGGGTTGACGATGGCGCGACCATTGAGAAAGCGTCGACGGTCAATGGCTCAGTCCGGTTGGCTGATAACGTCAAAAGCGAAGGTCTGACTACCGTGAATGGCTCGGTGACCCTCGGGTCCGGTACCGTGGTCGACGGAGAAATCGAGGCGGTCAACGGTCGCATCGCGATGGAGTCAGGAGCGACCGTTGTCGATGACGTCACCAACGTCAACGGTCAGATCGAGCTGATGGGCGCCGAGGTCGGCGGCAATATCGAGACGGTCAACGGGGACATTGAACTGAACGACGGCTCGGTGGTGAAGGGCAATATCGTCGTTAATAAGAAAAGCGGTTGGGGCTGGGGTAAGGCGAAGAAGCGTAAACCGCGAGTCGTCGTGGGTCCGGGCTCGCGAGTTGAAGGGAAGATCGTTCTGGAGCGCGAGGTTGAGCTATTTATCAGCGAGACGGCAGAGGTCGGCAGTGTTGAAGGCGAAATGAGTATGGATGACGCAATTCGGTTTAGCGGCAAACATCCCTAAATTTCCGTAAAATAGTCGCTGTGCCAGTAGCAGCGACCCAATTGCCTCTGTTTTCGGAGGTCGATCAGCCCGACTCAATGTCGGGCTTTTCTGTGCGTGAGAGCAGCCGCGCCCGGCGCTTATCCATTCGCGTTTTCCCCCGTGGGCGAGTGGAGGTCGTGGTTCCCAGACGGACCGGACCCAAAGAGGTGCGCGAATTTGTCGAGGCGCACCGTGACTGGATCAGCAAAGCCAGGGCGACTTTTGCCGCGGAGCATGAACCGGAACCCTTCGCCTTGCCCGACATCGTCAAACTGGACGCCATTGATCGACAGTTCTCAGTAAAATATTCGCCTGAAAGTGCGGCTAAAACGGTCAATTATCGGCAACAGGGCGAGAGTGTCCTGTTGTCGGGTCGCACGGATGATGAGCAGCTTTGTGTGCGGGCACTGAAGCGTTGGCTGACGAGCATTGCCAAGCGCGAATACTTGCCCCGCCTCAATACGTTGTCGGGACTGACGGGCAATTCCTTCACCAAACTCCACGTTCGCGGTCAGCGAACCTGCTGGGGCAGCCACTCGAGTTCAGGCACTATTTCGCTGAATTATTGTCTGTTATTCCTGCGGCCGGAGCAGCTTCGTTACGTGATGATTCACGAACTGTGCCACGCCCGCCACATGAATCACTCAAAACGGTTCTGGAGCCTGGTCGGGCGCTTCGAGTTGGATTATCGGCAACTCGATAAAGGGCTGAATGTCAGCTGGAAGCAGATACCGACCTGGGTGGGTATTTACTGAGAAAAAGTGAGCGAGGTAGTCATGCGTTTTTCGTTGAGGTTTGGCGTCACCGTGATCGGCGCCCTATTGTCGTGCGTCGCTCTGGCGCAGGAGACCGAAATAGAGTTGTTGCGCGCCGAAGTTGAACAATTGCGTACAGATTACGATGCCCGGATTGCGGAACTTGAACGCCGATTAGCCGTTGCCGAGCAACAAGCGCCAGTGAGTCGTAGTGCAGGAGCAGCCGCTTACAACCCGTCTATCGGCGTCATTTTCCAGGGGCAGGTCTGGCAGTACCAGGATGATCCTGACGGCTACGCCGTGCAGGGTTTACCGTTTGGCGGCGAAGCGGGGCCATTCTCCGAGGGGCTCAGTCTTGGTGAGACCGAGCTGATCTTCAATGCCAATGTGGACGACAAGTTCTCTGCGTGGCTGACGGCGGCACTCGCGCTGGAGGACGGCGAAGCGGTTGCGGAAGTCGAGGAGGCGTTTCTCGAAACCACCGCCTTACCGGCCGGGTTGGGTGCGAAGTTTGGGCGTTTTTTCTCAGGCATCGGCTATCTGAACAGCAAACACGCCCACACCTGGGATTTTGCCGATCAGCCACTTCCGTATCAGGCGTTCCTTGCCGACCAATACGCAGACAATGGTCTGCAGGTTCGCTGGCTTGCGCCGACACCGCTGTTCCTTGAACTGGGCGCGGAGGTGTTTGAGGGGAGCAGCTATCCGGCCGGTGGCAGCGCGAATTCCGGATTTGGCAGTTACAGCCTGTTCGCCAATATCGGCGGCGATATCGGCACCGACAGCAGCTGGCTGGCCGGCGTTTCCTACCTCGACGTCGAAGCACTTGAACGAGAATCAGGAGACGAGGACGAGCCCGGCGTCCAGACCGGCATGGAGAGGAACACTC
>CAZTQL010000078.1:0-11552 GCA_964615665.1 uncultured Woeseiaceae bacterium | reverse complement strand
CAGCCTGGTAGCGCACTTCGTTCGGGACGAAGGGGTCGGAGGTTCAAATCCTCTCGCCCCGACCACTTTATCTCAAGCTCCTTAGCGGAGCTATTGGCGAGGCTTGAACAGGCAATTCTCGAGCTCACCGTGCGTGCGGGCGCGTCCTAGTCAAGATCTTCGCTGAACGGCAAACTCGGCAATTGAAATGAGGGCCTGCTTGTATTCCGACTCCGGGATATCGGCCAGGGCGGCAATCGCGATGTCGGCTGCTGCATGCGCGCGCTTTGCGGTGTAATCGAGAGCACCGGTCGACCGGATAATCGCCTGGACGCTGTCGAGCTGTTGCAGTCCGCCATCGAGAATGGCCTCGCGGATCAGTGCTCGTTCGCTGGCTGACCCAGTACGCATCGCGTAAATGAGAGGCAGCGTGGCCTTACCCTCGGCAAGATCATCACCCAGGTTTTTGCCGAGTTCGTCCGGTGACGCGTTGAAATCGAGCGCATCATCGACGAGCTGGAAAGCAGTGCCCAGGCTACGGCCATACTCGACCATCGCCTGCTCGTCCGCCGGTGCCCGCGCCGCCAGGACCGCTGCGATCTGCGCACCGGCTTCGAACAGGCGCGCCGTCTTCCGATAGATGATACTTCGGTAATCGTCTTCCGAGATGTCCGGGTCGTGCGTATTCATTAACTGCATGACTTCACCGGCCGCAATCGTGTTGGTGGCATCGGCGAGGATTTGCATGACACGCATCTCGCCAACATCGACCATCATCTGAAATGAACGCGAATATAAGAAGTCGCCGACCAGGACACTGGCCTGGTTGCCAAAGACCACGTTGGCGGCGTCCTTGCCACGTCGGCGCACTGACGAATCAACGACGTCATCGTGCAGCAAAGTCGCGGTGTGGATGAACTCGATAATCGTCGCGGCGTGAATGTGCTGATCGCCCGAGTAGCCAAGCGCTTTTGCTGCAAGCAGCACAACCAGCGGGCGCAGCCGCTTGCCACCGCTCATGACGATGTATTGCGAGACCTGCGACACGAGTGGAACGTCGCTGTCGAGGCTCTCCTCAATCAGGCGATTGACGGCCTGCATATCGTCGTCTGCGAGCGCCGCTACGTCGTCAAAGCAGAGTGGGGGCGTGGTTTTCTTGGCTACGTGCATATCGGATAGGATAATGCCTGAACCTGCTGCTATTGGCGATATTTTCGAGCCTGGGATTGCCCATGCAAGCCTTTGAAATAAGGTGTAATTTCGCGCCGTCACAGCGTTGACCCGGGGCAGCGGAGTCTATAGAATCCCCGCTCTCTAGTGGTTCCCGCCAGACAGCAGCTTGCGCGGCGTTCTCAGAGCACCACAGAAACTTCAGTATTCTCAGTGGGTTGTGATTACAGCAGCTTACATAATGGAGCAAACATAAATGTATGCGGTTTTTCGCACCGGCGGCAAACAGTACCGCGCGGCAAAAGGTGATGTCCTGCGTCTCGAGAAAATCGACGGCGACGAGGGTGCGTCGGTGAAGTTCGACGACGTTCTGTTGATCGGTGAAGGCAGCGACATCAAGGTTGGCAATCCGGTTTTGGCGGGGAGTTCCGTCAGTGCCAAAGTGATCCGCCAGGGCAAAAGCAAGAAGATTCCGGTAGTGAAGTTCAAGCGCCGCAAGAACTACCTTCGTCAGGGCACGCATCGTCAGTTCTTCACCGAGGTGGAGATAACGGGCATCAGCGGGAGCTCTGCTGGCAAGGCAGACGCGAAGCCGGCGGCAACGGAGACGGCGCCGAAGAAGAAAGCGGCCACCAAGAAACCGGCGGCAAAGAAAGCGGCCACCAAGAAACCGGCGGCAAAGAAAAAAGCGGCAAAGAAGGCCAGCGACTAACGCGAGTATTGATTAACGACGTCCCGGGGCATCCTGGGTCGTGTAACCGACAGGTACATTACAGTGGCACATAAAAAAGCAGGCGGCAGCACTAAGAACGGTCGTGATTCGGAGAGTAAGCGCTTAGGTGTGAAAATCTTCGGTGGGCAGAAGGTCGTGGCCGGTAACATCATCGTGCGCCAGCGCGGCACGCGTTTCCATGCTGGGCGCAACGTCGGTATCGGGCGCGACCATACGTTGTTTGCCAAGAAGGACGGGCACGTCAAGTTTGAAAAGAAGGGCCCGCAAAGCCGGCAGTTCGTGAGCATCGTCGACGCTTAAACACGCGTCGACACGAGCGTGCCTGTGTACGTTCGACGGCTGTCCCGAACACGGCCGATCAAGTTACCCGAACCCCGCTATTGCGGGGTTTTTCATTTGTATGCAGATGGACTAACAGGCCAATGAAATTCGTCGATGAGGCAACGATTCGCGTACTTGCGGGCAACGGTGGCCACGGCTGCCTGAGCTTCCGGCGTGAAAAGTACGTGGAGAGAGGTGGGCCGGACGGCGGCGATGGCGGTCACGGCGGCAGCGTTTATCTGGTCGCAGATCACTCCCTCAATACGCTGGCTGACTTTCGGATGGCACGCAAGTTCAAGGCGGAAGGCGGCACCGGCGGCTCCGGGCGCAACAAGACCGGGCGCTGCGGTGACGACCTTGATGTGATGGTGCCCGTCGGCACGATCGTTCACGACGTTGATACCGGTGAGTTGATCTGTGATCTGGCGACGATGGGCCAGCGCCAGAAAGTGGCGGAGGGCGGTCGTGCCGGGCTTGGTAACACGCGTTTCAAGAGCAGCATCAACCGCGCTCCCCGGAAAATTACGAACGGCACACAGGGTGAGGGGCGTCATTTAGCACTGGAGCTAAAGGTACTGGCGGACGTGGGTCTGCTTGGCATGCCCAACGCAGGTAAGTCGACGCTGATCAGCGCGATGTCCGAGGCCAAACCGCGTATCGCTGACTACCCGTTTACAACGCTGTATCCGAACCTCGGCGTCGTCAGGGTACGCCAGCTGCAGAGTTTTGTGATGGCGGATATCCCGGGCCTGATCGAAGGTGCCTCCGAGGGGGCGGGCCTTGGCATCCGTTTCCTCAAGCATCTGCAGCGCACACGACTGTTGCTGCACCTCGTCGACATAGCGCCCATCGACCCAAGTGTCGATCCAGCGAACGAAGTGACGGCCATTGCGCGGGAGCTTGGTAAGTTTGCGACGGAGCTTGCGGACAAGCCGCGCTGGCTGGTGATCAATAAGATCGATCTGCTGAGCGAGGAGGCCCTTCCCGAGGTCCGCGATGCGTTGCTCGCGAAGCTTGACTGGCAGGGCCCTGTTTTCGAAGTCAGCGCAGCGACCGGCGCCGGCACCGAGGCCCTGGGGCAGGCGGTTATTAAGGCGCTGGAATTGATGCGGCGGGACGCCGAAGTTGCCGAAGAAGATTACGACCCTATGGCGACCTAGAGACCAGGCAACCTAGAGACCAGGCGACCTAGAGACTCGGCAACCTGGAGACTCGGCAACCTGGAGAGTCAGGCTGAGAGCGCCTTGATGCGGGCGTTAAGGCGGCTCTTATGACGAGCGGCTTTGTTCTTGGTTACGATGCCCTTGTTGATCATGCTGTCGATCACGGGTACCGCATCCTTGTAGGCAGCCGCCGCCACCGTCTTGTCACCGGCATCACAGGCATTGACGACGCCCTTGATCTTGGTACGCATCAGAGAACGCAGGCCCATATTGTGCTTGCGAGTTTTTTCCGCCTGACGGGCGCGTTTTCTGGCTTGTTTAATGTTTGCCACTGGTTTTTCCGTGTCCTGCTCTCAGAGAGCCGCGTATTATTCGTGCCCGGGGCGGGATTGTCAATGAATACCGGCAGGGGGGCGGAATTCAACCGCGCGCATGGGCTAAATGACTGATTTCATGACTTTATTTAGGCTAAACTCATCGCTCAGATGACGACCAAAAAACGCATTTCCGGACTGCAGTTGGCCATCAAGACGTCGGTCGTCAGTGGCATGACCCTTATTTCCAGAATTCTCGGGTTGGTCCGCGACATAGTCTTTGCCCGGTACTTCGGCGCATCGCTGGTCATGGATGCCTTCCTGGTGGCCAATCGCATCCCCAATATGCTGCGACGTTTCTTTGCCGAAGGGGCGTTTTCAGCCGGTTTCGTGCCGGTCATGGCGCGTTATCGCGAAAAGCACGATCATGAAGAAGCGCGCGAATTCGTCGATGCAATAGCCGGCACCTTCGGCATTATCCTGTTTCTGATAACGCTGGCGGGCGTTATCGCCGCACCATTGCTGGTAGCCGTTGTGGCGCCGGGGTTCATCGGCGACGACGGCCGCTTTGAACTTGCAACACTAATGTTGCGGTTCACGTTTCCCTATTTGTTCTTCGTCTCCTTAACCGCGTTTGCTGGCGGCATCCTCAATACTTATGGCCGCTTTGGTGTGCCCGCGTTTACGCCGGTGCTGCTGAATGTCGTTCTGATCAGCGCGGCAATCTGGCTGTCACCGCATCTCGAGGAGCCCGGGATGGCGCTCGCTTATGCAGTGTTTGTTGCCGGGCTCGTACAGTTGCTGTTTCAGCTGCCGTTTCTGGCGCAAATTCACGCGTTGCCGCGTCCAAAGTGGGCCATTGCCCATAAAGGTGTTGCACGGGCACTGAAGCTGATGTTGCCCGCTATCTTCGGTTCTTCGGTTGCGCAGATTAATGTGCTGGTGGGTGGCATCATTGCGTCGATGCTCGGCGTCGGCAAGATCAGCCTGCTGTATTACTCGGACCGGCTGATGGAGTTTCCGCTAGGGCTATTCGGCATCGCACTGGCGACCGTCACGTTGCCCTATCTTTCGCGACAATACGCGAGCGACTCGCACGACGAGTTCTCGGCGACCCTGGACTGGTCGATGCGGCTCGTCACGCTGATTGCGGTTCCCGCTGCTGCTGGCCTTATCGTGCTGGCGGGGCCGCTGGTGGCAACAATGTTCTTCGGCGGAGAGTTTACCGATCAGGACGTGCATTTGACGGCATTGGCGTTGCAGGCGTTCGCGATAGGTCTCGTCGGTTTTTCGTTCGTAAAAGTCCTGGCGCCCGCCTACTTTTCCCGTGAAGACACACGTACGCCAGTGAAAATCGGTCTCATTGCACTGGCAGTTAATTTCGTCTTGAGTGTCGTGCTCGCGTTGTACCTGACGGCCATCGATTTTGCAGGCAGCCACGCCGGACTCGCGCTGGCTATTTCGGTGGCGGCCCTTCTCAATGCCGCGCTGCTTTATCGTGGGCTCAGACGTGATGGTGTCGTGCGACATTCGTCCGGCTGGCCGGCACTGTTGCTACGTATCCTGATCGCAAGCCTTGCCATGTGCGCGGTGCTTTGGTGGCTGCACGCCCCAACAGCCTGGTGGCTGGACGCCGGTGCAGGGCAACGCGTTTATCGACTCGCTGTTTCTGTTATTGCGGGAGCGCTAGTCTATTTCCTGACGCTGTTGCTAACCGGCATGCGGCTATCCCAGTTCAGAATGGGCGTGCGCTAGCATGCGCCTCGTCCGGCATCTTGATGATCTTCCGCGGCGTCAAGTAGCTAATGGGAGCGTTGTCACAATCGGGTCCTATGACGGTCTGCATCTGGGCCATGAACAGCTTCTCAGTCGCGTGTTAAGAGAGTCGGCCGCAACCGGTGTGCCTTCTATTGTCATGAGTTTTGAACCCACGCCGAAGGAGTTTTTCTCGGCGGCTAGCCCACCGGCGCGGTTGATGCGGTTTCGCGAGAAATTCGAAGCGCTGGCGAATCATGGCATCGATATATTCTATTGCCCGCGATTCGTTGCCTCCATGCGCGGTATTGCGGCAGATGCATTCATTCGGCGTATTCTCGTTCACGGGTTGAACGTGCGGCATATCGTCGTTGGTGATGACTTTCAGTTCGCGAGCAAGCGTACAGGCACCATCGAGCATTTGCTGCGCGCAAGCAAAGCGCTTGACTACGACGTAGAGGAGGTTCCCAGTATTATTGTTGATGACGTTCGGGTAAGCAGCACGGCAATTCGTGAGGCACTCGCTGCCGGAAACGTGGCGCGAGCGAGCGCGCTGCTCGGCCGACCTTATCGTATGTCGGGCAAGGTCATAAAAGGTCGGCAGGTTGGACGCTCCCTGGGATACGCGACGGCAAACGTGGATCTGAGACGACGACAGAGCGCGGTGCTCGGTATCTATGCTGTTCGGGTGTGTGGCCTGGGCAAGGGGCCGATCGATGGCGTTGCCAGCGTCGGGACCCGCCCCACATTCGATCTTTGCAAGCCGTTACTGGAAGTTCACCTCTTTAATTTTGATGATGATATCTATGGCAAGTACATTCATGTGGACTTCATCGAGCATCTGAGAGATGAAGAAAAATTTCCATCGGCCGACGAATTGGTTGCGCAGATGGACATTGACGCCGAAAATGCACGATCAGCGTTAGCCGTATATGCAGATAACAGGAATTCATAGTGACCAGCGAAATCGACAAGAATCCCGGCAGTTCAAGGTTTGTCACCTGGATGGTTGTTGCACTGATTATTGCTGTCGTCGACCAGCTGACGAAGCTAGCCATAATTGAGTGGATACCGCTTTATGATCGTGTGCCGCTGAATTCCTTCATCAACCTTACGCATCAGAAGAACACGGGAGCGGCATTCAGTTTCCTTGCCGATGCCGGCGGTTGGCAGCGTTGGTTCTTCGTGGTCCTTGCTACGGGTGTCAGTATCGTCATTGCGATCTGGATCTGGCGCATTCGTAATACCGGGCAGGCTGTTCTCTCGGCCGGTCTGGCCCTGGTGCTTGGAGGGGCGGTCGGTAACCTGATCGATCGGATCCTGCTCGGACACGTCACAGATTTCTTTCAGGTCTGGTTCGGCAGCTGGGCATTTCCGTCGTTTAATGTCGCGGATGCCGGGATATCGGTCGGCGCAGCACTATTGATTATCGACGCATTGTTCTTTTCAGGGAAAGAACAAACGCAGTAGTTACCGGGTGCGAGTCCAGCAGTCGGTGTCCGGGTCGGAGGTCTTCTGGCCGCGTGCGTCTATTTCGAAGAGATTGCATTTACCGGCCTCGGCATCCACGGGAATGTAATCAGCCTCAGCGGTGAAGTTACTGGCATCCGCCGAAACAATGCGCACGGAATAGGTACCCGAATCCGTCGTATAGGGGCTCGCATTGAAGCCGAGGTCTGTCAGGTCAGTCGTGAAGATATTATTCTGCAGGTAATACTTCTCCTGGTTTGTAGCTATCTTCAGTAGTGCCGCGCGTGCTTCGGTGCGTTTCGCGCGTGCCACAAACTCCCGGTAGTTTGGGTAGGCTATGGCGGCAAGAATACCAATGATCACAACTACGATCATGAGCTCTATCAGCGTGACGCCACGCATATATCGACGCATCTGCATTTCGTTTGCTTCCTGTATCGTCGCAATGACGATTAGAGAATGGCTATTCTATGCCATCCTGCGTCCAAAGGGTGCGCACGGGTCTCGGCCTGAATCCGGGGTCGAAGCACTCGGCGCCGACACAACCGATCGGTGGTGGCGAACATTCCGCGCCCTCGCATTCGTCGGAGTCATCCGCGCTTGGGAACAGGAATTGTGCGGACGGTGCGATGCCACCCTGTTTTAGTTCGGTGACGCGTTCGGCGTCGGCATCCGCATCTGCGACCGTGCTGATATCCAGCACGATGGGGTCGCCGTTAAGAATGCTCATGCGGTACAGGAAGTTCTTACCGACGGTGACTGTGCAATCGTCAGCGGCAACCGTATCCGGCGAGAACGCAACGAAGAAAACTTCGCCATTGAAGATTGACGAATTCGACAACACCATCTGCGACGCGGGCAGCGTGAATTTCCAGCCGCGGTCATCGGCAGTCAAAACCACCTGGGTCGAGCCGCTGACCTCAGCGAAGTCAGTATCCGTGGCGATGTCGTAGTTTTCATAATCGTCTCGTGTCAGTCGATTGAACACGGCCGGATCGCGGATCGAATAGAATGTATCGGCGGCGCTGGTGTCCAGCGGGTGTGCACGGTACCCGGTGCCAACATTGATCGACAGGAAACGCCGGTTCTTTGCGGTATCCAGAAACAGAGCAACATCGGGTGAGTTATAAACACGCCGGGTTTCAGTAGCCGAAGGCGAATCGATACCCTCGGCACCCAGTTGCGCAATGACGCCGCCCTCGACGAGAGATCCGGCGGCGTTACCGCCGAAAATATCGAAGCGCCAGACTTGCCCACCGACGTCCGCCGCGTACATCCGATCGGCGTACCGGTCGCCGTCGAGATCAATAACCCGAATCTGAGACGGGATGGCACGGGTCATGTCGTCCAGTATCAGGTCGGCACCCACGTCGCGGCCAGCCCTCCACACTTCGTCGCCGCTGACGAGGTCCAGCATGATGACGCCGGCGCCCGAATTGTCGTCTGTTGCCGGGAATGTTGGCGTATCGTGCACCGGATCGTAACCTGCGCCTATGACGACAACGGCCTGGTCAGCATTAAGCGCGTTATCGTCAATATTGACCCGCGTGACCGTTGGTCGCGACCAGCTTTGTCCCATGCCGGGGCGACTGACGTTCCACAACAGTTTGGGTGCATTCTTGTTGGTGACATCCAACGCGTAATAGGAAGAGCCGCCGCGGCGCATGCCAAATACAATGTACGCAAAGTCGGTGCCGTCAATCACGCCGTTATCGTCGCGATCCAGAAATACCGGTACAACGTCGCCGTCGATACCGTAGCTCTTGTACTGGGCGCTCGGGTTGAACAACAACGCTGCCGAGCGATCCAGCAATTCGTTCGGAATGAAGGACCACAGTTCTTCGCCCGATTGCGCATCGATCGCGTGCAAATAACCGTCATTAGTCGCCAGGTACACGACGATGTCCTCGCTGCCGGGCACACCGCCATAGAACATCGTGGCGGGCTGTGAGTGCAGCGGGTCACCCATCGAGTTGCGTTGAGTGGTTGCTGGCGTACTATCCTCGTCAAGAATGTCAGCACCGCGCAGCCAGTCGATCATCTCTTCGACGGTGGGCTCATCGGCAGCACCGTTCAGGCCGAAATCGGCTATCGAATAAGCGGCGGCATTGGCTGGCGAAATCGCGTTGCTAAAAGCAGTCAGGTCGGCGTCGCCATTGTTGGTGTACAGCTTGCGAGTAGCAGGTGTCGGCAGCTTGTTGGCAGCGCCGCCGAGTTCCACGTTCGGGCCGTCGTTGACATCGTCATCGGTCCAGAAACTTCTTGCAGACTCTTCGAAAAAACCGGTCTCCGAGTCAACCGCTGATACGCCGTCCGCGTCAACGATTTCGATACTAACGACCGGGTCGCCGTCGGCGTCCACGGTTTCGACACCTTGCAAGCGGTATTTCTTCAGATTACCGGGCCAGCGATAGTTGACGTCTGAGCGAAACACCGACATGTACAGGTCGTTCAGATTCTGTGTGCGATTGAAGGCATTAACGGCAACAGCCGGTGCGGTAAACGCCAGGTTCTGTTGGTTGGCTTCCGTGAAAATTTTCAGCAGCGCGCGCGACAGCTTTTCCGCGTCGTCTGCAAGAAAGTAATCGCCACCGGATAATTCTGCTGCCTGCTTCAGGATCGGCAGGTCAATCGTGAAACCGATCGTATGCGTGGTGACGAACTGGTCGCCATCCTGTGTCGACGACAAGTCGGGAATGGACAGGTACTCGGTAATGTCATCCAGACAGTCGCCTTCGGCTGTACCGGTACATTCCAGACGTCCGTCCAGCTTGTCGGAAAAACCCGGTAGTGTTTTCGCGAGCAGCGGCGTTTCGAAATCGTCATTTGGGATGCCATCGGTCAGCAATACGTTGAAATTCCTGGAGCACGCCGGACTCGTCGGTGCGCGATACTTCTCGGGCTCGGTGGTTAACAACGCATCCGGGTCAGTCGCATGTTCATCGATAGTCTCGCCATAATAGGCATCCTCTCCCAGCCAATAGAGCGCCGCTTCGTACATGGTTTCGGATAGCGGCGTGGTACCGTCGGCGGTCAAACTGTCGACCACTGCTTCCAGCTCAGCGCGATTATCGTCGAGATCGGTCATCGCCTTAATAACCGGCCCACCAGCCTCCGAATTAAAACGCATGATGCCGATGTTGGCGTTGTTAATGGAATCCATCGCAGCCTTGGTAGCCACCTTGACGATTTCCAGGCGAGACAGGTCAACCTCTTTCGGCGTCGCGCTCCAGTTCAGGTAGTTACCGTCGTAAACCGTGTAGCTTTCCGATGCCGGGTAGCTGCCCCAGGCCAACTCGAAATCAGCATTTTCCGTGTACGGATCGACATCGGTGCCGGCCTGCGCGTAATCGGCGCTACCGGATCCATCGATACCCGAATCTTCCTGACATTCCACCTGTTCGGTCGAATAGCCGGCTGCCAACGTCTGCCAGCTGGTCGCATCGGTCAGATCAGAACGGTATTGCACCATAACGCCCTGGTACACGCCGACACCCCCGATCTGACGACTGGCGCTGGCACAGACAAAAGCAGATTTCTCAAAATACTGGTTATTGCTGTCGCCACAAGCCGGCGGCAGACCGGTGCGCGTCCAATATAAGCGGTTCGGTTCGCAGCCACCCTCGTCATAGACAGTGCCAGTGTTATACGGCGCATTGGTCTTCTCGAGCGTGCGCATACTGCCCGATGAGTCGAGGATCAATAGAATATTGGCATTAAAAGGGCTAGCGCCTGTCTGCGGTGTAACCAGCAACAGCTCAGTGTCATCGGCCCAAACCGGGGCGCCGCAGAGCAGCGCGAGGACAAAGCCAAGTCCCGTCCATTTCGTTTTTGATGCGGCGATCTTCATGATCTCGTCCTTCCTGAAATTTGTTGCTGCACGGTCTACAGTTTGATCGAGATCTGAGTAATCAAATCCGACTCCAGATGGTGCATGACAATAACGGTCTTGCGGTCCCTGTTTGAGACCGTTGCAAGCGAGCGGCGCAGGTCCGTTAGCGACACAACCTGATCATTCAGCCGGTAGCGTGTGTCTGCACTGACACTAACGGTTTTCATATCGCACGCGCTGCAGGGCTTAAAAGAAGCGATTCCGTTAGCTGAGGCAGGCAGACGAAACTCGCTCAGCCTGACTTCGCTCGCTCGCGTCACCGTCGTAAACTCTGCAAAGGCGCTTTGTGCCGCCAACATTAGAGTTGCGATAACGATCAACTGTGTAAATTTCATGTCTACGTCTCCGAATTCATCAATGCTGAAATGCCGCTACTCATAGCGACGACGCGGCAGGGCCTACTACGTAAAAAGCTTGCGTATGCGCTGCGGTCGAGTCTCGATCCGTGCCGGCCGCCTGTCGTTTCGATGTCGCCTTCGCCGTGGTCAAAAAGTGATAGGCTGAAACGCCGCTTCCCGAGCCGAGGCTGAACGCGCGGTCTGGCACGATTGTCGATGTCTCGTACTCAATTATTGCCTCAACCGTGTCGTTGCCTAAGGTATGCGTCAATGTCGGGATAGTCCCCTGCGTGCTGAAGTTATTTTGAGCGATGGCAATCTCGAGGCCCGTCTCTGCAGCCTGAAAAGCGTACTCATAATTTTGGTCGTTGCGTGCCAGCGCGAGCTCGGTGGTCGCTGTATTCATGCCGGACACGG
>CAZTQL010000077.1:0-11568 GCA_964615665.1 uncultured Woeseiaceae bacterium | reverse complement strand
CACGCCGAACGTTGGGATGCCATTCGCCCTGAATATCGCGCCATCGGTACTGTACGGTGCGACGTATGGGATGATCGGAGTACCCGCGTAGTCGCGCTCGAGTGCGATCGACACGGCCTCGACAACGGCCGGATTGATTTCAGAAGGTGGGTTCTCGGACGGCCGAAACAACGCTCGAACCGAGACGTCCAAATCACCCATCGCCTCGGAAATGTGCGCCTCTACTGTCTCCAGGCTTACGCCGGGAAAAATCCGACAGTTGACCATGGCTGATGCCGATTGCGGAAGCGCGTTTTCGGCATGCCCTCCTTGCAGCATGGTCGCAACGCAAGTGGTATGGATCATCGCCGCCTCGCCCGGCATCTGATTAAGAAAGTCTATAGCCAGCTTATCCGACGGATCTGCCGCAAACGCGGCCATATGCTGCCCTACCGCGCCAGGATGGAGCTTGGCGGAAGCCCGAAAATAGGCGATTGTCGATTCCGTAGTGCGAACAGGAAAGCGGAAACCCTGCAGTTGGACCAACGCTTTTGATAGCTCGTAGATGGCGTTGTCGTCGCGCGGTAGCGAGCTGTGGCCACCTGAGTTCGTCGTTGTTAACTCAAATGTCGCGTATGTCTTTTCCGCTGTCTGCAGCTGAAAATAGATCGGCTTACGCTCCGCATTCAATACGCCGAGCCCGGCGTCCGCATTTAGCGCGTATTCAGCGGTGGCCAGCGCTGGTACCTGCGAGAACAAGAGTCGTGTGGTTTTTGCTGTTGTTTCCTCATCTCCGGTGACGACAAAATACAGGTCACGAGTGGGTTGAAAGTTCGTTGACTTCAACTTTAGCAGCACACTCGTGATCGCAACGATACTGCCTTTATTGTCTAGAACTCCCCTCCCGTACAATCGGCCGTCCTCTTCAGTCATCTTAAACGGCGGATAGGACCAGTCCTTTGGTAGTGCCTGGACAACGTCCATATGCGCCAGCAAGACGATGGGCTTGCGATCGTTCCTGCTACCCGCGTAGCGAACGACCAAACTGCAGGTGTCATCTTCTTCTAACTCAAATATTCTGGCGTCGGTCGCGGAAAAGCCACCCTCGGTAAAATACGATTTAAGGGTGTTTGCATATGGACAGACCTGTGAGCGTCCGGCAACCGTTTCATATCCGATGGCCTCTGCCAGCATTGCGAGCGCCGCCTCACCTTGTTCATCAACACTGCTTGCCTTAGCACATCCACAATTGATCAAAAGGATGAAACCAAGAGCTACGTGAAACGCATAGCGCATACTTACTCCGTGGTGCTGGCATCAAGAAAGACATCAATAGTGTCCAGGAAGCGCTGTCGATGCTCCGCTAGAATCTGTCGATCCACTTCTATGGGTAGCCGAGACAGGTACGATTCCCCTTGTCTGGCCGTACTCCAACTATTGTGAGGGAATGATACTTCTAGCGCTTCTACGGATATATCCAGTGAAACTTCACCGTCAGATATACGCATTAGTTGTTGAGAAGCAGCTTCGAGTATTTTCTCAGTCTTTCGCGCCTCGACATTTTTCTCGAGCGTCTCAAAACGTCCCGATTCGGGATAGTAGGTATAACCTAAATTCTCCGGACCGTTATTAAGCGCGATCATTATTCCGAATAGTATCGGTGCGCCATCCGAATCAAGAAACGGTCTACTCGTCCCGTTCTTTACGACAACGGTAACGGCATCGGTATCGTTCCTAATCCCATCATCAGAACATTGCACTAGAACGCTGTCTTGTGCATAGACATAACCGATTGCATCGGCAACTTGCTCCAATTGACTAATTTCGCCGCCTTGCCTTGATAGGAATCGCAAGTTTAGTGATGGTGATGTCTTCCCCTCGTAGCCTCCGACGACTTCCTCTACGGGTTGACGCTCCCAAGACCCAGTCGGGTCAATGGTGGCGGTGACGAGGCCTTCCGTGATGTCGGCTAAGGAGCGAAAGAATCGACGTTTGTCGTCACTCTTAAGCCGAAAGATACTGTCAAGGTTGTCCTGCCCAATAATATGACCCGATGTTACATGCGGGATAGGGGAATAGATGATTTGGCAAACACTAGGATCCGCAGGTTGCGGCAACACGGGACCCGTTGCACAAGCGGTGAGCAGTGATCCAACGAGAAGCGTATATGCCAGGGGAAGGCAGTGTTTCTGAATTTTCAGCATATGTGGCTGCTCAAATAGCGATCAGATTGCCGTTTTGATGTACACCAGACCTCTTGAGGGGCAAAACGAAAACTAAGCGTCAGACGGTAGAGGCCCGCCTGACGCTCAGGCAAATGTAAGCTTTAGAAGTCGAACGAAGTCCTGAGGTAGACAAAACGACCGTTAACACCTAAGGGAACGATTCCACCGTCGTAAGGCAGGTTTCCAAAGAAGCCGATATCGAAAATTGACTCGTCCGGATACTCATCCAACAGATTATTGGCGCCAACGGCCACCTTCCAGTTATCGGTGATGGTGAACTGCACATCCGTATCAATGGACCATTCTTCACCGTACGTTTGCGTTGGTTCGAAACCACCGCCAAAGTCGAATACGCGCTGCGTATTGCCGTAACGAATTCCGCGGAGCAATACGGATACCAGGTCATTCGACCAGGTAGATGAGAGAATAGTTTTGTTCTCTGGCGCTACTGTTTCAAGTGTATTGACTTCCTCGACGCTGAAGCCCGCCGGCGAGCGAACGATTTCTGTCTCTGTGTCGTTGTAGGCAGCGGAGAAATCAAACGGGCCTACGGCGTACGTTGCGACCAAATCGAAGCCGGTTGTTTCCGTATCCACGCCGTTGCTGAAGAATCGGATCCCACCGATGCCTGGTACGCCGGTCACCGATTGTGTTCCACCCAGCGTAACGCGATCATCGACATCCACTTCGTAGTAGTCAAACGTCAGGCTCAGCGCCTCATTTCCCCACGTGAATCCGATGCTGCGGCTATCGGACTCTTCAGGCTCCAGCTCAACAGCACCATTGGCGATTGCTAGCGGGTCCGAGGTAGGTAGATTCACGGTATCGATCAGAGAACCACCGGGACCAAAACTGGTGCTGCTGCCGGCAAAGAATGATTGTGCCAAAGACGGAGCTCTAAAACCGGTGCTTACCGCGGCTCGCAGTGCAAAATCATCGACAATTTCCCAGCGCGCGGCCAATTTGCCATTAGTAGTGTCGCCGAAGTCGTCATAGTCTTCAAAACGCAAAGCGGCAGATACTAAAAAGTCATCTGTAAGGTCAAATTCCGCATCGACAAACACGGCGTAAGAATTTCGATCTTCGTCGACGGTTTGATCGGGCCGAAGACCTGCGCCACCCTGCGATCCTATTCGGGCGGTTCCGCCGGCTTCGCCGACCGTAACCGGGCCCGCGATATAGGAAGCTTCGTCACCGGCACTCGTTTGATAGTTTTCTCGCCGGAATTCCAAACCAGTTGCAATGTTAACGGGCACGTTGCCAAGCTCGAAGCCCCTGGATGCGTCCAGGTTAATCACCGTCTGAGAATACTCGTATTCAGCACGATTGAACGACGTTGGGCTTGCTGCACCTAAGGACGAGTTAACACTGTTGATCAAATTGTCTTCGAACGTATTGGACCCATAAACCAAACTGCTATCAACGGTCCAATCTATCCACGTTCCTCGTACGCCGAACGCCAATGAGAGGTCGTCGACGTTGGCCAGGCCCAGTGGTAGGAATCCGTTGGGATGGATCGTCGATACGTTGTTGTCGGCGACTGGATAACGAAAGAAATTTGCGCCGCGTGCTTCGCGGTCAGAATAGGTACCAAAACTGTAGAATTCGAAATCCGAATTAATATTGATGCCCGCGTTGTAGCTGAGGTTAAGATCTTTACTGTCACCATCACCTAGACGATAGTTGCGCTGGCCAGCAACCGCATCATTCGGTGCACCTTCGGGCGTACCGGAGGATGGAATAGGCACGATAAACTCGCCAAAACCGATCGTGGGTAGTTGGTCAAATCCCGCTCGGTTTGTACTGGAGCGGTCACGGTATTCACCGCTGACATTGACATAGCCATCGCCCAGCGAGAAACCTTTGTTGAAGGAAATAACTGCGGTTTGCCCGTCCGTAACATCGCTGTTTATCGGATCGATACTACTCGAATGAGCACCATACGATGCAGTGACGTTGCCGCCTTCCGCGCCGTCCTTGAGGACAATATTGATAACACCGGCAATGGCGTCAGAACCGTACTGTGCTGCAGCGCCGTCTCGAAGTACTTCGATGCGTTCAATGGAACTGGTCGGAATATTGTTGAAATCAACTGCTGCAGAGCCTTTGCCCAACTTTGATTCAACACTGATTACAGAATTGGAATGGCGACGTTTGCCATTGACCAAAACAAGCACCTGATCAGGATTGAGACCACGTAGTTGCGCCGCTCTAACGATGTCAGCCTGATCCGAGTTGGATTGGCGAGGCATGTTGAAAGACGGGATATTGGATTGCAGTAAGCTGCCTATCTCGCCGCCGATTGTCCCGGTTTGTTCCAGGTCGTCCGCGGTAAGCACGTCTACCGGTACAGGACTGTCTTCGGCGCTTCGGCCCGGTACCCTGCTACCAATAACAGTGATCTCCTCCAAACTGGAGTTCGCACTGGTTGTGCTGTCTTGACCATTTGCGACACCAATAAAAAATACGCCACTCCCAACCAGAATGAGCCCTTTCAGTATATTTCTCTTCATATTGTTGTCCCCCGTACGACGGAATTATAAGCAACTACGACATCTGACGTCGCATAATATAACAAATGTTCATCTAAGCAACATTTGTATCATGGTGATGGCGAATCTTCAAGCGTGCTAAGGAGTTCCAGGCGTGCGAGCACACTGCTAAACACCGCCTTAAGACGTGGCCGAATAGCCCTAACGGCCTCCCATACCTCTTCCTCGTTTGTGATGTGCTCGTCATGGATTGAATTGACCGAACAATTGGTGACCGCACTGATTGCCAATACCTTGAGCTGTTGGTGGCGAGCCGCGACGACTTCTGGAACCGTCGACATGCCGACCAGGTGACAACCCATCGACTGCAGAAACCTGACTTCCGCGGGCGATTCGAATGTAGGACCCGTGACGAACGCGTAGGTGCCTCGCTTGAGTGTCTCGCCTATTGAGTCGGATGCTTGTTGTGCCAGCTTGATAAACGCCTGATCGTACGCGCCGTTCATGCTCACAAATCGAGGGCCCAAGCGATCGTCGTTTGGACCGCGCAATGGATCCGCACCCGCAAGGTTCGCAAGGCTCAAATGATCTTCAATCGCGACGAGATCACCGACATTGAGAGACGGATCCAGACTGCCTGCTGCATTCGTGAGTATCGCGCTGCGCGCGCCTAAGCCTGCCATCACACGCATAGGAAACACGACTTCCGAGGGCTGGTAGCCTTCGTAAAGATGTACTCGACCCTGCATCGCAACGACAGTTTGGCCTGCTAGCTGGCCAATATGGAGAACGCCTTTGTGAGAAGGTGCTGTGGATACTGGAAAACCAGGAATATCCGCGTACGGAATTTGCACACCCTCGATTTCCTCAGCCAGTTCTCCTAGTCCGGACCCCAACACGAGGCACACATCCGGAACGAGGGCAGTACGCGCGCGGACGTACTCGATCGCGGCCGCTACAGTGCTCAAAGACCTTCCGCCTTTGCGGTGGAGTGCACATCTTCTGTGCGGCTCAACACCAAATCGTCTTCGGTAATATTGAACACCTCACCCACCAGTCGCTCAATGCCTTTGACCAACGCCATTGCATCGAGCCCGTAGTACTGCATCAAGTACGGACGTGAGCCACCGTGAGCGTAGGTGTCTTTCAATCCCAACCGAAGCAGTTTCTTGCCCAATCCGTTATCGGCAATAATCTCGGCCATCAACGAACCAATGCCGCCTTCGGTGACGTGATTCTCAAGCGTGACAACACCGCCTTTGACCGACTGCATGTGATCAAGCATCGCCGCCTCATTAAAGGGTTTGATGGTATTCAGATGCAGGTGACGTACGGAAACGCCGGCGGCAGTAAGGGCCGCTTGTGCGCGCATCGCCTCTTCAGTCGCGATGCCAGAGGTTACGATAAGAATGTCATCACCGCTGGCGAGCTCGCGCATTTCACCAACCTTGATTGGTGTATCAAAGAGGCGCGGCACTAACCCTCGCAGGACACGGCAGTACACCGGGCCATCGATACTATCGGCGGCCTCGCAAATGCTCTCGACCTCGGTGGCATCACCGCATTCGAGAATGCTCATGTTCGGTATGGAACGCATCACCGATATGTCCTCAATAGATTGGTGTGTCATGCCACCCGGCGTGGTCACGCCGGGTAAGAAACCCATCAATCGAACCAGATGGCGCGGATAAGCAATGGACGCCATCAACTGATCGTAGGGTCGTCGATATAAAAATACACCGAAAGTGTGAACGAAGGGACGAAAGCCAGCAAGTCCCAGTCCGCCGGCAAAACTCAGCATGTTTTGCTCGGCCATACCCAAGGATAGAAATTTCTCGGGGTGCTTATCGCGAAACTTGTCAATCTCACACGACGAGGTGAGATCGGCACTCAAACACAGTACATCCGGGTTCGCCATTGCGAAGGTTTCGAACGCGGCCTCGTAGGGACGCTTTACTATTTCGACCATCTTGACGTCTCCCTAGTGTGCGTAGTCAATGGGTTCTATACCCAGAGACCTGGCAATGTCATTATTCATTTGTGCACGCTCCTCTTCCGAGTTGAAACGCACGTAGTGCAAGCGAGGAAACCGCGCTTCTAGTGCCGGCATGGCGTTGTACGGGCTGCTGTGTGCCAATATGATCAATGGTTGTCCTTCGTGGGAAGTCTTGGCAGCGTCGCGGATTTCATCGAGTTTGTGTGCATTCACTGAGACCACCTTCGCGCCAAAGTCTTCCATCTTTTTCTGAATATTGCGGACGTCCATCACGCTATCCATAGCACCGTCGCACTGCTGTTTGTTGACGTCCATGATCGCCTTGACGTTATCGATGCCGTGATGAGCACAACACTGGATGGCTTCCCAGGTTTGGCCTTCCTGCACTTCACCGTCTGACATGTACACCCATACCAGACCAGGCTCTTCGCGTAGTCGTCGACCCCACGCAAGACCCGCGCCAGTGGATAATCCAATACCGAGTGTGCCGTTGTGCACTTCCATACCTGGCGAGTGTTCGGCACCGATTTGTTCTACGCTGGAGCCGTCCTTGTTGAACATTTCGAGGCCTTCGGGTGCCATGCGACCGACTTCAATAAGGGTCGCATAGGCCACCAACGCATAGTGCGCCGGCGCGATAAATAGTCGGTCATACTCCGGCTCAGCCGGTCCGTTGTATCCAGCCCCGGTGTGGTAGTCGGTATTCTCGGCAGACGGTACGCCGCCAAATTCTTTGGGTATCATCGGCAGTGTCGGTGCACCGAGATTCAATTCTTCGTTGTACAACCAGGCTAGCTGCTCAGCCGAGGAGCACGCCTGCGACAAGTAGCCGCCGTTGTTGCGAATCGTGTGCTCAAAAACCCGCCGACGGATACCAAACGCAATCTCCTCGGTGGTTTTCTCGGTGTTATATTCCGTCATAGTTCGCGCTTCCCAATGGTTCGATAACAAAGACATTTTGACATTAGTATTTAAGTGCCCCGCGTAATGGCAAAAATCACGCTCACAATGGACGCGCTCAGGAAATTGGCCAATGTCCCGGCCAATACCGTTTTCATTCCGAGCTTCGCTACTTCCGTTGCTCGCTCCGGCACCACAGTCTTTAAGCCTGCAATGAGAACGGCTAGCCCCGAAAGATTAGCGAAGCCGCACAAGGCAACGGTAATGGCGACTTGTCCGGCTTGGCTGAATTTGCCGATCTCCGGCGAGAAATGGATGTACGCCAGAAATTCGTTCAAGATCACTTTTTCGCCGAGGTAGGTACCGGCCTGCAAGGCCTCATCCCAGGGCACACCGATCACAAAAGCGAACGGCGCAAACACATAACCCAGGGTGAGCTCCAGGGAAAAGTCTGGATACCCGAACAGTCCACCTATTCCACCGAGTATGGCGTTAACAAGAGCAATCATTGCGATAAAAGCGATGAGTACCGCGATCACGTTCAACATGACTTTTAAACCGATGATGGCGCCGTTGGAGGCCGCTTCAACAATGCTGCCGGCACGATTGGCATCCACGTCCTTATTCAACTCTTTCAAGCTCGGCACGTCGAAGGGTTCTTCGGTTTCGGGAATCAGGATCCGCGCGATAAGTAGACCGCCGGGTGCCGCCATAAACGCGGCGGTAACCAATAGATCGACACGAACACCAAGCGCGGCATACGCGATCAGAACCGTGCCGGCGACACTGGAAAGGCCCAATGCCATCATCGTGAACAATTGCGCACGGGAAAGCTTGGGCAAGAACGGCAATATGGTCAACGGTGCTTCGGCCATGCCGACAAACACATTTGCAGCAGCACACGTTGATTCCAGGCGGGAGGCGCCGGTCAAAAAACGAACCGCGCCGCCGAGCCAATGAATGATCGCAGTCATGATCCGCAAGTAAAACAACACTCCCACTAAACTACCGATAAAGACGATGATCGGTAGCACCTGGAACGCCAGGATGAAGCCCTGCGATTGATCGGACAAGCGGCCAAATACAAACTCGGTACCGGAGCTCACGTTGAGAATCATCTGCTGCACGCCATCACTCACGCTGGACAGCGCCGACAATCCGACCGGCGTACTGAGTGCCAGGAGTCCGATACCAATCATCAATGCCAGTGTGCGCGCAACGTCTCGCAACACGATGGCTTTGCGTTGCTCCGAGAACAACACTGCGATGCCAAGCATCACCACAATGCCCAATAGTCCGATCATATTTTCACCGTACCCTTGACATGTTGACGTCTAATCCTTCGTTGCGACCTGTGTCGCCGTCGCCAAGCGGCGCAATTGTCGGCAGCTATCGGCCAGCGGAATGTCTTGCGTATGTAGGCTGCCGCCCATGAGATACATCACATCCTCACCGTAGAAAGACACCATGTCCGGTACGCTCTCAAATGTCATGCCGCCACCGGGTGAGGGAAAGATGGGAGCGAAGTGGTTGAACGAATTTGTACACCCTCGCACGATGTTGATGCACTCACCCTCAGAGAATGAAAAACGGCCGCCGTAGTTGGGGAAGATGGACGCGTCCATTCCGATCATGCGCATGATCTGGCCGAACATCGCATAGTGCGAAAACCCATTGGTGGGTGATACCACATAGCTGCCCAACATGGCCGGATGTCCAATCATCGGCAGACCGATTTCGTCGGACTCCGCCAATCGACGTGCCAGGTCAAAACCAATGAGTGCCGGCGCGATCAGCAAAGCACCCGCGCCCCGCTCTTTGGCGAACAGCGCGTCGTCGAAGATCTGTTCGTTTGGCGAGCTCAACATCGGTGCATAGAGGCAGTTTCCCCCGGTTTCCTGATTCGCCTGTTTGATGGCGTCTGCACATTTTTTTATCCGCTCTTTGAACGGTGCAAAGGGTTGGTTCGACAAACCGTGATCGTCCTTCACCACGTCCAGTCCGCCCAATGCGCCTTGTAGAGCTTGGTCGGCAAGCGCTTCAGCTGACAACCCTTGTGGTTTGATGGCGGACATGAACAAGGGTCCTGTGGGTCGGGAGAATATTTCGCGCAATCCGGGCAGGCCGAACCGAGGGCCCTTGAAGATTTTGGCCAATGAATCGGGAATCGACAGCGATTGCACTTTGACTTGCGGAAACAGGCTGACATTGCCATAAACAACATTAATGAATTGTGGAAAGGTAAACGCCGTTGTTTCGATCGCATACGAGATCGTTGCCTCGTGATGACGCTCGGACACTGCGATAAAATTAACTATCTGCCCAAAGACGTGACCGCGAATGTCATCGTTTTGAATCAGTTGCGGTGGAAATTCGATGGTTTGTTCGACGCAGATATTTTGCGCGATTGTTTTGGCATTGTCTTTGTTTTCAAAAATCGCATAGACAACGGAGAATCGATCTCCGGATACATCCAACTTGGTGTGCGGTATCACTGATGCACCTCCCACTGCACTTGGTCATCGTTTTTAAAGAACGTAGCGCGGATTCCTGATCGTAAGTCGAGGCATTTTTTCTCGACGCAGTTCATGCAGCACTCTCTTCGCGGTTGCTCAGTAATTCCGCCAGTGATGATTCGAACGGCGGATAGGCGATGCCAAATTCGGTGACGATAGCCGTGATAAGGCGGGCTGGCGTCACGTCAAAGGCGGGATTAAACGCTGACGAGCCACCGGGCGTAATCGAGACGCCGTGGATCACGGTGACCTCTTCCTCATCGCGTGTTTCGATATCTATGTCATCGCCATTCGCGGTGGAAAAATCGATCGTCGAACTCGGGGCCGCCACATAAAACGGAACGTTGTTGTCTTTAGCGGCCAATGCCAGGTTGTACGTGCCGATCTTGTTCGCGGTGTCGCCGTTGGCCGCCACTCGATCACAACCCACGACGCACAGATCGACCTGTTGTGTACGCATGATATGTGCTGATGCGCCATCAACTACGACGGCGTGTGGTACGCCATACGCGTTGAGCTCGAATGCTGACAGCTTGGCACCTTGCAGCCTTGGTCGCGTTTCGTCGAGGTACGCCATGACCGTTTTCCCGCGTTCATGAGCAGTGTGAATGATGCCCAGTGCGGTCCCACGATCAACAGTAGCTAACGATCCGGTATTGCAGTGATGAAAGAAGGTCGCTTTGTCCGGTACGAGTGACATAGCATGTTCCGATATGGCTTCATTGACTCTGACGTCTTCTGCTTCAATGGCACGGGCTTCCTCTAACAGCGCCGGCAGAAGTTCTTTGAGTACTCCGATTTGATCGACAACCCACTTCATGCGATTCAGCGCCCAGAAAAGATTTACCGCGGTCGGCCGCGAGGCACGCAGTACCTCGTCCGCGCGGTCAAGGCGTGATTGAACGACGGCCAGCTCTCGCTCGTTCGACAACGCTGCCGCTGCCACGATGCCATACGCCGCGGCAACACCAATGGCGGGTGCGCCGCGCACGGTCATGTCACGAATCGCCGCGGCGATTTCTGATGCTCCGACCAGGTCGACATACACTACGTGTGACGGCAATTGCGTTTGATCCAGCAACCGAAGTGTTGCTTTCTCCTCAATCCATTCAATGCTTCTTACGTTCATACCACTGCCTCATTTGGCGCCGATCCTCGGCGCGTGAACGCTCAGGAGCCCGCAGACGGCCAAACGGCAAATGGGTGCATTTGATACCCCCCGCTCATTGACCGACGACTTGTACTAAACAATCTCAAGTAAAGAACTATTGTTCAGTTTAGATAGTCGAGGAGACGCTTTTGAAAACAAATTTGCTCATGATGAGGACTTAAAATTTAAAGTTGAAGCAAGATGTTGCAAATTATTAGGTGTATGGGCCGCTGATAAGTTAGGCATCAGAGATGAGAGCTTTAGCTATTTTTATATCGTCACCAATGACCTTGTGTTTATTATAATAGCC
>CAZTQL010000076.1:0-11570 GCA_964615665.1 uncultured Woeseiaceae bacterium | reverse complement strand
TACCAACTGAGCTACCTGGCCTTTCCGGTCGCGGCTAAGAGCCGCTCCTACAAGATTACCTTTTTGATCGCGGCTAAGAGCCGCTCCTACAGCTGCTTCGTTCGTAGGCGTAGCTATCCGAACGAGCGGGGTATTAGACCGATCAGGGCCGGCCGAGTCAAGGATCAGCCTCCAATACGGAGGATCGCTCTCGAGTAACCCGCCTCAGCCGGTCATCCGCCACAGCTCACCCTCATCGGAGGCGCGCTCGCGGTGCATCAGGATCCAGCCCGCATGCTCCTCCAGCGCAGCATCTCCCAGCACCTTGATTACGCGGCGGCGCTCGGTGTCATCCTCCGCCTGATCAATGCGCTGCCGTGCCTTGTTGAAGGCCCGAAACATGAACTCGTACTGTTTAATGAGCTCGGAATCCGCAATGCTGAACGTGTAGGACTGTCGAATACCGGTGACCAGTAGTAATACGCCCATGAAAATAACGATCGGATCACGCAAACGATCGGCGATGTCAACACTGGCGAAGACGAACAATGCAAACGCCACGAAACTCACCCACAGCACAACGTTCGCAAGACGATCTGTGTTGCGCTGACGAAGCGCCTTCTCAGACCCCTTGCGGCGGAAATAGCCCAGCTGGCCGCTCTGTTTATTGCCAATCCAGCTGCGCATCACAAAATCGAGCCCTTCGTGATCAGTGTAAGGCTTGACGTTGCACTCCATCCCGGCGACACGCATCACGTTTCGTATCCAGCCAAGGTCAGGGTCCTGCATCTGCAGGAAGTTGTCGTGTGCAAACTTCGACACATTGCCGCTTGTAACACCGGCAGCCGCCCAGTAAAACTGCACGCGCAGCCCTTCTGCGAGCGCCCGATAGTCAAGGTACTTCCTGTGCCAGGCGCCTTTTTCCGCGATGCGATGGATGGCAATAGCGAGCGCAAAAAAACCGATGAACGCAAGAATAAAAATTCGCTGCGGGAGCATATCCGAGTACGCGATGTACATCATGCCCATGAGCAATGCCAGGATGTGTCCGGCTCGCAATACCCACATCGCACGTTTTTGAAAGTGAATGGCAAGCCAATCCGCGACTCGAAACACGTGGTCGATATCACGGGCGCCCGCTGGCAGAAAAGCGCGCGAATCCTCCTCCATCAGTGTCCAGGCTTCATTCTGAATGCGCTCTTCGTATTCACTTGCATCGCGGCTGAACTCACTAGTGTGTGCAAACACGCGCTCGTGACGTTTTGGCAGATGAGCAGTACGCGGTCGTTTCTCGTCCGCCGTATACCAACTGCAGGATAAGGATTCCATACCTTCAACAGGTGCGCCATTCTCCTGTTCGCGCGAACACACAACGTGGTAAACGAGATCGCTTTCGTCGTCGGCGAGCACATGACGGTTCGCTACGGATGTCGGTGTATAACCCGGCATGACGTCGTCAAGGTGGAAGCGAACAACAGAGGCCGTGCCACCCAGTTTTTCGTTCTGTTTGCCGTCCCAGAGAGCCATCAATATGTGGCAGTGAGCACAAAGAAACACGCCGAGTTGCGCGTACTGGCGCGTGCGGTTTTTGCCATACTCGGCGATCGACTGGCGCGTGTTGCCGGGCGTGATCGGCAGCTCGAAAATCTCGGCGGACTGCGCCAGCAACAAATCGAATGTCTCGCGGGCACGCGTCGTATCGAAATCGGTTATGTAGCTCTCGCGCGGCATAGGCAGCGCGGCAATCAGCGGTATGCGCAGTGTGACCGCTTCTTCCGCCACGATCTGATCGGCGCCTTCGGCGAGCGACGACATCACGGAAACGCCGCGCTCCGGGTATTTTTCGCAAAGATCTTCGAGGAACTCGCGAACCCGGCGGCGAATTGCCGGTATCTCCGTGGGTACAAGATTACGGTGCCCGGTCACAGCAACTATCAGCGGTACCGCGTAACCGGTACGGCCGGCAATGACTGTGCGCGATGTCGAAAAGCCCGTATCCATACGTGCTGAGATTAACCCAAAGTCGACGTGCTGCGAATTATTTTCCGGACCTTAGTGTCGCGGCGACTGTATCCGCAATCGCAAACGCCAGTTTCGGCGGGCAAAAAAAAGCGGTGGCCCGAAAGCCACCGCCCGGTAGATCATCCGCGTCGATTAAGGTATTGGAGGCGGAGTTACGGAGTCACTAATCTTCATTGTTGTGAACTCGATGTTTTCCGCACGCATCAGGAGATCGCCCTCGAAGTTCCGAGGACTGGGCGCTATTCCGGCAGCCTGGACGCCCGCAATGAACCTGGAAATCTGGAGCAGAGACGCGTCGTAGTTGCCGAAGATAAACCGGTTCCTGGAACGAGCCAGCGTTCTGCGAAGACGTCTGTATTCGCCTCGGCTTAATGCCCGATTCGCCCTCGCTTGAAACAGCGAGACTCCCAGCGAAAGGTACTTGCCGACAGTCAGGCCCCTGAAACACTGCAGTACGGCTCCCGGGTTTTCTCCAAACGGAATGCCGCAATCAGTATGAAGATTCAGGACGAAAAACGACAGGTCCTTGGTGGCGCCCCTGCGGCTGCCACATCCATTGGTCAACGTGAGCGAGCGCCTTTCAATCACATCCCTTTTGTTATCCGGTTGCCAAACGAATTCGCCGCGTCGCTGCAGGTCCGCATAAGCGTTCTGCGATAACGGGTCCGTGGTCGAATCACCTTCGCAGTCAAAGGTCGCAGTGCCGAAGATTTCTTCCGGAAGCTGTCGGCTGCGAACGACGTCATTCAGTATCTCGAAGCCGTTTGCCTCGCTCTTCAGAACCGCGAAGTCCGGCGAGCCACACTGGAACCGGGAAAGAATCAGGTCACCCGGCGCCCCACCCAGCGCACCGCCCAAGGCGGGAAATTCTGCGAAGACGTCCAGTCTCCTGCGATCCCAGCATTCGCCATCGTCATTCACGCGCGGATCACGTAGTTTCAGACCAATCGGCTCACCGGTCATCGGATCGATATCCGGATTCTCCAGAATGGTCTGGGTGTAAGTCGATCCAGACGGAGTTACGGTACCTTGTGGAAACGTGGTTTCCTGCACGCCAGCTGGATTACAGCTTGGCGGCAGCGGGCTTCCATCATCGACGCAGGTATCGGCGGGAACGGTGCCATCGTATTCGATGACGTAACCGCCGATGAATCCAACGCCGGCAATGCTGTCATTCCAACCAGGCCCGTTGAATAAACCGACGGCGAGATGATTTCCGTCGCCGCTCGGCTCCTGGGGCGGGCCAGTTCGCCAGTTCGAATACGTCCCTAGCGGAACCTGGGGCGTAGAGATGGCGGGCTCGCCATTGACCCATGTCCACTCCGCACCTGCAGCGACTCCAGCCGGCTGGGATCCACCCACCCAAACCTGCGGTTTCGCCAGCGTGCCGCCGAGGCCGGCAGAAACCAACGCATCCCGTCGTAACTTATCGATACACGTATCTTCCATTGTCGAGGTAATCGTCGCCAAATGCCCCTGCAATTGACCATCACCTTGCACAGGCTCAAAAAAGCTCGCGTTGGAAGCCAACTTCGCATCGTCCCATGTGATCTCATCGGCGGTTATTACCTCGTAATAGTGAGGATTATCCGGATCAATCAAATCATCACATTGCACCGGGGCTGCGAATATCTGTGGTGAACTAATCAGGAGAGCCAGAACGAGTAGGTAAGGTGTTTTGTTTGTCGAGCGCATTGTTATTTTCCTGTCGTCATATGACTTGACGTTCGAATCCGAAATACGGCAAATGTTTGAAAGCTGAGTCACGTCGTTCCCGACGTGACCAGTGCCTGACGTACAACTCAACGAAGCGCGCCTAAGAACAACTATCGAAGCCGTGCGAAATGGGAGTCGTTTTCCCCAAATTGTTTCTATCAATCGTTTTATTGCTTGTTATTTTTTTGGCCCAGCACTGTCGCTAATCAACTGATTCTCTATGGGCCGCAAAGATAAATATAGTACATCCTAGCCGTACCATCAAACAGATACGCCAGAGCAACAGATTATGTAAAACGCATGCCCGGATTCAAGCCCTGGCTCGTTCAGATTGCCGAAACGTTACGAGAGCTACGGTGCGTCAGGGACTTTCGCCAGCCTCCAGTATCGCAAGATAGGTTGTCGCCCTGTCCGGCTTATTCCAATTTGTGTACAAAGCCGCGAGTCGTTTTGCCGTGATCGTCGCAAACGCGGGCAGAGCGGCCTCGTCTTTGCTTAGCACACGATAACTTTCAAAAAGCAGTGTTTCGGCTTGTGCGAACTCGCCGAGCCCGGCATACGCTGCTCCTTCTGCGCTCATCGCCACGGCCGTGCGCCAGTGATTCTCCGGCAAGGCTTTTGCCAGTATTGCGTGTGCGCGGCCGGCAAGCTCGCGTCCCTCTTCGAAGCGCCCGGTGTCAATCAGGCAACTGGCGAGTAGGGTCATGCTGCTCCCGGTATCCGCATGTGTGTCCCCGAGCAGCTTCAGGTCCATTGCCAGCGACGCTCGCAAGAGATCTTCTGCGGCATCGTAGTCGCCGCTTTCCATCAGCCACATCGCTAGGGTGTTCATGCCGCGCGACACCCTCGGATGCTCGTTGCCGAGCACACGGCGTTTCATCTTGAGCGACTGCCTGCCGAAATCGATGGCGCGTTGCGTCTGATTCATATCGTGATACAAAAATGCCAGGTTGTTTAATGCCATCGCCACATCCGGATGATCGTCGCCGAGCAGATTCCGCTGCATGCGGAGCAGCTCCTCGTACATCGGTTCCGCGGCCGTGTAGTCGCCCTTTGTATGTAACACGTACGCGACATTGTTCATTGCCATCGCAACCTCAGGATGTTCGTCACCGAGCAGCCTGCGCGCCATATCCAGAGATTCCCGAAAATATTTCTCCGCCTCGTCGAGATCACCTTTCTCCAGAAGTGCAAAGCCCAGGTTATTGATGGCCTCACCCAGATCCGGGTGAAGTTCGCCCTGCAGTTCGCGTCGCATCGCCACCGCTTCGCGCAGCAAAGGTACAGGGCTATCGAAATCACCCTGGTCCAGCAGGTTTAACGCAAGATCCTCGAGGCTTTCGGCGACCTCCGGATGTTTGCCTCCAAAAGCCTTACGACGTATGGCCAGCGATTCCCGAACCAACGGCTCCGCTTGCGAGTACTCACCCTGCCTCGAGAGCACGTCGGCCAAATCTGCCAATGTCTCCGCAACCTCGCGAGACTCATCACCAAGTAATTCGCGACGTACCGCCAGCGCATCACGCAGATGTGACGTGGCTTCCACGTAATCGGCCTTGAGCATCTGTACTTCGCCTAGATGGTTGAGGCTCTGTGCGACTTCCAGGTGCTCGTTACCGAGCAGCGCTCGGCGCTTATTGAGCGCGTTTCTAACCAGCGGAACAGCAGCGTCGTACAGACCAAGGCTCGTGTAAACGGTGCCCATCGTATCCATCAACGTAGCCTGGATCGCTGGTTGATCCGCGAGCTCCTCTTCGATGCGCTCGGCACCCTTGTCCAGGATCTCGCGTGCCGTAATCGTGTTACCCAGCGACTCGCTCGGATCCGATACGGAGAACAGGCCGACCATGAACTGCGTCGTCTGCTTTGCGGTTTCCGCCTCGGCCTCCGCACGATGACGCTGTTCCTCGGCTTCGATACGTGCGAGGTAAGCCGTTACCGCGAGACCGGATGTGATCGCCATGCCAATTAACGACGCGGTCGAAAAAATCAGCATGCGCTTGTGACGACGACTCGCTTCGCGTTGCTTCAGCGCATCGAAACCGACGCCGAGCATGCCGGAGATCAGTTTCAGGCGCGCGTTGAATTTACCGTCGCCTTCGGGGCGCGCATCGGCAGCTATGGGTTCGGCGAGTACGTCTGAGAGATTGTTATCCTCGCCAAGTTCGTAGCGCAACGCGGGCGGGAAACACTCCTCGTCTTCCTGGCCCGGCTTGTTGGAGGCCCACGGTTCTCCGCCGACGATCAGACAGAAAATTCGTTTTGAGCGGCCCAGGCGCTTGAAGGTCAATATTTCTTCATTGACCCAGTGCGACTTCGCGGCGGCCGGCGAACAGATGACGATCTGCGTTGCAGACCGACGCAACGACTCAGTTAGTAACTCACCCAGGTTGGTGGCGGACGGAAGCTCATCGCGATCACGAAACACCGGCGCAAGCCGCGCCGGGATTTTTCCCATCGGCGTTTCGTTACCGACAATCGGTTTTGGGGGGCGGTAGGCTTCCAGCGAGCGGTGCAGCCACGTAGCCCACTTCTCGTCACTGTGGCTGTAACTGATGAACGCTTTATATTTGTAGTTCTGAGCCAAGCCGCAGCATTCCGAATCGAAACACGAATCCGCCGAGTATAGAACAGCATCAGGAGAACATCGGATAAAAAAAGCCGGGCAAAGCCCGGCTTTTAAGTTGCCTGACCCCCAGGGGGGGGAGAAATCAAGGGTCAGGCAGTTTTCAGGGCATCCTCGGCGGAGAGATAGTCGTACCCGAGGTCATGGGCTACAGCCTCATGATTAACATGCCCTGCATGTACGTTCAGTCCATTGGCCAAATGCGGATCACGCGTCAGCGCAGCCTGCCAGCCAAGGTCCGCCAGCGCTTTAACAAACGGCAGCGTCGCGTTGGTCAGCGCAAATGTGCTGGTGCGCGGAACGGCGCCCGGCATGTTAGTGACGCAGTAATGCACTACGTCGTCGACAACATAGGTCGGATCAGCATGTGTCGTGGGTCGACTGGTCTCGAAGCAACCACCCTGGTCAATCGATATGTCGACCATGACCGCGCCGGCGTTCATGTCTTTGACATTCTGTGCCGTGACGAGCTTCGGTGCTGCTGCCCCGGCCACCAGCACGGCGCCAATGATAAGGTCGGACTCCGCGCTGAGCTCGTCGATGATGTGTTTGGTCGAGTAAACTGTTCGCACGCGACCACCCCAGATGTCGTCGAGCTGGCGCAATCTCGGCAGCGATCGATCAAGGATCGTGACGGCAGCACCGAGGCCCACGGCCATGTCGGCTGCGTTTGCACCCGCAACACCGCCACCAACTACCATGACTTTGGCTGGACGGACGCCGGGGACGCCACCGAGCAAAATGCCGCGGCCGCCGTTCGCTTTTTGTAATGCGTAAGCGCCGGCCTGGATTGAGAGGCGGCCGGCAACCTCGGACATCGGCGTCAGCAGCGGTAGCGAGCCGTCGTTGGCAGTGACCGTCTCATACGCTATCGCTGTGGCACCCGACTTGACGAGTGCCTCTGTCTGAGCAGGATCCGCTGCGAGGTGCAGGTAAGTGAACAGCACCTGGCCTTTGCGCAGCATGGCGCACTCGTGTAGCTGTGGTTCCTTGACCTTGACGATCATGTCAGCCGCAGCAAAAACATCTTCGGCCTTGGCCAGTACCGTAGCGCCCGCGGCCTCATAGTCCGCGTCTGTTACACCGATACCGGCCCCGGCATTGGCTTCGACGACGACATCGTGCCCGTCTTCGACAACCTCATGGACGCCCGCCGGTGTCATGCCGACACGAAACTCGAGCGTCTTAATCTCTTTCGGTACCCCGATCCTCATAGGTTCTCTCCAGACCTGTGACCCCTGCTTGTTATGAACGCAGATTACCTCCTGATGTGCGGCATTCGCTTGCAATTTTGATGACAACAGGGTCGATTTGTGACATTTTCTGCGGTGCATTGTTATTTTTTCGACGGATTCTGCCATGAAACTTGACCGATACGATAAATTGATCCTCGACGCGCTGCAGAAAGACGGCCGCATCAGCAACGTCAATCTCGCCAGCCTGGTTAGTCTGTCGGAGTCCGCCTGCCTGCGACGCGTTCGAGCGCTCGAGGATTCGGGTATGATCGATCGCTATGCCGCCCTCGTCAGCCAGCCCAAGGTCGGGCTGTCCGGCAACGTGTTTGTACACATCGGGCTGCATCGCGAGGAAGAGCGTGAGCTCGCGGCGTTTGAGGAGGCCGTTCGTGGCATCCCGGAAGTCATGGAGTGCTACCTGATGACCGGGGAATTCGATTACCTGTTACGTGTCGTAGTATCTGACATGGCGGATTTCGAACGCCTGCACAGAGATGCGCTGACGCGTCTGCCCGGTGTCGCTCGCGTCAATTCGAGCGTTGCAATACGCACCGTACAAAAGAAGACCGAATTACCCCTACATTGAACTATGCTTTCCACTGACTCCGCCCAAATGACAATGCTATCCGATCGTTACCGACAGGTTCGATCGACAACGCTTGCGTTGATTAGCGAACTGGAACCGGAAGATACGGTTGTGCAGTCGATGCCGGATGTCAGCCCCACCAAGTGGCACCTGGCGCATGTCACCTGGTTCTTCGAGCATTTCATTCTGAATGCGCATGCGAAAAACTATTCGCACTTTGACGACAAGTATCACTACCTTTTTAATTCCTACTACCACACGGTCGGCAGCATGCATGCGCGCCCGAATCGCGGCTTGTTGTCACGCCCGACGCTTGCGAGGGTTCTCGATTATCGTCGGCACGTGGACGCGGCAATGCAGGCGTTACTCGACGAGCGCGCTACTGATGACACCATCCTGCAGCTGACGACGCTCGGACTGAATCACGAGCAGCAACATCAGGAACTTATCCTCACGGATATCAAGCACGTGTTTTCGTGCAATCCGTTGCGGCCGGCCGCGCGAACTTCAGTGTCCACAACGAGCAGCATAAGGCCGCGGTCATATGCCTTCGCCAACGGCAGTAGCGGCATTCACAAGATCGGAGCAGGGGGCGACGGCTTTTGTTTTGATAACGAAACACCGCGCCATGATGCGCTGCTACATGCACATCGAATTGGCAGTCGACTGGTCACCAACGGCGAATACCGCGAGTTCATCCACGACAAGGGCTATGAGAAGTCGTACCTCTGGCTGTCAGACGGGTGGGCCGTTATCAACGAACGTAAATGGCAACGACCGCTGTACTGGGACCCGGCGCTGGAAACGGAGTTTACGCTTGGCGGCGTGCGCACCATCGACGACAACGCACCGGTTTGCCACGTCAGCTACTACGAAGCCGACGCCTGCGCACGCTGGGCCGGCGCACGCCTGCCGACCGAGTTCGAATGGGAATGCGCAGCGAACAAGCAGCCAGTCACCGGTAATCTCCTGGGTGCCGGACACTGGCACCCTGTCGCAAGCGACGCATCGCAATTCTTCGGGGATGTATGGGAATGGACGGCGTCGTCCTACGCGCCTTACCCCGGCTTCAAGCCGCTCGCAGGCTCTTTGGGCGAATACAACGGCAAGTTCATGTGTAACCAGATGACCGTGCGCGGCGGCTCGTGCGTGACATCCGCCGATCATTTACGGGCCAGCTACCGCAGCTTCTTCTACCCCGACGCTCGCTGGCAGTTCCTGGGGTTTCGGCTCGCAAGGGACGACCATGAGTGAAGTAATGGATGAATTGATCGACGGCCTCAGGCAGCCGCGAAAGATGATTTCGCCAAAGTACTTCTATGACGAGATCGGCTCGCAGCTTTTCGATGAGATTACCGAGTTGCCGGAGTATTACCTGACTGATGCCGAGCTCGACATTATGCGCACGCATGTCGACGCCATGGCCGCGCTCATTGGCAAACAGGCCAGCCTGATCGAATTCGGAAGCGGCTCCAGTTTGAAAACGCGGATATTGCTCGAACACCTCGTTAAGCTTGCGGCTTACGTGCCCGTCGATATCTCCGAAGACCATTTGTATGCGTCAGCACAAAAGATCAGGCGCGAATTCCCTGCGCTGGCTGTGCATCCCGTCGTTGCTGATTTCACGCGGCCGTTTACTTTGCCGACACCAGACACCATGCCGGTCAAGAATGTCGTTTACTTTCCGGGTTCAACGCTTGGCAATTTCGAATACGCAGAAGCGATGGACCTGCTACGCGTCATGTACGGTGAAGCAGGTGCCGGCGGAGCGCTGCTTATCGGGCTCGACCTGCAAAAAGACCCCGACATTATTTACCGCGCCTATAACGACTCAAAAGGCGTTACGGCGAAGTTCAACCTCAACATGCTGCGACACCTGAACACGAACTATGGCGCCAACTTCAACCTCGACGCCTTCGAACACCGGGCTGAGTATGACGAAGATAAAGGTCGCGTCGTGCTCGAGCTCGTCAGTCAGAAAGAACAGACCTTCAAGGTTGGCGATACCGAGTTCAAGATGGCTGATGGCGAAGCAATTCTCACCGAGTACTCGCACAAATACACGCTCGGGGGGTTTGCACGCATGGCGCACGACGCCGGCTTCGAAGTGGAAAAAGTATGGACCGACGCGTCAGAGCTTTTCAGCGTGCAGTACTGTACGCGCCTGTAGGGGGCGGTCGCGCGCTGAGGCACGCTCCTACAGTTAACTCGGTGGGACAAACTCTTTCGGCGCGGCTGAGCCGCCCGCGAAAAAGAACTTCTCCATTTCCGCTTCCAGGAACTTGCGGGCATCCGGCTCGATCGGTGTCAGCCGGTATTCGTTGATCAACATTGTCTGATGCGTCAGCCAGCGCTGCCACGCCTGCTTGGACGCGTTGTCGTAGATTCGCTGACCCAACTCACCGGGGTACGGCGCGTAGTCGAGACCTTCGGCCTCTTCGCCCAAGAGGATGCAATTAACAGTGCGTGACATAGTCGCTCTTTTTCAACTGTATGATTTCAATTGTTCGATCAGTTTCTTTACCGGCGTCGCCAGTCCGCCGGGCGGCACGTCATCGAGCCGATACCAGGTGGCGTCGTTGCCGTCCGCTACTTTACTGAAAGGAGCGTCGACACGCACGACTATCGGTTGAATATCGAGATCGAAGTGACTAAAGCTGTGGCGCAGCGGCTGCCAGGATTCTGTCACGGTCGCCGCGGTATTTAATGTGCCGCTGCACCAATCGTCAACTGACCGCGTGCCAAGCTCCGGTAAGCTCCACAGGCCGCCCCAGATTCCGGCCTCGGGGCGCCGCTCGAGAAAAACCTGCCCGTCGTAGCTTGCCAACAGCATTGTCGTCGTCTTGAGCGGCCTGGTCTTTTTCGGCTTCCGGCCCGGGTAAGCGGTGACATTGCCGGCAGCCTGCGCCTGGCAATCGGCACTCACCGGGCAACGGCCACATTGAGGACTGCTGCGCGTACAAACGGTAGCGCCAAGGTCCATGATTGCCTGCGTATAGGCCGCGCTTCGCTGCTGTGGTGCGAGCCCATCCGCAGCCTCCCAGAGTTGCCGGGCGACGGCGGTCTTTCCCGGCCAGCCGTCAATCGCGTGATGCCGCGCAATTACACGCTTGACGTTGCCATCGAGGATCGGATGTCGCTGCCCGAATGCCAGCGACAAAATTGCCCCTGCCGTTGAGCGACCGATGCCGGGCAACGCCAGCAGCGCGTCGATGTCGTCAGGGAAATGGCTGTTGTAGTCATCGCGAATCAAAATTGCCGCCCGATGCAAATTACGTGCGCGGGCGTAGTAACCAAGGCCAGACCAGTGGTGCAACACGTCGTCGCGATTCGCGTTCGCCAGAGCCGCTACGCTCGGGAAGCTCGCCATGAAGCGTTCGAAGTAGGGAATCACGGTCTGCACCTG
>CAZTQL010000075.1:0-11730 GCA_964615665.1 uncultured Woeseiaceae bacterium | reverse complement strand
GACGACGGCAAGATCATCGTCTACAACTCCGGTACCGCCGGCGTGCGCGACGAGAAAGAGCTGGAAGGTTGCATCGACGAGTCTCCCGGTGATCAGCGAACAGCACTATTCCGCATCGACGTCATCGAAATCCCGGTCGACGAGCCGTCCAAAGCGCGCATCGTCGACAGCCCTGCCGTGTTCGCTGATTCGGAGACAGGCGCACTGGCGGGTCTGTGGCGCGGTGGCGACCACGGCGACGAAACACAGGAGACCAGTCGAACCGATCAATGCCATGACATCACAGTATTCCCGGCAGGCAATATTGCGGGTGGTGCATGCTCGGGCAACGGCATCCTGTTTGATATTTCCGACCCGCTAAAACCACAGCGCATGGATGAGGTCATCGATGAAGGATTCGCCTATTGGCACTCGGCGACGTTCAATAACGACGGCACCAAAGTCATCTTCACGGACGAGTGGGGTGGTGGTGGTCGCCCGCGTTGCCTCGCCTACGACCCGCTGACCTGGGGAGCGGATGCGATCTACGACATCGTGGATGGACAGCTCGAGTTTCGCGGTTACTTCAAAATGCCGGCCCCACAGGTGGAGCAGGAAAACTGCGTCGCACATAACGGCTCCATCATTCCTGTTCCGGGTCGCGATATATTCGTGCAGGCCTGGTATCAGGGCGGCGTATCGGCAATCGATTTCACCGACTCGGCCAACCCGGTCGAGATCGCGTTCTTCGATCGCGGCCCGATCGATGCCGAAGACCTGGTGGTGGGCGGATACTGGTCGACCTATTGGTACAACGGCCGAATCTATGGCACCGAAATCATTCGCGGTCTCGACGTATTCGCACTGGTGCCGAGCGAGTACCTGTCAGAAAACGAGATCGCTGCTGCGGCCTTGGCCGATCAGGGTGGCGTGTTCAATCCGCAGCAGCAGTTCCCTGTCAGCTGGCCGGATGAGCCCGTTGTCGCTCGTGCGTACCTCGATCAGCTCGAACGCAGTAGTGCGGTGGCGGACTCTCTTGCGGTCGAATTGACCGCGGCGCTCGACCGCGCGGCCATGCAGTGGCAAGACGGCACTCGTGACAAGGCGCTTGCGAAGACGCTGAAATCGCTGGCATCAAAAGTAACGACGGCCGATGGCGACGCGGTCACCAGGAAGCGGCAAGCCGCGCTGGCTGAGACACTCAAAGGAATTGCGGTGAGGCTACGCTAACGCGCGCCTGCTTTTCCACTACTGCTCGAAGAAGTTCGTCGCGTGGTTGCCGATCGCAGGAAATCTACGCCCCAATGAATTTGGCATAGATGCTGCGTGCCACGGCGGGCTCGTCCGTGCCTTTGACAATCGCACGGCCGTCCGGGAACAACGTGATGTCGTAACGCGCGTCATGATCCTTGACCGATGCGCGCAGCATGAATTCGTTGATACTAACCTCGCCATGGGCGCTTAGGCGCTTTGCGATGGCGTCAAGATTGATGCCGTCGGCTTGCTGCCGATGCCGAAGCTGCACGGCGTTGCGACCACAGAGCGTCGCGGCGGAGGATCCTGCACGGGCGTCGAGGTAGTCGAAGCGCCTCTGCTTGCAGCACGGACAATCTCCCTTTGCGTAAGCACCATCTACATTCAGTTGATGTATCTCGTTTGTCCACAGGTCGATGTTCAATAACGTGCGGTTTACGCGGTCATAGTTTCGGGCCAGGATTTTCAGTGCTTCGGCTACCTGGAAATTGGCGATGATCGAGACCACAGAACTGAGTACGCCGACGGTATCGCAGGTGGCGCTCGCTCCCGGCGGCGGCGCGTCGTCGAACAGGCATCGAAAGCACGGTGTTGCAAGACTGCCGCTGTCCGCGGTTTCCCATGCCGCCTTGCCGGAGCCATGCGGCAGAACCGGGAAGGCCATGCCTGTCGTGCCGACCGCCGCGCCATAAACGTAGGGCCGAGCAGTTTTCACAGCAAGGTCGTTTGCGAGGTAACGGGTTTCGTAGTTATCGAGGCCGTCGATGAATACGTCGGCGTCTGTCGCATAGCGCTCGATATTGGTGTGATTGATATCGTCGACGATCGCGGTGATCTGCACGCCTGAATTGATCTTCGCGATCTTGCGTTTCGCGGCAATTGCCTTGGGCAGTGACATTGCAGCGTCGTCTTCGTCGAACAATACCTGGCGCTGCAGGTTGGTCAGCTCGACAAAATCGCGATCGACGATGACGATGTGCCCAACACCGGCCCGCGCCAGCATATCGACGGCAACCGAGCCGAGCGCGCCGCAGCCAAGCATCAAGACGGTTGCTTCATGCAGCCGACGCTGACCGTCTTCTCCGAAGCCGGGCAGCAGCATCTGGCGGTGATAGCGGGCGAAATCGTTGCTCATTGACGCGACATTACCACGATATTTTCCGGTGGATGCACGCACTTGCAACGCTATGTCCGTAACATCGAGACATCAGCGGGCCTTCCGGGTTATAACGCGGGTCCAAGATCTATTTTGTTATCGGGTCACAGGAAAACGAAACTTGAGCAAGACAAAAGCGATACCCAGTCTGATCATTCGGAACGTCGTCGTAGCCGACAAGACCCCGCGCCAGGTGGCTCGCGAGTTTCGTGGTCTGCTGGCTTCCGGTTACAAGCTGCGAGTCGACGGGCAGGCAAAGTCTGACCCTGAAGAATTATTCAGCCGTGGTTATGTGCCGAAATACGAGATTGAGCTATTCGGTACGCGTTTCTTTTTATGCAACCTCCGCATCAGCCACGAGTTGAAGCTGATGCCCGCGTACGTGTTGTTGCCGCCGCAACCCGGACGTCGTAAGCCAGCCATTCATGCGAGAGTTTTCTACAAAGACTCGTCGCTGGTGTGGCGTGCCGCGTCCCACTACATCAACACACCTGATGACCAATGGATTGGCAAGGGCGCGATCAAGTGGGTAATAAAACGCGGCGTCGAAGGCCCGGAGAGTGCCGAGGAAACAACCAACCTGCCGTTCGAAATGCAGGCGGCGCTGGATGATGCCGGGCAGCGCAGCCCGCGGGCAAAAAATGACAAGAGCATACTGTTCCTGATTTTGCGCAATGCGCCGACTCATCGTATGCAGCCGTACAATGACTTCGAGTCACCGCGCAAGAAGGCGATGAGCATGCCGGCAAACCGCATCAACAATAATCGTAGCATCGCGGTGTTTGCGGATGAGAATGATCCCGCTTCGCTGAAGATCACGCGCGGTTTTGAGCCGAATTTCAAGGCCGTTATCGACGTCGCAGCCTCGTACAGCAAGATGTACGGTGGTGAAATCAGGAAGTACCGCATCGCGTCGCGTAACCGCCGAATTCAATATTTGTTCGTCGCCGGGCCGCACCATGTCTGGCTCGTGTATCCGCAAGCACTGACGACGGAGCTTTCCAGTTACGGCTTGCGCACCATTGATGTCATCGCCGATGAGGAGATGAGCATCCCTGGCTACGAGTTTTTCGACAACGCAGGTGATGGGGAAGTCGACGATCAGATTCCGCCGGGGTTCGCGGGCTCGGTGTGCCCCTATGATCCGGATCGCGCCGACGCTTCCCCGTGGAATGATCACATGCCGATCATTCGAGCGTTTCGACGCGCACAGAAACGGCAATCCCTGCAGCCCCGCGCCTAATTCAAGCCCTCTCCACAGTGAGGGCACTTGTCCAGAGTGTTTTGCTTGGCCTGATGCATGATGCTGTCGAGTAACTGCAGCGCCTCATCACTATCCAGCCCCAGTTCCTTGCGTAATTCTTCCAGGCGCCAGCGCTCGTGCTCATCGAGAATGCCGTCTCTCAGGAACCGTTGAATGTACTGGTTGTACTTTTGTTTGCGTCCGCGAATGTTCTCCGCGAAGCCTGAGGCGAGGATAGCGGCGGGCAGCGCGATCATGCCAATACCGATCAGGCCAATAAGCCCGCCAAACATCTTGCCCATAGTCGTGAGAGGTATGACGTCGCCATACCCGACCGTCGTCAGCGTAACGATCGCCCACCAAAGCGAGGCGGGCATACTGCCAAACGTCTCAGGCTGGAGCTCATTTTCGAGCAGGTAAATGCCGCCGGCCGAGATGACCAGCATCATCAAAAGCACAACCACCGATGCCAGTAACGCCTCCGCCTCTTTCTGCACCACGTCCAGCAAAGCGCCCAGAGCAGGTGAATAACGGGTCAGCTTGAAGAGTCTCAGTAACCGGAGGACTCGTAAGAAGCGCAGATCGATCGGCAGATAAAGGCTGAGGTAGAACGGGAGGATTGCGATCAAATCGATCAATGCGATCGGTCTCAGCATGTAACGGATGCGACCACGGATCGGCGAAGCAGCGTCTATTCCCTCCAGCTCGACGGAGCTCCATACCCGGGCCAGGTATTCGAGCGTAAAAATTGCAACCGAAAAAACCTCAAAGTACCAAAACGCGTTTTGATACTGCTGATGGATAGGCGCTACCGTCTCGAGAAAAATCGCGATCACGTTCAGTGATATAAGCAAGATCAGCAGCAGGTTGACGATTTTGCTGGGCTTGTCGGACTCGTGCCCCTTTTCGAGTAGTTCGGAAACTCGTTTGCGATGATTCATTAAGTGCTCATGGTAAGTCATGGTTGGGCTCTATCCCTCCGGTAGATTCCTCGGAATCGTTACGGCATCGTCGTCATGTATAGTATCTCAGTGAGTCGGGGGAGAGGCCGTGAATAAAAATATTGTCGTGATCCTGGGAGTCATCTTTCTGGTTGGCGCGTGGTTTCTGGCGGCGCCACTTTTTATTGATGAAACCGTGGATGAGAGTTTTGATGCCGTCCCGGGTGAAGGCCAGTGCGCTGACGCAGTCGTGAGCGACTGCCCGATCGCACAGGACGATGAATGAACAAGAATGTCACTCCGTTCGTTGAAAACATCGCCGAGGCAACAGCGGCATGCCTGATTACTATGGTGCAGGGCAATTTACTGGCGCTTGGTATAAGTCATTGGCTAATCGCATCGCAAACCGGTGTAGCTGCCGGATCCATCACGGCAGCTGCAATCTTGATTTCGAAAACAAACAAGCGTTGGGCAATTTCCTTGTTACTCGGGTTGATCACGGCCGTCGTTGACTACTTCGTGCATCCAGGCATGTTCGGAACGATAGTGACAGAGGCGGTCGTAACCGGTGTTGGCGCAGCAGTTCTCTCCTACCTGGCAGGCACTATCATTTCGTCGGTTCGAGCGCGTCGAGAAAAATTCGCTGGGGAATCTTGAGTACCGCGCGAATCGCCCACCAGTTCGCCGACGATATGGCCTATGTCGATAACGGCGTAAGCCACATAATTTCGCTACAAGCTACCCAATCGTACGTATGTGATCGGCAATCGCCGTCGGCAATGATCTGTTAGCTGGCCGTCGTGAGTCCGAGGTCATGCCGCTGTCGGTGAGCCGCACTTTTCAGGAACACATCGCCGCCATCAAAGCACGCTGCTAGCCGCTCCTGATTCGCAGCCGCGTGGCTGGTGATTTCAAGGGCACCTTAGCCTTAGTTTTTCTCATGTCTATCTTGAGTTCTTTTCGTTTGAGGTCCGGAGCCCACGCCCCTATTGTTCGTACGTCGAGCCCGAAGACCGGCCTCGGCGTGTGGTAACGGACATGATTCGTTAAGGAGAACAGACCATGTTTAAGAAAGCAAAAGTGGCGCGTGACGCGTTCACATTTAGCTTGGGCGGCATGACAACGATAGCCTCATTTGTCCCCGCACCAGCTATCGCAAACGATCGAATCAACAAGGTTCGAGACGAGCAGCAGGCTGCGGCCCGCTTTTCCCCGCAGTCTCGTCAACCTGGTGGTGAACCCGTATGGACCTCCTGACGCAACGTTGAGTATCGTATTGGTCAGGAGGTAATCCGCCGATGATCGATACGCAGCACTGGCAGCAGGCCGCCAAAGACATCTTCTGGTATCAAGCGCCGACCAGGTTATTAGACGATGCCAATCCGCCGTTTTATCGCTGGTATCCGGATGGCGTAACCAACGCGTGTTACAACGCGCTCGACATTCATGTCGAGCAAGGCCGTGGTGAACAGCCGGCGTTAATCTATGACAGCCCGGTCACCGACAGCAAGGTGACTTACAGCTATCGAGAGTTGCTCGATATTGTGGCTCGTTTTGCCGGCGTGTTGTCCGGTCTCGGCGTCGGCAAGGGCGATCGCGTCCTCGTATACATGCCGATGGTGCCTGAAGCTCTGATCGCGATGCTCGCGTGCGCGCGTCTCGGTGCGATCCACTCGGTTGTCTTCGGCGGCTTTGCCAGCAACGAGCTGGCGGTTCGCATCGACGACGCATCGACGAAAGTCATAGTCTCGGCGTCGTGCGGCATCGAGCCCAATCGAATTGTGTCGTACAAGCCGCTGCTGGATAAGGCCATCGATCTGGCCAAACACAAACCCGAACACTGCGTCATATTGCAACGGCCACAGCAGCTTGCCGATTTAACTGTCGGGCGCGACCTTGACTGGCAGGTGTCGTTGGCGAATGCGAGTCCGGCAGACTGCGTACCGGTCAACGCGAACGATCCGCTGTACATCCTCTATACGTCGGGCACCACGGGGGAGCCAAAAGGCGTCGTGCGTGACACGGCTGGCAGTATCGTGGCACTGAAGTGGAGCATGTCGGCGATTTACGGTGTGCAGCCGGGCGACGTCTACTGGGCAGCTTCGGACGTCGGCTGGGTTGTAGGGCACTCGTACATCGTTTACGGGCCATTGTTCAACGGCAATACCACCGTTATTTACGAGGGCAAGCCGGTGGGCACGCCGGATCCCGGAGCATTCTGGCGAGTGATTTCCGAGTACGGCGTCAACGTACTGTTTACAGCGCCGACCGCCTTTCGCGCGATCAAGAAAGAGGACCCGACCGGCGAGTACATCAAAAAATACGATCTCGGCAGTTTGCGAGCGTTGTTCCTGGCAGGGGAACGCTGCGATCCGGATACATTGAGCTGGGCAACCGAGCAGCTCCACGTGCCCGTTATTGATCATTGGTGGCAAACCGAGACGGGCTGGTCGATCTGCAGCAATTGCTTAGGGTTGGAGATGCTGCCGATCGTGCCGGGCTCGCCGGCACGCCCGGTGACCGGTTATCGGGTTGCAGTACTGGATGACTATGGCAAGCCCGCCAAGAGCGGAGAGATCGGTGCACTCGTGATCGAATGCCCGTTGCCGCCGGGCACGTTTACCACGCTTTGGCAGGCCGACGACCGCTTCGTGTCCTCGTATTTCGAAAAATACCCCGGCTACTATGAAACCGGCGACGCCGGCTACATCGATGAGAACGGTTACGTATTCGTCATGGCTCGCACTGACGATGTCATCAACGTCGCCGGCCACCGTCTCTCGACGGGTGCGATCGAGGAGGTTCTTGCAACGCACCCGGACGTTGCCGAATGTGCCGTCATTGGCATCGCCGATGCGCTGAAAGGTCAGCTACCGCTCGGCCTACTGGTATTGAACAACGGCGTAACGGCAGCCGATGAAGATGTCCTTCGCGAGGCGGCCCAGAAAGTCCGTGACGAAATAGGTCCGGTAGCCGCGTTTCGCTTGTGTACGGTGGTGCCGCGGTTGCCCAAGACCCGCTCCGGAAAGGTATTGCGAGGCACCATGCGCCGCATTGCCGACGGTGAGTCGTGGAAGCTGCCTGCCACCATCGATGATCCGGCGACGCTCGATGAAGTGACTACAGCGCTGCAGGGACTTGGTTTTCCCCGGGCATAAGCAAGCGTTACGGCGGTATAGCCAAAAACGGGCCCCAACGGGGCCCGTGTCGATTACTGGTCTTCGCCATGCATTTTCGGCGGGGCTCCTTCCGGTCGACAGGCCAGCGGTTTGTCGCTCGGTGCCTCGCAGGTGCCCTCGAGGGCCTCGCCGCGCCGACCTTCGAACGAGCACGGATCGCCTTGCACCGAATTGGCGCAGGCTTCCAGAGCCACCTGCGGTGGGCCGCGATGCTCACCGCGAGACTTCTTGTCCTGGTCGGAATCGGCATAAGCGGTGCCGATCATCAGAGTGGCTGCAAGCAGTGCGATCAAACTACGGTTCATGATGAACTCCTTTAGTATTTCCAAGGGTGTGAGTCTGTAGTCTGCTCACGCAGTTAGCAGCGACGACGAAGAGAATGTGCAGAAATTGTGAAAATTGCAGGGACTACTCGAGTTTGTAGCCAACGCCGTAGATTGACCGGATAACATCGTCTGAACCCACGGCCTCGTGGACTTTCTGACGCAGGTTCTTTACGTGCGAGTCAACAGTACGGTCGCTGACCACGCGTCCGTCCACGTAGATCCTGTCCATTAACTGGTCTCGAGAGAATACCCGGCCAGGCTGGCTGGCGAGCAATGCCAACAGGCGGAATTCAATTGGCGTCAGGTTGAGTGCATGACCGTCAATGGCGGCCAAAAACTTGTCTGCATCGATCGTTAGCCCACGGTTGGCCGCGGCAGGATCCGTTTTGACCCGATCGACACGGCGCAATAACGCTTTTACGCGCGCAACCACTTCGCGCGGACTGAATGGCTTGCAGATGTAGTCATCTGCGCCGAGCTCCAGGCCAAGCAGCCGATCAATTTCCTCTACCCGAGCGGTCACCATAATGATCGGCACGTTGGAACGAGCGCGCAGCTCACGACAAATCGTCAGACCGTCTTTGCCGGGCAGCATGACGTCCAGCAAGACGATATCCGGCTGGTTATTGTCCAGCCAGGCGTCAACAGCGCCTCCATCGTCGATGCAATGCGTCCTGTAATGATCCCGCTCCAGGTAGTCGCGCAGCAGCTCCGCGATCTTTCGCTCATCTTCGACGATGAGAACCAGCGGGCGCTCGCTCACGAGTCACTCACTGTCGCAGGTGCAAGGGGCAGGGTCACCCGAATCAACAGGCCGTTGGCGTCAGAACCCATCGCCTGTATTGAGCCGCTATGTGCATCAACGATCGCTTTACAGATTGAGAGTCCGAGGCCAGAGCCACCGGAATGGCGACTGCGCGATGTCTCGACGCGAAACAGCCGGTCGAATAGCCGGCCCAGCGTGTGCTCCGGAACGCCGGGAGTAGAGTCGGCAAAGTCGATCTCAATATTTTCGGAACCGACTGTGCAGCTGATAAATAATGACCCTGGCGCATCGGTGTAGCGAATCGTGTTCTCGATAAGATTGGCAAACAGCTGTTCCAGGCGCGACGCATCCGCGAGCACTCTAACGGCGTCGTCAGGTAGCTGTTCGGTAAGCTCGATGCCTGCGTCCTGTAAACGGTTTTTCGAGTTCGCCGCGATGCGTCGCAGAAGGGCGCCAATATCGACAGACTCACTTCGATAATCCAGGCCGCCTTCGTCGTAAACGGACAGGTCGTGCAGATCGCTGACCAGTTTGGTCAACCGGGCAACCTCCGCTTGCAGCGATTGTCGCGTTACCGCATCGAACGTTCGTACGCCGTCTTCTATGGCGTCGAGTTCGCCGCGCAGTACGGCCAGCGGCGTGCGCAGCTCATGCGCAATATCCGCAACCCATTGCTGCCGTGACTGCTGGTTCTGTTCGAGTGTCTGCGCGAGCTGATTGAAGTCGCTGGCCAGGTCACCGAGCTCATCGTGCCTTGCCGCAGTGATGCGTGTGTCGTAACGGCCGGCACTGATCGCGCGCGCGCCGGACGCCAGGGCGCGAATCGGTTGCGTCAGCTGCCGCGCCAACAGCGCAGAAATCGCCGCGGCCAATAGCAAAGCGGCTGCGGCGATCAGGTAGATAGAACGTTTCTGCTCGCGGGCAAAATTCCGGTCGATTTCGTCGGTCAGTTCGCGTCGGGGCGCGATTGTGACGTAGCCAACGATTGCATCGTCCAAAAGTATCGGCACGGATTGAATCGAACTCGTATCGCCTGGCGGACCGATGACGACCTTGCCGCCGGCATCGAGGAGACTGATGCGGCGGCCGATATCAAGCGGGTCGGGTGGTGGCGGGCGGCCTGGCCGCTGGCCTGGTCGCTGGCCGGGCCCTGGCCGCGGTTCCGGCAACCGCTCGTTGCTGCTTTCGCGCAGGAAGTCGTTCCAGTGACGTGGGTTTCTACGAAAGGCCTCCCAGTCGCCGTCTGACTGATACAAGGCCGCAAGTTCAGCCGCGGCACCGCTAATGGTTTCGGCCTCCTGGCTGGCGACGTACTCGAGAAAGCCGCGCTCGAAGTTCCAGCGCGTGAACGCGGCGTTCAACGTCAGTATCACCAGGCTGACCACGGTCAGCGCCAGGAATATTCGTTGTGCAATGGTGATGCGCATGCCGCTTAGACTATCAAGCGAATCAACAGATCTCTGAAATTGCACGGGTTCTCCACATTTTCTGCGGACCCGGGCAACCTCAGACTGTGGCCTTGCCCTCCAGAATTCCCGAACCGCAGGCTACCGCTAGCCTGGCTTTGGCGCGTAAACCGAGCACCAACCCGCCGCGTTAACCAGCTTGCCCGGGAAGATAGAGCAACCACCCCAGTCCGGGTCGTCTTTCTTCTGGAACAATGCGCAGTTGGAACAGGCCTGTCCCGCCTGGAATCGTGGCTGCCTGGCGCTGTTAATCGTTGTTGCATCCTCAACATACGACAGAGATTTCGCCTGTGGATCATCCGCGCTTAACTTCGGCATCTCGACGCTCTTGGCCGGGGCTGCGGCAGGAGCAGCGGCTTCCACCGCTTTTTTCGCCGGTGCGGCATCGGTCATGGGCTTGGCAGCAGGCGCCGGGGCGTCACTACCGCCGGAACAACCAGCAAGGCCAATGATAGGAACCATAACGGCGCCGCCACCAGCGATTTTCAGGAATCGTCGGCGGTCCTGGTTAGTTTTACGATCTTCAGACATTGGTGCTCCTCAGGTTCCGGCAAGATCACCGGCGCGGTTCATCGAGCGGTTGATTCTGGGAAAGCAACGGCAAAAAAGCAACCACTTGCATTCGTTCATTAGTGACTACGGTGTCCAGGCATAGCCGATTTTCATGAAAACAGTGCGGTCGGTTTCCTCGAGGCCGCTAAGCGTATCGTCGTCGGTGAGGTTATCGGAGTAACCCAGAAAGAAGACGGTCTGCGGGTTTATCTTGTAGGAGTACAGCAGCTGTCGGCCGACGTCACGCGTGTTTGCGTCAACCTCGTCAACGTACACGGCCACGTTGCGGGTAATATCAAAGTGTTGCATCGTGAAGCGCAAATAGCTGCGCCGATTGAACTGCCAGGTCAAACGCAGGTCATAAACGTCCGCATCGATAATCGGGTCACCGGCTTTGGTCTCCAGCTCAAACAGTTCCGCCCGCATCCTCAGTAAGAGGTGACGGCTGATATTCCATTCGATAAACGGTTCGATCGTCTGCATTTCCGCCAACCGGGAATTGTCGTAGTCGATTCGATCACCGGTATCGAGCCGGACGCCTGTTTCGAGCCCGCCAACTGGTCGCATCTGCGCGTATATACCAATGGTCTTCTCTTCGTAAAGCACGTCCTCCCATCGCGAGTCGCTCACCTCGCCGCGAATCCTGAAGAACGACTGCAACGGCCCCTGCACAGTAAAGCGGGTTCCGACCTCGCGCTCCAACAGCTGGCCGGCATCGTTGTGACTGATATTCCACTCACCGTTAAGCCGCAATTTGCTCCACCATGTATCGTCGGTGCCGTGCCACACATGGTCGCCCTCGATCGCCTGTTTGCTGCCATCGACCTGCGTCACGAACCCGGAGTCGGCGCGAAAGCCCGAGCTGTAG
>CAZTQL010000074.1:0-11964 GCA_964615665.1 uncultured Woeseiaceae bacterium | reverse complement strand
TCATCCTGCGCGACCGCTTGTGGTGCTGGAAAAAGCAGTGCAATTCCCATGACGGCGGACAAGAGACCCGAATGGGCTAACCATTTGGGTTGGGACGTTGATAATTCTGACTGAATAAACATGTTTCCCCCAATATTTTCGACGACTATCGGTAAATTACGATATTTTCATCGTTGCACTATAGATAATCGTTAGAATTAACGCAATCAAAAAAATATCGTTTATTTTAGACTTTTCGACGCCTCGTACATTTTCCTACGGTAGTCGCAGACGCATGAGATCCTCGCCGACGTGGATTTCGCCCTGAAACCCGCCATTTCGGGCCGTTTCCTCAAAATCCTCCGGCCTCAAAGGCCCGCCGGGTATAGCAAATGGGCCGTGTGAACGCGTTTGAAGCGCAGGAATGAGATGCGTCAATACCAAATGCGCAATTTCAGTGCGTTCCGCCATCGCGCCCAGATCGGCGGCGTTGCTTTGCCTCAGATAGACAGGTTCCGGGAATTGGCTACCCGAGCCAGGGGCGAAAATAGGATGAATTGCCGAGTGCACGAGAATGTCTGCCCCTTTTGCTAACACTTCGACCGACTCACTGGTCGACGTATCGCGCGGCGGTGCACGCTTGCTGTTGCCCGCATCGCCTCCGATCACCACGCTCCCTACCGGCGTGTCGACGCGAAAAGCGAGCGACCCTGGGATGTGAACTGTCGTCACGGCCTGTACGGAGACATCACCGGATGACCAGACCATCACTGCCCCACTCCCCGTCGCGGTTTGCTTCATTCCTTGAAACTTAAAAAGGCCCGATGGACCATCTGGATGGCGTTTAGGGTTTTCTGCGATCCGTTGCGCAATTTCACCTGACTCAATAAATGCATCGCCGATGTGCTCAGAAAAAGCGCGGCAACTCAATGCGCGGCCACTTAGTTCGACGTCCGCTCCGCAAACCAGATCCAGCGGCCCACCCATGAAATGCCAGCGAAGCTGCATCAGACCGATCAGCCCCTCGGTATGATCAGAGTGAATATGCGTAAGAAATACGGCGTCCAGGTCGTTTGGTGTCACTCCCAGTTGAGAGAGTCGTTCAGTTGTGCCCCGGCCCGCGTCGAATTGCAGCAGCACGTCATTGCATTGATTGTCGACAGAGCCGTAGCGAACCAGTGTTCCTGCACCGGCGAGGCCGTTTACAGCGGGAGGACCACCTTGTGTGCCGGTCAGCACCACTTCCAGGCAATTTTCAGGAGCAGACTCCGCGCACGCGAACAGCGGAAAGAGCGTTATCGCTAGAAGCCAGGGTCGCATTTAATAGTCGAGCGCTGTGCCAAGCGCCGGGTTGACGCCGCCTCGGGCGCCGCCCTGATCGCCCACAACTCTGGAATTGCCGTCGTCGTCGTAGTGCACCCAGACCAATCCGTGCGGATCACCATTTTGCGGCATCTGTATGACTGCGATCTCATCATGCGAATCGGTGTCATAAACGTAGATGCGTCCTTCACCATTGCTGGTTGCCCACATTTCTTTACCGTTAGGCGCCAGCAATATGTGATCGACCTCATATCCCGAGAACACGGTCGCGACCTGCCGACCGGTATCCGCTTTCAAAACGGACAGCGTTCGGCCGAAGTGTCCCGTATGTTCGCCTTTGTTTGCGACCCATAATTCGGTTTCTTCGGCGTTCAGACTGGCGCCATACGGGCTGATTCCGGCACCGGCGGCCCAAACAACATTGCCGGAAGTCATATTGATCTTGCTAACGTTCGAGGTGCCGCCCGCCGTGACGTACATGAACTCTTTCTTCGCATCAAAGACAATCCAGTCACCGCGAAAGCCTGGATAAGGATATTCCTGCACGACCTCCCAGGTTTCAGGATCGAGTTTCGCGATCCAGAAAGGTTTCATTGTCGTGATCTTGCCGCTGTACAGATTCTTCGCGCCGAGCATGCCGGTCGAACGGTGCGAAGCGTAGCCCACCGGTTCCATCAATATGTAGATGTAGTCATTGTCGGTATAGGCGGTATAAGACGAGCCACCGAGGTTTTCATCTCGAACGCCACCGATAATCTTGTCCGTCTCGGGATCGAGCAACATGACATCAAGACCGTCCGGGTCGCGCGCGAATGTATCCAACAAAATGTACTTGTCCTGGAACACCATGCCGTGATGCAAGCGTCCGCCCATCGTCTGTTGCAGAACCGGTTGCAGCGTGACGGCGTCTACTTTGATCAGCGTTGCAGGCGCATCAAGTGCTTTCAGTTGATTGGTCGGCTCCGTCTTCGGTTTCGAACCAACGATGTAAACGTACTTGCCATCCGGCGAGACAATTGTCGTGTGAACCGCGGCGCGCAGACTGACCGGCAATTCGTAGCTCGCGATGACCTTGTGTGTTTTGGCATCGCCTACGACGACTTGAGTCGACTTCGCATTCTTTGCGCCCGGCTTCAGAATTGCGAGATTCGCCGAGTTACCGACGTTCTCGTAGAAATAGGTTCGGCCTTTTCGCGGTCTGAATTTTGGTTTTCCAGGGTCGAATGTCGCGACGATTTGAGAGTCGTAGCTCTCAAGCAACGGACCTTCATTCGCTCGCGGTTGCCAATCGGCAAGGACCGACTCCCAGTTTTGCACCGCCTCTACAGCTTCGTCACGCGCGGTCTTTGGGAATATCAAATCAGTTTCAGTCTTAGCGCGAGCGGAGATAAGTTTCGCACGTTGATCAACGATCATCGCTTCGGTCGTTTCCAAACTGGTCAGGGAGCGAATGTAGACGGACAGTGAAATCAAATCTTCATTGTCGGCCTTCAACTCCTGCGCTATGCCCGCCATTTGCGGATTGTTCAACATCTGTTCCAGAATTTGCGCCGACGTCGGTCCGTAGGTGATATCCGGTCCGATCAGGCCGGTGCCGTCTTGTTTGTGACAAACGGCACAGGAAGCCGGCGAATTGTATAGCTCCTCACCGCGTTGTTCGTAGAGGCCGAGATCAACCTGCGCATGAGCTTGCGACGCCATGAACATTGTCGCCAGAGTGATACCTGCAAATCGTCGAGTTTTGATCATTTAGAATTCACTATCCCAGTCGCTTTGTTCAAGAATCGATTTCAATCGTTGTAAGTACGCTGCCGAGTAAGCACCGTCGATCGCGCGATGATCGAAGGAATGCGCGAGTATCCCAACCGGACGAATCTCGATCGCATCACCCGCATCGGACTCGACGACATGCGCTCTTTTCTTCACCGCGTCCATCGATAAAATCCCAACCTGTGGCTGATTGATTATCGGCGCTGTAAAAAGCGTTCCAAACGGCCCTGGATTCGACAGCGTATAGGTGCCGCCCTGCAAGTCGTCCGGCTTCAGCTTATTTCCTCGGGCACGTGTCACAAGGTCGTTGAACTGCTCTGCAAGTTTCGACACCGACAGTTCACCAGCATTTCGCGTTACTGCCGCAACAAGGCCCTTGTGACTGAGATCAATTGCGATCGCCAGGTTAATCTCCGGATGCACGAGCAACGCATCACCATCAACGCTGGCATTCACGTGAGGAAAATCTGCAATCGCTTTACAAACTGCTCTTGCGACGTACGGTAGATAGCTCAGGGAATAGCCCGTGTCGGATTTCCACTGTTCTTTGCGCGCGAGACGCGACGCATCGACCGCATGAAAATCGACATCGATCGTTTGCAGCACGTGTGGCGACGTCGCCTTGGAACGGACCATATGTTCCGCCGTGATTTTCTTGACGCGATCGAATGGAATTCGTTCGCCACTAGCGGCGGCGCTACCGGATTTTCCGGACGCCACAAATTCGACAACATCCTGACGAGTTATGCGGCCGTCCCGACCGGAACCAGGGATGTCTGCGATATTTAGATTGTGTTCTTTCAGAAGTCGACGTACTGCTGGCGATAATCGTTCACCCGCTTGTTTGCCCGGTAAACCGCCGCTAACCGGCTTCGCTGCTGCTGTAGCCGCCACTGCTTTCTCTGCGACGGGCGATTTTTCTACAACAAGTTCACCTTCGACCGCGATCACCGCAAGCACGGTACCGACGTCCACCGTCTCGCCCTCCGGCACATCGATCGACGTCAGAATCCCGCTTGCCGGGGCTTCGATTTCCGTCGCGACCTTGTCGGTTTCGACGTCGAGCAAGACATCGCCTTTTTCGACGGCATCACCCGGCTGCTTGTGCCAGCCAGCGATCGTTCCCTCGCCGACCGTTTCGCCAAGTTGCGGCATTAATACATCCATGCTGTTTCCTTTAGTCCGCGAGTTTCAGGACGTTTTCGACGATCCGCGCCGGACTCGGCATGACCGCATCTTCCAACGTATCCGCCGACGGCAGCGGGATGTGCGGCGTTGTAACGCGAACGATGGGCCCGTCGAGATCGTAGAATAATTCTTCTGCGACTATCGACGAAATTTCTGCGCCCCAACCACAAAGTCTCGGGTTCTCTTCCACCGTCACCAGTCGGGCAGTCTTGGAAACAGACTCGAATATGGTCTTCGTGTCCAATGGCACGAGTGAGCGAAGGTCAATGACTTCAGCCGAAATACCGTGATCGCTTTGCAGCGTTTCAGCCGCTTTCAGTGCACGTGGCACCATCGCTGCAAGTGCGACAATCGTGACGTCACTGCCTTCGCGGGCAACGGCTGCCTTGCCAAGAGGCACAACATGTTCGCCTTCGGGAACATCGGACTTCATGCCGTACATCGATTTTTGTTCGAAGAACAACACCGGATCCGGATCGCGTATTGAAGCCGCCAACAAGCCTTTAACGTCAGCGGCGTTCGACGGCGCTACAACTTTCAGACCAGGAATCGCCATCGCCCAGTTTTCCACTGACTGCGAGTGCTGAGCACCGAATCGGGCACCACCACCATTGGCGCAACGAATCACGAGCGGAAACGAGCACTGGCCATCTGACATGAAACGGGTCTTCGCGATCTGATTGACAACGATGTCCCAGCAAACAGCGAAGAAATCCGAAAACATGATCTCGGCGATCGGACGGAGCCCTGTCATTGCGGCGCCCATCGCTGCACCGAGAATGGCTTGTTCAGAAATCGGCGTGTCACGAACTCGAAGTGGGCCAAACTCGTCCAGCAATCCTTCAGTTGTCTTAAACACGCCGCCAGCTTTCGCAATGTCCTCGCCTATTAAGACAATCGAATTGTCCAGGCGCATTTCTTGAGCGATCGCTGAAGAAACGGCTTCTCTATAACTTAATTGCGCCATGACGAACCTCCGTCTGCCCAGACATCGGTATCGGCAATCTCAAGAGGAGGTGGTCCACTTTCTCGTGCGGTCGCTTCGGCCTTATCGACACGCGCTGCTTGCTCATCTTCTATGGCAACTATTGCCGCCTCATCCACGCCGTCGGCGAGAAGCCTGGCTCGATAGGTCGGTAACGGATCGCGTGCCATCCATTCAGCCACTTCTTCTGCCGGTCGATATTTGCCCGGATCAGCGCGTGAATGGCCGCCATGCCGGTACGTTTGCACTTCAATAAGGCTGGGACCACCGCCACTACGAGCTTTCTCCAGCGCAGCGACCGCCACCGCATAAACAAGATCCGCATCGTTGCCGTCGACCACAATCGGTTCAAGCCCATAAGCGGATGCGCGATCCGCGCCAGGATTCGGCACTGCAGTAACCTCGGAAATCGGCGTGTACTCCATGTACAAGTTGTTTTCGCAGACGTAAACAACGGGAAGATCCCAAATCGCCGCGAAATTAAGCGATTCGTGGAACGCGCCGATATTCGTTGTGCCGTCGCCGAAGAAGCAGACCGCAACCTGGCCGGACTCGCGGTATTGCGCGGACCAGGCAGCGCCGGCGGCGATCGGCATGTGCGCGCCGATGATCGCATACGAGCCCATGGCGCCCTTTTCAACGTCCATAAGGTGCATGGAGCCACCCTTGCCGCTTAGCAGCCCACATTCTCGACCCATCAACTCACCGAGGATCCCTGTCATCGACACGCCACGTACCAACGTGTGGTTATGGCCGCGATACGTACAGAATGTGTAATCGTCCTTTCGCATGGCGGCGCCGAAGCCGGCCGCGATCGCTTCCTGCCCCAGAGCAAGGTGCGACGTCCCCTTAATAAGGTTCTGCATAAACAGATCGTAAGCGCGCTGTTCCATTACCCGGCAGGACTGCATCAAGCGATACAGTTCCAATCGTGTCTCAACATCCGGCGCGACAGCATTGTCGATGGCAGCCTGGAGCTGCCCGGTCGTGTCATTCAAGAGACTTACCTTTGATCGTTGGGAGTGAATTAAATCGATAGACAGGGGATTTTACGATATTTATCGATAATACGATAGCCTTTCGACAAATAGACCAAAAAGCTCAGGGAACGAGCACGAATTTACCGCCACCGATGGCCACGAGTAGCAGCAAACCGCCAATTACGGCCAGATTCGCCGTAAATATTCGGCTGCGCCCCAATTGTTCGCTGACAGGAAGGCGCCAATAGGCATGCACTTTGAGCGTGGCGACGACGGTGAAAATGGCCAGCGCCAGCGCCGCCTCCCGAGTTTGATAGCCCAGAATCAGGCACATTGACGCTATCAGGTGCAGGCCAATGGTAGCGGGCAACGTAAGCCAGATTGCCGGTATCCCGCTGCGCTCATACTCACCGGCGGCCTTGTGAAACCAAATCCCTTTATGAATACCACTGACCAGAAAAACCAGCGCGAGAAATACTCGCGCGATGAGGATCAAGAGGTTCGCTGCGGTATCGTCAATCGTCATTTTAATCGATTAAATATGGAAAACACGGATTTTAGCGATATACTGGGCCAAGAAGCAATCAAAGCGACCAAGTCGCTGTCTTATAAGAGTAAATCACATGATTAATGCAGCCATTATAGGCCTTGGATGGTGGGGCAAGACCCTGGTCGAATCCGTCTCCGGCATCAGCGACGATATTCGATTCGTTGCCGGCACGACACGTACCCTGTCGGATGAGGCACAAGCCTTCGCCAAAGAACACAACATGGAGCTCCGCGAGTCCTACGAGGACATTATTGCGGATCCGAACATTGATGCAGTTGTGCTGGTGACGCCAAACTCGATCCACAGCGCGCAAACCATTGCCGCTGCACAACACGGCAAACACGTTTTCTGCGAAAAGCCGTTCGCCCTTACCGGGGCTGATGCAGTTGACGCGGTCGAGGCCTGCGAAAAAGCTGGCGTAACGCTCGGCATCGGCTACAACCGCCGCTTTCATCCGGAAATCAACAAACTCCGCGAGATGATCCGCTCCGGAGAGCTCGGAACGATATTGCATTGCGAAGCAACGATGACCTTTCCAAATGGCTTGTCCCTGAAACCGGACGCCTGGCGCGCGAGCAAAGATGAAACCCCTTGCGGCGGCCTGACACCGATGGGTGTTCACGCAATCGATGGCTTCATCGACTTGTGTGGGGAAATCGACCAGGTCTACGCCCAGAGCTTCCGCCGGGTGGTGGAAGTCGATGCCGACGACACAACATCCATTTTATTCCGCATGAAAGACGGCATGTCCGGCTACCTTTCAACGATGACCGCAACCGGCGGCGGGTTTAATTTCCAGATTTACGGCTCAAAAGGCTTCGTCAAACTGGAAGGCATGACACACGTTGCCGGCGCACCGTCCGAAGAACGCCGTTTCAAGCTGTTTGGCAATTGCACCTTCAAACCGGTCAAAGGTCCGGCCGAAACCTGGGACGCCGCCTCGTTCGATGTCGCTCGGGCCGCGCTCGATGCGTTTGCGCGTGCGGCCGAAGGTGGCGAGCCATACATCATTTCAAACTCGGAAACGGTGCACTGCGCGGCGGTGACTGAGGCCATCGTCAAGTCAGCCGACAGCGGTCAGCCCGAAAAAGTCTGAAGTCGATGAAGCTCTTTATCCTGCGCCACGGCATGACGGCTGAGTCGGATGCTGATGAGCGCCGAGTTCTCAGTGACAAGGGAATCGGCGAGGTCGAAGATGTCGTGAATCTTCGACGCGACGATCTACAAGATGTACAACGCATTTATTCCAGCCCGCATATTCGCGTCAAACAAACACTTGAAATCGCCGCAAAACTGCTCGGACTTTCAGCACCCGTCGTTGAGTCGCAATACCTGACAACCGGTTCGCGGCTAAATGAGATTGTTAGTTTCGTGGGCGAGCTCGATCTTGATGCCGGCGACACTCTTGTGAGTAGTCATCAATCGTGCACGAGCATCCTGGTCCTCTGGCTAACCGGAGAGGACATCTTGATACCCAACGGCAGCTTGTTGGCGATCGACGTTGCAAAGCCTGTGCAAGGTGGCGGAACGATACTCTGGCAAGAAAGCCGAAGCGGGAGCGATGTGAAGCGGGCTACCAATTTTGTGGATCAATTTTAGCGCTGGACTCTTAATCCAGTTCGCCCAGCGTCAGACTGCGCCGGTCCCCCGCCTCATTAGCCTGCCAAACCTGACCACTGCCTACATCCAAACAGCTCAGCCACCCACCGCCGTATGCCCAGGTATCAATACAGATTGAGTGACCGTTGCTGGCAGGCACGCCGGAACGTTGCGTTGTATGACCACAGACCATTATTTTGCCGGAGCAATGCGGTTTCGGATCAAGATACCTTCGCCAGTAAAGAGTCGCATGTGTCTGATGCTCCAGCGCTACATTGGCATCCGCAAACGCATGGACGAAAAAATGTGAGGGACACTCGTAGTACGGCACCAGCTTGTTTTCGAGAAAGTCGATATGCAGGTCTGGAATCTGCGCGAACGACCCCGTATCGTCCGCATCGGAAGCATAAGAGCGAAGCGTTTCATCGCCCCCGAAACTCAACCAGGCGTTAAGCCAACTTTTCTGTTCGCGCGCATCAAGCATCATAATTTCGTGGTTGCCGCGCAACGGGACCACTGTGTGATGCCTGCCCAGATCGATAATCAGATCCAGAACTGCGCGAGAGCCCGGTCCGCGATCGACGTAGTCTCCCAATGTGACGATGGTGTCGTCGGAATTGGGTGAGACAAAGTCGATCAGTGACTCCAAAGCCGTATTGCAGCCATGAATATCACCGATGGCGAGATAACGTGCCACGAAGGATTTCCTTTAAAAGTATGCGAAAATTTCGCAAATAGTTTAAAATAATCGAAATTTCAACAAGAATACGTGATTTGGCGATATATTTTCCGTCACAATCAGGAAAACTCAACTCATTTAGACTAAGACCAAGCGTTCAGAATTAGGAGAATTATAGTGGCGTATCGTAAAGGCACGCAGGGAATGATGCAGGTTGATTACGAGCAACGCATGGATTTCAATCGTATGCGTGAGTATCGGGTCGCTCGTATCAAGAAGTACATGGATCATTTCGATATTGACTGCTTATTGCTTTTCGATACGGGCAACAAGCGTTACTCCACATCTACCGCTGTTTGTTCGCCCGAAATCGACAACATGGGCCGCTACGCAATCATCCCACGAAACGGGCCGCCGCATATATTCGGCTTCGGCTCGGAAGTCGCTAGCGAGAAACTCAATTGTCCCTGGATCGCTGATTACACATTCCCTGCTCACGGCACGATGTTCGGTGCATTGCCCGAAGCCTGGGGCTGCTCTGATGGATTCCTGAAAGATCTCGACATGGTTCTGGGCAATTTCGGTCTGGATAAAAGCAAGATCCGAATCGGCGTTGACGTCATTGAATCGCAAATATTGCTGGCCATGCAAGCCAACGGCTACACGATAGCTGACGGCCAGGGCGTCATGCAGTACGCACGCTCCATCAAGAACGAAGACGAAATTGCGATCTTGAAACATGGCGCCGCCATCGTCGATGCCGCGTTCCATCGCATCGCGTGCGAGATTCGTCCGGGCGCGAAGGAAAACGATTTACAAGCGGTAGCGTCACACGAAATGCATCGTCTGGGCGCGCAGTGGATCCATAACGTACAGGTGACATCCGGTAATCGAACCAACCCGCATCCGCACTTAAGTTCTGATCGTTTGTTGCAGCCCGGCGACATTATCTTTATGGACATCGTCGCGCTGTTTAACGGCTATCACACCTGTGTATACCGCTGCTTTACCGTTGGGCCACCGTCGGAGAAACAAATCGATACACATGCGCGTTGTCTCGAAATTCAATTGGGTGGTATCGACGCGGTTAAGCCCGGCTGTACAACAGCCGATGTCGTCACTCGCTGGCCGGACTACCGACAAATGGGCGCTCTCAACGAGCACGAAATATTTGGCCTGCAATACGGTCATGGTATTGGTGTCGGACTCTGGGAATTCCCGATTATTTCCCGCGCCTACAGCATCGAGCATCCGGTCGAGATCGAGCCCGGAATGGTCTTCGCGCTGGAAACCTATGCGGGCAACGAAGACGGTTCTGACGGTGTTCGACTTGAAGACGAGGTCGTCGTCACGGATACGGGTATCGAAGTAATCACCAAGTTCCCGACCGACCGAATCATCGGCTGTGGAATGAGCTACTAGTAGGAGCGCGCCCTGCGCGCGAAATGCCATGAGTTCAACCATCAATGTAGCCGTCATTCCCGGCGACGGGATCGGCAAGGAAGTCATGCCCGAGGGCATGCGTGCTCTCGAGGCCGCCGGTGCAAAACACGGTATCGACTTCGTGTGGACAGAATTCGACTGGTCCTGTGCTTCCTATCTTGCGACCGGTCGCATGATGCCCGAAGACGGCATTGATCAATTGCGATCATTCGACGCGGTTTACCTCGGCGCCGTCGGGTTCCCGGGCGTCCCAGACCACGAATCGCTGTGGGGACTGTTAATCCCTATCCGTCGCGAGTTCGACCAGCACATAAACCTGCGACCGGTCCGTCTCTTCGATGGTGTGCCCTGCCCGCTCGTAGGCCGCGAACCGGGCGACATCGACATGATGATCGTGCGAGAAAATGTTGAGGGTGAATACTCAGCGATCGGCGGCATTGAGCATGAAGGCACGGACGAAGAACTCGTAACGCAGCAGAGTATTTTCACACGACGCGGTGTTGATCGAGTTCTAAAGTATGCGTTCGAACTTGCCCAAAGCCGGCCAGCGAAACACCTGAGTTCTGCAACGAAGTCCAACGGCATCATTCACTCGATGCCGTATTGGGATAAGCGTGTCGCCGAAATGGCGAAGGGCTATCCTGATGTCGAAGTTGACCAGTACCACATCGATATTTTGACAGCGAACTTCGTGCGCATGCCCGATCACTTCGATACCGTTGTCGGCAGTAATCTGTTCGGCGATATTCTTTCGGATCTCGGTCCAGCCTGTACGGGAACGATCGCGATCGCCCCGTCAGCCAATTTGAATCCCGCGAAAGAGTTCCCGTCGATGTTCGAACCGGTGCATGGCTCCGCGCCTGACATAGCCGGTCAAGGTATCGCGAACCCTATCGGTATGATCTGGGCCGGTGCCATGATGCTGGACCACCTGGGTCATCGCGATGCTCACGACAGCATCATGACCGCGATCGAGAACGTCCTTCGCAATGGTGAAAGCCTGACTGCCGATATGGGCGGTGCAGCCGACACGGTGGGTCTGGGTAAGGCGGTCGCCGCTGCCATTTAGAAGTCTGAATCTACTTCGAAAACTCGCTTTGTCGCAGGCCGAGAGCGAGTACCGCAATAACCATACAGAGCAGCGAGATTTGAATTTGGCCGGCAAATTTCCAGCTATAGTTCTCAACGAGCAAGCCCATCGTGTATCCACCTAAGGCAGCACCGCCATAGACACTCGTGACGAACATGCCTGAGCCTTTACTGGTAAGCGTGCGCTTGAGTGACTTGACGTGACCGCCGGCGAGATTGGTATAGACGATTGCTGCGCCGAAGACACCGACGAGGGTTGCCAACAGTTTATTCATCCCTACGCTCTGGTCTGTATTAAAAAGAAACAAGGTCACTACGCCGAGCGCGAAGATGATCGTCGGGAAGGAGCGAATGGTATCAAAAAACAAGATCATCAAGC
>CAZTQL010000073.1:0-12820 GCA_964615665.1 uncultured Woeseiaceae bacterium | reverse complement strand
GCACTCACTGCTTTGCCCAACGTCGGTTGATCAGGTACATGGCCAGCAGCACACAGAACGCGAACGCGATGAGCAAGGCCGACATCTGATGAGCCGCACCGTAATTCAGCATCTCGACCTCATCATAGATAGCAATCGAGATCACGCGTGTCTCTCCGGGGATGTTGCCGCCGACCATCAGGACGACACCAAATTCGCCGAGCGTATGAGCAAAACTCAGTACGGCAGCCGTAATGAACCCGCGCAGCGATAGTGGCACTGCAACGCTGAAAAATGCATCCAGTTTTGAGGCGCCTTGCGTCCATGCGAACTCGAGGGTCTGCCGCGAGAGCGATTCGAACGCGTTTTGCATGGGCTGCACGGCAAACGGCAGGCTGTAGATACAAGAAGCGATGACAAGACCGGCGAACGAGAATGTTAATGCGCTGCCGGTCAGCTCTACCCACCAGCTGCCGATCGCGCCCTGCGGGCCAAGCAGTATTAGCAGATAAAAACCCAGCACCGTGGGTGGCAGGACAATAGGCATCGCAACGACCGCCTGCGCCACCGGTTTCCATCGGGACGCTGTTTGCGACAGCCACCAGGCTATTGGCGCGCCAATCATAATCAGCAGGACCATCGTGACCAACGCCAGTTGCGCCGATAGCCATAGCGGTCCAAGAATCTGTGCGTCCATCAGCGCGGCACCCCGTAACCCCGAGCGATGATGACTTCATGGGCTGCCGGCGAGCGTATAAACTCGAGAAACTGCTTCGCGCCGGTGTTATCGGCAGCGCGGCTCAGCAACACGAGCTGCTGCTCAATGGGATCGTGCATCGACTCTGGCACCTGCCAGGAACAGGTTGCTGCGGGCAGCGCCGGTCGCAATGTTTGCGACCTTGCGATGAATCCGAGTGTCGCGTTACCAGTTGCCGTGAACTGCAGGGCTTGGGCGATGTTTTCGCCAAACACGATGCGCCGATAGGCTGTGTCCCAGAGCTGCAGATGCGTCAGCACATCACGTGCTGCCTTACCGTAGGGCGCAGTTATCGGGTTGGCCAACGCGAGATGTCGAAAATCACCGTTCAGCAGCACGTCACGGCAATCCCGACCGCTCAAGCTCGCGTCGGCCGACCATACGACCAGCGAGCCTGTCGCGTAGGTAAAGCGCATGCCATCGACACTGTGGCCGGACTCTTCGAGCAATCTAGGTCGCTCGACATCGGCGGCCAGAAATACATCGAATGGCGCACCGTTAAGGATTTGCGCGTACAGCTTGCCGGTGGAGCCGTAACTCAACCGTACCGGTACGTCGGATTGCTGGGTGAAATGGTCAGCGAGTTCGCGAGCCGTCGTCGCAAAATTACTCGCAACGGCAACGGTGATTACGTCGTCGGCGACAAGCGGGTTCGCAAATAATGCGAGCAGCAAGATTGGGACGTGGAGTCGTCCGCGCACGAAATTGACTTCAGGTCACAAGCTGCGCTTTTTTCTGGCGGCGGAAACGGTGCAGGAGTGGTTCCGTATAACCATTGGGCTGCTCGCAGCCTTCGAAAACCAGTGCGCACGCGGCCTGAAAAGCGATGCTCGTGTCAAAGTTGTCACACATGTTTTCGTATGATGCATCACCGTCGTTCTGCCTGTCGACTACTTTCGCCATGCGCTTGAAGGTCGCGAGCACCTGTTCGCGCGTGGTGATGCCGTGCAGCAGCCAGTTCGCCATGTGCTGACTCGAGATTCTCAAGGTCGCCCGGTCCTCCATCAGACCAACGTCGCTGATGTCGGGCACTTTGGAGCAGCCGACGCCGTGATCAATCCAGCGCACCACGTAGCCCAATATGCCTTGCGCGTTGTTGTCGAGCTCCGCCTGAATGTCGGCGCCTGTGAGCTCGCTACAATCCGCCAGTGGCGGCGTCAGTATGTCATCCAGGCTCGCGAGCTTGCGCTTCGCAAGTTTCTTCTGCCGTTCGCGAACATCAACAGCGTGATAATGCATCGCGTGCAACGTGGCGGCTGTTGGCGACGGCACCCAGGCGCAATTTGCACCGGCTTCCGGATGCGCTTGTTTGGTTGCCATCATTTGCGCCATCTCATCTGGCTTTGGCCACATGCCCTTACCGATCTGCGCTTTACCGGGTAGCCCGCAGCGAATACCAATGTCGACGTTCCAGTCTTCGTACGCATTGATCCACGGCTGCAGCTTGATCGCTTCCTTGCGCAGCACCGAGCCCGCCCGCATGCTCGTATGAATCTCGTCGCCCGTGCGATCGAGAAAACCCGTATTAATGAAGACCACGCGCTTCGATACAGCGCGAATACACTCCATGAGATTGGCAGTCGTGCGACGTTCCTCGTCCATAACGCCGACTTTGATCGTATAAGGCTCAAGATCGAACATCTGCTCGACCGCACCAAACAATCGGTCCGTGAAAGCCGCTTCTTCGGGCCCGTGCATTTTGGGTTTTACGATGTAGATGCTGCCGGCCCGGCTATTGGGCTGTAGTCCTTCGCGACGCCGATCGGTCAAAGCACAGGCCGTGGTCATCACGGCGTCGAGAAAGCCCTCAAATACAGGATCCCCGTTGGCATCCAGTATGGCGTCGCTCGTCATCAGGTGACCAACGTTACGCACCAACAGTAGACTGCGCCCGGACAGCTCTAATGTGCCGCCATCGGGGGCTGTGTAAACGCGATCCGGATTCGGTCGACGCGTCAATGCTCTGCCGCCTTTATCGAACGTCGCCTCGAGATCGGCTTTCATCAGGCCAAGCCAGTTGCGATACACACCGACCTTGTCCTCGGCGTCAACGGCCGCAACAGAATCTTCGCAGTCCTGAATTGTCGTAATCGCCGACTCAAGAACGACGTCGGCGACATTCGCGGTCGCCTCCCGGCCGATGGGATGCTCAGGGTCGACCAAAATTTCAATATGCAGACCGTGATTTCTGAACAGGTAGGTCGCTTGATCACCGTTGCGCGTGAAGCCGACAAACTGCGCGGCGTTTCCGAGCTGTACCGTGTCGCCGTTGGCCAGAGATGCAATAAACGTGTTGCGGCCACCGGATCGATCAAGGCCGTAGGTGTTGACGTCCGCATGACTCACGTCGGCGAGCGGAATCGCGCGATCCAGAAACGCGGTTGCGTAGCGAATAACTGCAGCACCGCGAGCCGGGTTGTAGCCGCCATCACGATCCTGCCCGTTCTCCTCACTTATAACGTCGGTACCATACAGCGCATCGTAGAGACTGCCCCAGCGCGCGTTCGCGGCGTTGATCGCGAACCGCGCGTTGCTGACCGGCACCACCAGCTGTGGGCCAGCTGTCGCAGCGATCTCGGCATCGACATTCTCGGTTTCGATCGAGAACGGTTCGCCGGCGTCCTGCAAGTAACCAATATCCTTCAGGAAATCGACGTACTCATCATGCGACCAGGTACTGCCGGGGTGGCTCTCGTGCCAGGCATCGATGGCATGCTGCAGCTCGTCACGCCGGGCGAGCAGCGCACGATTGGTCGGCGTTAGCGACGCAACTATGGCTTCCAGGCCCTGCCAGAACTCGTCGGATTTGAAGCCGATCTCTGGCAGGAGCTCCTGCTCGACAAAATCATGGAACACGCGAGCGACGCGCAAGCCGCCCTGGTGCTTTCGATCATCAATGCTCATCGTCTCAACCGCTGCAGATCCCAAGAGTATTAGCTCCTGTCTGACTATCGCCTGTCAAACGGTTTATGCGACGAACTGCTCTTCCTCGGTGCTACCGCTCAACGCGGTCGTCGATGACAGACCGTCCATGATCGTGTTCTGCACGGCGTCGAAGTAGCCGGCGCCCACGAAAGACTGGTGCTTGGTAGCACGGAAGCCGTGCTTCTCGTCAGCAAACTCTTTTTGCTGCAGTTGCGAGTAAGCGAACATGCCCTCTTCCTTGTAGGCACGGGCCAGATTGAACATGCTCGAGTTCAACGCGTGCCAACCGGCAAGCGTTATGAACTGGAACTTGTAGCCCATCTTGCCGAGTTCCTCACGGAAGATCTTCATCGTGGCGTCATCGAGGTTCGCTTTCCAGTTGAACGACGGCGAGCAATTGTATGACAACAACTGATCCGGGTATTCGGCATGGATTGCATCAGCGAAACGCTTTGCCTGCTCGAGATCGGGCTTCGAGGTCTCACACCAGATCATGTCGGCGTACTCCGCGTAAGCAAGGCCGCGGGCGATCGCCTGGTCCGTGCCGGCGTTGGTGCGATAAAAGCCCTCTGGCGTACGCTCGCCCGTGATGAACGGATGATCACGCTCATCCGAGTCGGAGGTGATGAGGTTGGCTGCATCAGCGTCGGTGCGCGCCAGTAACACGGTGGGCACGCCACAGACATCGGCTGCGAGTCGGGCGGCGCTGAGTTTCGCGACTGCCTCGTGCGTCGGCACCAGAACCTTGCCGCCCATGTGGCCACATTTCTTGGCCGACGACAGCTGGTCTTCAAAATGCACGCCAGCAGCGCCTGCTTTGATCATGGCCTTCATCAGTTCGAACGCGTTCAGGTTACCGCCGAATCCGGCCTCCGCGTCCGCAACAACCGGTGGTAACCAGTCAATGCTGGTGTCGTCGTTGAGCGCGTATATTTCATCGGTACGCAGCAGCGCGTTGTTAATACGCTCGACCATTTTAGGCACTGAGTCGACCGGATAGAGGCTCTGGTCCGGATACATTTCGCCGGCACTATTGCCGTCACCCGCTACCTGCCAGCCGGAGCAATAGATGGCCTTGAGGCCGGCCTGCACTTCCTGGATGGCCTGGTTACCGGTGAGCGCGCCGAGACCGCACAGCGGTGCTTCCTGATTGACGAGGCGCCACATCTTTTCACTGCCGAGACGAGCCAGCGTGTGATCGATTTGGACCGTGCCGCGCAGCTTCACGACGTCTTCGGCGCTGTAGTTGCGAGTAATTCCTTTCCAACGCGGGCTGTCTGCCCATTCCGATTCGAGCTGCTTGATTTGTTCTTGCCGGGTCATCACCGAGTCCTCCGTTCGGGCCGCTATCGAGCCCAGAAAAATGCTAGCGCCTCATTATAAATCCCAGTACCATGAAATTTCACATAAAAAATTTCACACTGTTAATTTCACACCGAGTTTACTATGTCTAGCCAGCACGGGCTGCGTCGAAGAGCACACTTTTTAGGCACGAAAATCAAGAGCCTCCGCAAGCGTAACCAACTGACGCTAGAGGATTTATCGGTCCGCTGTGTCCAGATAGACTCGGCCGCCGCGCCCTCCGTTTCATACTTATCGATGATCGAGAATGGCAAGCGGGTACCCTCGGAACGGCTGCTCGAAATCATTGCAGACATCTTCCAAAAGGACACTCATTGGTTTTTCGATGAGTCTCTCGATGACGAGGCGATCGACACCGCACCGCGCGCGCCCGTCCGCGGCATGCCGCTGGAACCTGGCTTCCTGTTTTCTGAATCCCTGTTGCAGCTGGCCATTCCCGAACTCCTCGCGCAGACCGGCACGACCGGCAGGCAGTTCGCGCATCTTCTGATTCGGGCCCACCAGGAAAAAAGCCAAGGCCGTTTTCCGGATATCGAGCGCGCAGCAGAGAAGGTCGGCAAGAAACAGTTCCCCCTGCATCTCGATGACGTATTTGCGATCGCTCGCAGTCTCGACCTTAAGATCCAGTGGTTCGACAACGCCACATTCAAGGATAAAGGTCAGACTGACAAACCGCTGAACACGCTGGTGCGCTCGTTCTTCGATGCACCGGATACCGTTTACCTGAATCGGGAACTGGAGAAAGACCCGACGCGGCTCAAATATGACCTTGCCAACCACATTGCGCACAAAGTGCTGCACGATGGCGACGGCGCGCGTGCACCGCAGGTGTCGGGCGGACGCGTCTCCGGTCGGCGTCATGACGGCGCATCGCTAAATGTTGACGCAAAGGACATCTTGTACGCGTGGCGCGATTTCGAATGCAGTTATTTCGCGGCCGCGTTGCTGGCGCCGAAGACGCCGTTCCGTCAGTTTCTTGCGCGTCAAGCCTATGCCATTGACTCAGGCAAGAAGGTCGATCTGACGACGACGCTGGTGATGCGACGGATGCCGAGTGTCTCGCCGTACCCACACTGGCATTATTTCGATGCGTATCCGCCCGGTAATCTGCGGGCGGTGTATCGCGGCAACGGCATACCGCTGCCGTGGGGCAACATGACGATGATCTCCGACCCCTGCCAGCACTGGGCGGTGTTTCGTATGCTCAATACGCGCTCGACCAAACCGTCTTCGCAGATTTCGGTGTTGCGTTCAGGGGACGACAAGCGCCTGTACTGCTGCCAGTCAATAAGAAGTACGGACGCGGCCGGCAATCCACACGTACTGTGCGCCGGCGTGGATCTGTCACCCGCTCTCAGTGCACAGAATATTGACGCGGCCCGCACGATCGATATGATCGAGTCGAGCTGCAATCGCGGCGGCGGCACCGCCCCCATACCGGCCGAAGCAGCAAAGCAACTCAGTAGTATCAGCAAAATTCTTAACATCGGCTGGATCGAACAGGGCACCGCCACGGATGCAACCATCATTTGCCAGCGCAGCTCAAGCTGTCCCCGTGACAAGCATTGTCTCGGCAAGGCGCCACCGAAACTGAAACCACAGATTGATCGGATTCGCGAAGCGGTTCTTAATGGCTGATCCGGCAGCGCTGTGATAACGCGGTAGAAGCAACCATGAAAAACCCTGATGTAAAAGCATTCTTTGACGAAGCGACTTTCACCGTAACCTACATCGTCAGCGATCCTGCGACTCGCAAGGCCGCTGTCATCGACCCTGTGCTGAATTTCGATCCGGCCTCGGGCCGCACCACAACGAAGTCGGCCGACAACGTCATCGAGTACGTCAGGGAACAGGATTTCGAGGTCGACTGGATTCTGGAAACTCACGTGCACGCCGACCACCTCAGCGGTGCGCCGTATTTGCAGAAGCAGCTCGGCGGTCAGACCGCGATTGGCGCTGGCGTGACATCCGTTCAAGAGACGTTCAAAGATGTTTTCAATGCCGCGGACCTCGCCACTGACGGTTCACAGTTCGACCAGCTATTCACAGACGGAGATACCTTCGCGGTCGGTGACATCGAGGCGCGTGTTATCGCCACGCCGGGACATACGCCTGCGTGTGTGACCTACGTGATCGGTGATTCGGCGTACGTGGGCGACACGCTCTTCATGCCGGACTTTGGCACTGCGCGCACAGACTTTCCCGGCGGCAGTGCGCCGCTCTTATACCAGTCAATCCGGAAGATTCTCGCCTTGCCTGAGGACACACGGCTTTTCATGTGCCACGACTACAAAGCGCCGGGCCGCGAGGTTTATGCCTGGGAAACCACGGTTGCCGAGCAACGCGATCACAACGTACACATTGACAAGACTGTCACCGAGGCGACGTTCGTCGAGCGCCGGGAGCGTCGGGACAAACAGCTTGGGATGCCGAAGCTGCTGCTACCCGCTATCCAGGTCAATATGCGGGCGGGACAACTGCCTGAGCAGGAAGCGAACGGCATTCGCTACCTCAAGATTCCTGTGGATGCGGTCTAGCCATCAATCGGACCTAGAACCTCACAGCTAACCTAGTAGTTGCTTCCGAAAGCGCTGCATACCGGTGACCCAGCGATCGTGATCCGTGGCTTTGCGCTGCACGTAGGTCGCAACCTGCGGGTGCGTGAGGATCAGGAAACGACCCGCCAGCGACTCGTCGATGATGATGTCTGCAACCGCCTCGGGCGCCAGGATGCCATCGACATCAGCGCCGAAGCCGAATGATGCCCCGTCCATCGACTCAGCATCGTCCTCGATACCGATCATGCGGGTTGCGACAGCCTGCGGGCAGACAGCCGACACGACAATGCCCTGCTCTCCGTAACTGATCGCCAGCGCCTCGGCAAACCCAACGGCGGCGTGCTTCGTCGCGGAATAAGCGGCGTCACCGATCTGGCTTAAGAGTCCTGCCGCGGACGCGATATTCACCAGGTGTCCGTGGCCACGATCAAGCATCCGCGGCACCAGCGCGCGGGCCGCAAAAACATGCGCCATCACGTTGACCTTCCAGCTTGCTTCCCAGCGATCGTCGATGGCGTTGATGCCACCCTCGGCAGAAATTGCCCCGCTTTCACCATCGCCGAAACCAACGCCGGCATTCGAAATGAACATATCGATGGGGCCGAGCTCTTGTTCCACCTGCTCGACAAGCGCTGCGACTGCTTGTTCATCGCTTACATCGAGCGTCAACGCGACGCCGCCGATCTCCGCGGCAACTTTGCTTGCAGCCTCTTTTTCGATATCGGCGACGACGACCTTCGCACCGTCCCTGGCGAGTCGGCGACACAGCGCACGGCCAATGCCATGACCGCCACCCGTAACCACCGCAACCGCTATTTTCGTACGTGCCATTAAACGTTACTCCGCCTGGGACTCGTGAACTAGCGACTCGTGAACGATGTCGCCATCCATCATCGTTAATAGCACGTTCGTCTTGTGAATATCGTATACGTCGATATCAAAGATGTTCTGGTCGAGCACAATAAGATCCGCCTTCTTGCCGACTTCGATGGAACCAATCTGATCGTCCATGTGCATCTGGTAAGCAGCGTCGATGGTGAACCCGCGAACCAGACTCGGGATATCGAGACGTTCGGACTCGCGTGGCTGTACAGGAGCATCGCGCTCGCCTGCCCACTGCCGGGTGTGGCCAATCTCAATCTGCAGCAGCGGCGATAACCCCAATGTCCCGGCGCCACTCGCCGGGTAGTCGCTGCCAAAGCTCAAACGAACACCAAGTTCTTTCAGGCTGTTAAATCGCCAGAAACGATTGAACTGGTCTGCACTGACAAACTGCTCGCCGTAGGTATCGTAGGAGGCCCATAGCGGTGTGCTTTGTGCGACCACGTCAAGTTCGGCAAATCGCGGCAGATCCTGGTCCGTGATGACCTCGATGTGGCAAATCGCGTAGCGACTCGTGCTGTCCGGTGCCGCTTTGCGCGCTGCCTCGATGGAATTCAGGGCCTCGTGAATCGCACGCTCGCCCAGTGCATGAATGTGTACGTCGATGTTGTGCTCTGCGGCACCGACAGCCATCGTTGTCATTTCTTCCTGCGTGTAGACAGTTTCGCCGCTGTTGCCGGGCTCACCCTGGTAATCCTCGAACATTGCCGCCGTGCGGCCCTCAACGGTGCCGTCATCCATGATCTTCAGCACGTTGTAGTGATAGCGCTCGGCCTTCAGCGTGCGGGCCGATTCCAGCGTCTTCTCAACGGCATCGGCAACATCCTCCGGACCTGTCGGGCGGTATGAGCCAACGAGCCGAATAGTCAGTTCACCACTCTCGGCCGTCCGCCGCAGAATGTTCGCGGCGATATCTTCATAACCGATAAACCCGGCATCGTAAGCCGCCGTAACGCCGTAAGCGTTCATCAGATCGATTATCGTCGTTACGCCATCAGTGACACTGTCCTCGGTAATGACGTCGAGCTGCTGCATCGCCAGCATCGCTGTTCCCTCGAGCAGATAACCCGTCGCATCGCCGTTGGCATCACGCTTGTAGTAACTGAATCCAGGATTCGGGTCAGGCGTATCCTGCGTGATATTCATCGCATCGAGCGCCGCAGTATTTGCCCAGGCACCGTGGAACCCTTCATCCACAATCAGGACCGGTCGATCGGGCACGACCTCATCAATGAGCTCATGCGTCGGACCAACTGGCCCGAATGTCGACGCCAGGAATCCATAGCCGAACAACAGGGGGGCATCGGCGTTTTCAGCCGCGTAATCGGCGATCGCTGCGACCCAGTCGTCGATCGTTCCGTAGGTATCCAGCGACAAGACGTTGGCGTAGGCGCCGCCCGTGATGGGATGCATGTGCGAGTCAATGAAGCCCGGCATTAACAGCCGGCCGCCGGCGTCGTAACGTCGCGTCGCCGGACCAACCAGAGGCTCAACCTCAGCCGCGCCCCCAACATAGATAATTTCATTGCCCTTGACGGCCACCGCTTCAGCCCACGGTGCCGCGTCGTTAACCGTGTAGACCTTTGCATTGGTAAAGACAAAATCCGCCGAATCGTCGGTTTCTACGGGCTTGTTGCAAGCCCCCAGCACCGCGGTGATGATGACGAGCATCAGCAGCCAAATACGACTCTGTACTGTTTTTCGCATGGGTTCCCCGTCGCGGTCTGAGCCACGTTCAGTTGTTAGTAACATCCAGATAATTCACTGCCTCTTCAAAATAGCTCTTACCGGGCAACTCCTGACGCATGTTCGGCGCGATAATGAGGTTGGTGTTCTGTAGCCCGGCCTTTTTATAAGACTCAGCGGTGCGCGTCACCTTGGTGCGCGCAACGTCATTCGCACCCGCTAAGAAGACAAAACGATTCTGCCGTAATCGGTCAAGCTTTGGCGGCGTCTTATCGCCCCAGAACGTGGCACCGCTCAAAAAGAGACCGCCCTGGAATAACTCCGGCTTGGTTGTCGAAAGAATGCCGGCCACGTGCGCTCCGCCCACAAAACCGCTGATGTAGATGCGCTGTGGGTCGATTGCGTAGTCGCGCGCCAGTACCGTCGGTGCCAACAGCGCCTTGAACATGCGTTCGTTCATCGGCGATTTGTCGCCGGCATCCAGCGCACCAATCCAGATCAGGTTTTTCTCTTCAAGAACCTGGTTCCAGCTCTTCTTGCCACCGCCCCAGTTGCCGCGACTCACGAAGACGATAACGCCGGGCGGATGAGCAGGGTCATATGTTTTCGGCACAACAAGCCGCCAGCGCAATTTCTCGTCGGCCGCGAACACTTCGCTGACCGCGCTGGCCCCTTGCTCGCCCAGAAGCTCCAGCAGCGTGCTCGAAACGCTGAAGTAACCGGTGCGTGGAACTTGCTCGTCGGCTGACACCGATGTGATTAACATCAGCAAGAGTCCGATCAGGAAAAATATTGGCGATTTCTTCATAACAGCCCAGCGTTCACGTGTTCGAGCATTAGCGTATCAAAGACGGTCTTTCAGTGAGAAGTACAGCATACCCAGCACCATGCCCGGATAACGCAGCAATGTGCCGCCCGGAAACGTATGCGTTGGCAGGTCTGCAAGCACGTCAAAATGTGCGGCCGTTCCCGCAATCGCCTCAGCGATGACTTTGCCGGAAAAAGTGGCCGTCGAAATGCCGTGCCCGGAGAAACCGGCGGCGGAGTAGACGTTCGGCTTCAGGCGCGTCAGGTATGGCAGGCGGTTCACTGTCACCGATAACGTGCCGCCCCACGCATAGTCGATGGCGACATCGCTTAATTGTGGAAACAGTCGCAGCATGTACTTTTGTACGAAGCCTTCGATATCGCGCGGAAAATGGTATCGATAGTTCTCCCCACCACCAAACAATAGACGGTGATCATCGGAAAGTCGGAAGTAGTCGACGACGAAGCGTGTGTCGTGAACACCGTAGCGACCATCGATAAGCTCATGTGCGCGCTCGGCGCCCAGCGGTTCAGTGGCGATCATGAAGTTATTGATCGGCATGATCTTGCGCGCAACACGAGATTCGAGCTTTTCGAGATAGCCGTTGCAGGCAAGCACGATGAATGAAGCCTTGACCGAACCCTCGGCGGTCTCAATCAGTGCCGGGTCGGTACGCGAATAGTCCGTAACGCGGGAGCGCTCGTAAATGCGCACGCCCGCGTCCTCCGCTGCGCGCGCAAGCCCCAGTGCGAAATTAAGCGGATGCAGCACCATGGCCCTGGAGTCATAGAGGGATTCGAGGAAGCTGTCGGTCGCGACGCGCTGTTTCGAGGCCTCATCGTCGAGCGCTTCACAGAACGGATAGTCATAGCGCTCCGCCAGTGCATCAGACAGCTCCTGCGCCCAGCCCAGGTAGTGTTTCGTGTGCACGCCAACGAGCTGGCCATCTTGAAGGTCGCAGTCGATATCGTGCTTTTCAACACGATGCCGGATCTCGGCTTTCGCCAGTTCGGCCAGATCCCAGAGCATCCGGGACCGGTCGTAGCCAAAGCTTTCCTCAAGTTCGAGCGCATCTTTACGCTGGCCGCTGCCGATCAAGCCACCACAGCGACCGGACGCACCGAAGCCGACACGCTCGGCTTCCAGCAAGACAACATCGAGACCTTTTTCAGCCAGGTTCAGCGCAGCCGAAAGGCCCGTGAATCCACCACCGATTACGCATACGTCCGCCTGCTGCATGCCTTGTAGCGAGCCGCGCTCGCGCATGCCGACCGCCGTCGCTGCGTAGTAGGTGTCAGGATGTCCGGAAGGTAGTTTCGTCTCTTTCTGCATGATGCTTGCGTGCCGTAATTACGATGAGTACCCGACCGTGCCGCGCGGCTTCCATCTTGAGCTACTGTGATTCAGTTCACAAGCGAATCGCGGTGAATGCGCTATACCTGTAAGGGAGCAAAATTCGACGACGAGGATCCGAGCCTATGCACGACAATGGCAGCCATGATCGAGTAGTCCCAGTGCCCAATCTACTGGACTACTTTCGGACGTCAATCGACACCGTAATCTCCGAACAGGGTGTCGACGTCAAACCTGATGCCACGCATTACGTCGTTAATCTGCTGACTTTGTTCTCGCGCTCCGAAGAGCTTTATGATGATGACGGTGAGAATTTCGGCCTGAAACCTCTTGCACTAATGATGGCCGATGCGGCTGACGCCCCAAGCGCCGAACAGCGCAATAACTCACTACAACGCATCGGTGACGTCGCATTATTCATCTCCGGATTCTTTGCCGACAGCCTGGCCAATCACTCAGTGGATATCGACTACTACATTCATATGGGGGGCTCTGCTTACGGCTCTCTCT
>CAZTQL010000072.1:0-13022 GCA_964615665.1 uncultured Woeseiaceae bacterium | reverse complement strand
ATAAGGAGACCCAACATGGCTAAAGGGCAGACACTGCAAGACCCGTTCCTGAATATGCTTCGTAAGGAGAAGATTCCGGTGTCCATCTACCTGGTTAATGGCATCAAGCTGCAAGGTCAGGTGGACTCATTCGACCAGTTCGTGGTGCTGTTAAAGAACAGCGTGAATCAGATGGTTTACAAGCATGCAATTTCCACTGTCGTGCCATCACGCAATGTGCGTTTGCCGTTGCCAGATGATGAGCCGGGAGACGACGATTAGAAAAGCCATAGCGCTACTCCGCCAGGAGGCCGCGTTTGTTTGAAAGACCGCAAAGTGGTGAGCGAGCACTGCTGGTCCATGCGAGTCAGGAGGGCCTTCCCGAGAAGTCTGAACGCGAGGAATTCGCCGAACTGGCGCGCTCCGCCGGAGCTGTTATTGTCGGCGAGCTGCTGAGCTCACGCCGTCGTCCGGATGCCCGTCATTATTTGGGCAAGGGCAAGCTCGAGGAACTTCGTGAACTGATCGCCTCGACTGAGGCGGAACTCGTCGTGTCATCCGCTTCGCTCAGCCCCAGCCAGGAACGCAACCTGGAAGGCGCGCTCAAATGTCGCGTCGTGGATCGGGCTGGGTTGATCCTCGACATTTTCGCGCAGCGCGCGAGGAGCTTCGAGGGCAAGCTGCAGGTTGAGCTCGCGCAACTGCGGCACCTGTCAACGCGCCTGGTGCGCGGCTGGACTCACCTGGAGCGTCAGAAAGGCGGAATCGGTTTGCGCGGGCCGGGCGAAACGCAGCTGGAGACGGATCGTCGTCTTGTCGGTCAGCGGATCCGGCAGCTCAACGAGCGACTGGAGCATGTCGATACGCGGCGATCGATGAACCGGCGCAATCGGATTCGAGCAGAAATCCCGACCGTGGCCCTTGTTGGCTATACGAACGCGGGCAAATCGACGTTGTTCAACGCGCTAACCGACGCTGATGTCTACGTTCAGGATCAGCTCTTCGCGACCCTGGATCCGACAGTGCGTCGTCTGGATCTGCCGGAAGGAGAGCATGTCGTACTCGCGGACACGGTTGGATTCGTGCGGGATCTGCCGCATGAGTTGATAGCCGCATTCCGCTCGACGTTGCAGGAGGCGCGCGAGGCAGACCTGATATTGCACTTGATCGATGCGAGTGATCCGAATCGCTGGCAGCGGGTGCGCCAGGTGAATGCTGTTCTCAAGGAGCTAGAGGCCGACCACGTGCCGCAGATTCGCGTCTACAACAAGATCGATAAGCTGGATCGAAAACCGAGAATCACCAATAATGGGGCGGGCGAAGGGCGCGCTGTCTGGCTGTCGGCGTTGACCGGTGAAGGCCTGCCAATGCTCAAAACAGCGATTGCGCAGCGACTGTGCAAGAAGACCGAACACCGTACGATCCAACTATCTGCATCTCAGGGGCGGCAAAGAGCCAAACTATTCGAACTGGGCGCTGTCATTGGAGAGGAGCCCATCGAAGAGGGTGGCTGGACGTTGCAACTGAAAATGACCGAAAAGGACTTGCGGCGATTCCTAAAGCGTGAAAATCTCGCGGAAGAACAACTCGAACCGGTGTTGATGCCCGCATCAGCGTCGGCGGCAAACGAATGAGAAGTACAAATATTATGGCTTGGAACGAATCAGGAAACGGCAAAGACCCGTGGAAACGCGACGGGGAAGGACCTAACGATCTCGATCAGATTGTCCAGGACTGGCAGCGCCGGTTCGGCAGCCTGTTTTCGGGCGGCAGCGGCGGCAGCGGCGGCGCGAGTGGCGTGGTTCTGGCTGTCATCTTGCTGATCGCCTGGGGCGTGACAGGGTTTTACAGAATCGACGAGGCAGAGCGTGGCGTGGTGCAGCGGTTTGGCGCCTATACGAAGACGACGCTGCCCGGGCTGCACTGGCATTTGCCGTTTCCCATCGAGACTTTTAATCGCGTCAATACCAGCGCGGTGTCGAATTACGCTTACCGCACCGAGATGTTGACGTCCGATGAACAGTACGTGTTTATTGACATGGTCGTGCAATACCGGCGCACGAATCCGGTGGATTACAGTTTCGAAGTCGTTGAGCCTGATTTGACCATGCAGGATGTCACAGAGAGTGCGCTGCGCGAAGTCGTCGGTACAACGATGCTCGACGTGCTGGTGACCGGCAGGCGCGATGAAATCACCTCGCGCACGCGCGAAGTGCTGCAGTCCACGATTGATTCCTACAAGGCGGGGATCTCGATCACATCGATTTCGCTGGAGACGGTTAACTATCCACAAGCCGTGCAGGCTGCGGTGGATGACGCGCAGAAAGCGCGTAACGACAGCGAGCGCTTCGGACTTGAAGCCGATGCCTATGCGAATGATGTCGTACCGAAAGCAGGCGGTGCTGCAATCCGAATATTGGAAGACGCTCGCGGTTACCGCGACCGTGTCGTCGCCGATGCACAAGGTGAAGCTTCTCGCTTTGAGGCAATTTTGGCTGAGTATACGAAGGCGCCGCGAGTAACGAGAGACCGCCTGTATATCGAGGCAATAGAAGATGTCTATGGCAATACGGCCAAGGTGCTGCTCGACAACAAGGGCAGTGGCAACGTCATGTACTTGCCGCTCGACCAGATCATCAAGCAGCAAGGGCGTGTGCCAACGACATTGGAGTCAAACCGCTCGGCTGATTCCGAGTCGCTACAGGCGCAGCAGGAGGCGTTAAACAACCTGGATGATACGCGCGAAAGGAGGATTCGCGAATGAACAGCGGAAAATTTGGCGGCGTTGTTGCGCTTGGCCTGATCGTCGTTATCTTTGGCCTGTCGGCGTTTACCGTTAGCGAGACCGAGTTGGCGATCAAGCTGCAGATCGGCCAGGTCGTCAAGGCGGACTATGAGCCGGGCCTGCACTTCAAATGGCCGATCGTACAGAACATTCGTAAGTTTCCGCGTCGGATTCTGACCATTAGTGATCGGCCCGAGCGCATTTTCACGGCTGAGAACGAGGCAGTGCAGGTCGATTTCTTCGTCAAATGGCGAATCGTCGACCCGCTGCGTTTCTACACGTCGACGGGCGGTGCGTTGACCGTCGCCAATGGTCGTCTATCCGAGATCATCAAGAACTCTATCGTGACCGAGTTCGGCAAGCGGTCGGTGGCGGAGGCGATCTCACTGGAACGTGCGGAAATGATGCGCGACATGCTGGCGACGGCGGCGGCGACTGCTGAAGACCTCGGTGTCTCGCTCGTGGACTTTCGCGTGAAGCAGGTTGAATTCATGGACGAGGTGCGAAACTCGGTGTACGCACAGATGGCGGCCGAGCGTGCCCGTATCGCTGCGGAACGACGTGCCGAGGGGCGGGCAGGCGCTGAGGAGAAGCGCGCGTCGGCCGACCGGCAGCGCACGGTTATTCTCGCGAATGCTTATCGTGACAGCCAGATCATTCGCGGTGAGGGTGATGCGAAGGCTGCCGAGATTTACGCGCAGGCATACACCAAGGATCCGGAGTTCTATGCGTTTTACCGCAGTATCGACGCCTATCGTAAATCGATGGGTAAGGCCGGGGATATCCTGGTGCTCGATCCTGACAATGAGTTTTTCCGTTACCTGAATCAGTCGAGCGGCGATAAATAGCCGTTATTGTTAGCGCCGCATGTTCTGGACAGAAGTACTAACGGCACTCGCGCTGGTCCTGGTGCTGGAAGGCATGTTGCCATTCATATCGCCGTCGAACTATCGGCGCATGGTGGCCGAAGTTACAAAGCTCGGTGATAACAGCATTCGCAATATCGGATTGGTCGTCATGATCGCCGGATTGCTACTGTTATTCGTGGTGCGCGGTTAAGATCACATAGTAAAGACAAGTATTTGAAAGTCAGGGCGATCATGGGAAAAAATGTAGTTGTAATAGGCACCCAGTGGGGCGATGAGGGTAAAGGCAAGATTGTCGACCTGCTGACGGATCGCGCGGCAGCGGTCGTGCGTTTTCAGGGTGGCCACAATGCAGGCCACACGCTGGTGATCGACGGTGAGAAGACGGTCCTTCACCTGATTCCATCCGGCATTTTGCGCGACGGAGTGAGTTGCCTGATCGGCAATGGCGTGGTGCTGGCGCTGGACGCCCTCGTCGAAGAGGCGAACGCCCTGATCGAAAGCGGCGTGCCGGTGTACGAGCGCCTTAAGGTCAGCCCGGGCTGCCCGTTGATCCTGCCCTCACACGTGGCGCTCGACGCGGCACGCGAGAAATCCCGAGGTTCCAGCGCCATTGGCACCACTGGCCGCGGTATCGGGCCGGCTTACGAAGACAAAGTCGCGCGCCGCGCCCTGAAGGTCTCCGACATCTTTGTGCGCGAGGTTTTCGCCGCCAAGCTGGGTGAGATTCTCGACTACCATAACTTCCTGCTGAAGAATTATTTCGGCGCCAAGACAATAGACTTTGCAGAAACGCTGGACGAAACGCTGGGCTACGCCGAGATCATGGTGCCAATCACGGCGGACATTACGCAAATACTCCACGATCTCGCAGACTCCGATAAAGGTATTTTGTTCGAAGGCGCGCAGGGCAGTTTCCTCGATATTGATCACGGTACGTATCCGTATGTCACGTCATCGAATACCGTGGCGGCTGCAGCGAGTACCGGCACCGGTATCGGCCCGCGGAATCTCGACTACATCGTCGGCATTGTGAAGGCCTACACCACGCGTGTTGGCGCAGGCCCGTTTCCGACCGAGCTTTTCGATGACCAGGGCGCACACCTGGCGCGAGTCGGGGCAGAGTTTGGTGCAACGACCGGACGGCCGCGCCGGTGTGGCTGGTTTGATGCCGTTGCGTTGCGTCGCTCGATTATCAACAGTAGCGTGTCGGGCTTATGCGTCACGAAACTCGATGTACTCGACGAGCTGGAGACCATTCAGATTTGCGTGGGTTATTCGATTGATGACGAACCCATCGCCGGTCTGCCGGTGGTTGTTGATCGCTTTGCCGAGTGCAAGCCGATTTACGAAGAGTGGGCCGGTTGGCAGGAGTCGACGGTCGGCATCACCGACTTCGACGATCTGCCGAAAAAAGCGCGCGCTTATCTCGCGCGTATCGAAGAACTCGCGGGCGTACCCGTCGTCATCATTTCGACCGGGCCGGATCGCGAGCAGACGATCATCAAGACACATCCCTTCGAGTAGTTGTGCGATGCAGCGCAGCGAGAGCCAGCAGCACCAGAAGCCACAGCGATAACTGACCGCCGCCACCGCCGCCGTCGCTGGAGGGTGGCGCTGCAGGTTTGCTGACAGTCACCGCCACCGTTGTGTTATCGCTTAGTCCACCCGCGTCTGTGACGCTCAGCGAGAAACGTAGCAAGGTGTCCGATGAGACCTGCGGCGCGGTGAAGGAGGCGCTCGCAGAATTAGCATTGCTGAGTGTTACCGTGGTGCCCAGCGTTTGTGTCCACACATAGCTCAACGTGTCGCCGTCCGGATCGTTGGACTGGCTCCCGTTCAGGACGACGGGGTCACCAGACCGCACAGTCTGTGCCGCACCCGCGACCGAATTCGGCGGCTGGTTGATACCGGCGCCATCCAGAATGTCGATGCTCAGTAACGATCGATCTCCGATGTCGGCGCCGGATGCGTTACTTAGCGCCAGCTGGAATGACTCGAGGTTCTCGCCGCTGCCATCGTCGCTAATCGTGAATTCAACCCACTTCGGATCTGCATCTCCATCCGCCCAGCTGAGCGTGCCGCTCTCGGGACCCGTGTAATCAGTACCGCCTGTGGCAGTGCCGCCGTTGATGCTGTAATCGACCGTGACGGGGCCGATGGCGCTGCCGGCACGCTGCACGACGGCGACCGCGGTGGCAAAGCCTCGCTCGGCCACCTCAATCGATTCACTCGCGAATGCTACCGCCGGTGTCGCCGCAGGCTCACTGAGATAAACGCTTGCAATGCTGGGTGCCGACAGCGTTGCGCCATTGGCGGGTGCCGATAGCCGCACTAGCATTCGCTCAAGGCTCTCAACGCTGCCGTCGTTCGCTACACCAAGATTGATGACGCGATCCGTTGCGTCGCCGGGGCCCCAGCTCAGAGTACCGCGCGCTGACGTCACATCGTCGGGCGATGCGCTCGCGCCAAGTATTTCCCAGTTCGTGCTTACCGCTCCGTCAGTTCCTCCACTTCGGGTGACGACAATCTGAGCGGTTTGTCCTTCGTTCGCAGCGAAAGAAGGTGCGGCGAAAGACAGCGTACCTTGTGCGGCGTCGAGCGTTTTGTCGGCGACAATATAAAGGCCGCTATCGATATCGCTGATCAGCAGGTTACCGCTGGGCAAGAACGGGTACGTTCCCCAGGCGCCCGGGAAACCGACGCTATCCGATGCCGGGTACGTGTCGAAGCGACCCGTCGTCTGCGGGCTCGCGGGATTGGTAATATCGAGTATTGTCAGGCCGCGTGCGTAGTTCGACATGTAGTAGCGATTGCCGCGCACGAAGCCATTGTGATCGATCGCATTTGTCGGTCCCGTCCACTGTCCGGCAAGCACCGGCGACGTCAAATCCGCAATTGAAAACACGCGCAGCGTCGTCGGCAGCCCGCGGTCACGTTCGTCGAGCTCGTCCTGCAGGAAGACGAACTGTTGGTCTTCCGACCACCACCCGGAATGGGTATACCGTGCGTTGCCATAAGGCGTGCGGCTGAGCCGTACCGGATCGGCAGCGTCGGTGACGTCCCAGATATCGAACGTATCCTCATTGAAATCAAACACCACGTGGCAGGCCGCCACGTCCGTCGCGTTCACGCATTGCGTATCTTTTCTTTGATCGTCCAGTCGCATCGACGCAGCGTCATGCATGTAGAGTCGGTCATTACCGGGCTGGTCGCCGGGAGTAGTTGGGGCGGCGATGAATTGCGGGTCGGCGGGATTGAATAGTGAGTAGCTGCGGAAACGACCGTCATTGAGATTAGAGCCGGCGAGAATCAAGACCGGAGAACTGCCGTCAATCGACAGGCCGGTGCTGAAGTCGGTATTCGTCAGGTAGACATTGTGGGCAGCCGCAAAATCACTGGCGTAACTCACCTGAGATATGCGCTGCGGCAAGTCGTTAAGATCAATGATGACCAGCCCGTCCAGGGCGTTGTCGGCTGTCACGTACGCGTAAGCGTTCCAGCGCTGGTCGTCGCCATTCCAGAACTGGTGCACTTTGATGTCTCGCCAGGTGGTCCGCTGCCCATCGACAAAACCGACTTCTTTCGGATTCTCCGCATCAGTGACGTCAAAAACCGCTGTGCCGATGCTGTACCCGACGATGGCGTACTCACGGTTGGTGTTGAGGTCCATGAAACCCCAGATGTCGGCACCTTGCGCCGTATCGGTGCGGTCGGCGATATGAGCCAGCAGATCGACATTGCTGCAGGCAAAAGCGCCGGCCTGCCCGTTGCTGCAGGGTGTGGCTGCCGAGTTGCTTTGCACGCTCTGCTGATTATTAACGAGTAACGTTGCCTGGCGCCGCCGCTCGCCGCGTAGTCCCTTGCTGTCGACAATGACGTTGAAGCCGCGGCTCGCCAATTCTCCGGCGTATTCGGACGGGGCGCCGACCAGCGTGGTCTCCCCGCCGGTGCGAACGGCGAACTGGTCCGACTGCCGGTAGCCGCCGCGCACATCGATCGCGCCACTGAGCAGGTAGACGACATTCTCGATGGCTTCCAGTTCGTAGGTGCCTGCGGCGACACGGATTTGACCGTGTTTGCCCACTCGCTGCAGCGCATAGTCGATGCTCTGGCAGGGCGCCGAGGCGTCGCGGCAGTCGCCACGATCGCTTCCGACCGTGGCAACGTACAACGGCGGCTCCGGATCGTCGGCCGCCGCCGCAAATGGAATGAGGGGCGTAACCGTCACGACGAAACAGGCGAACAGACGTCTCAGCATGTGAGTAACCGAAGGCAATGAGAAGTGCCTATACTATCTGCTCATCCGGTCTCATTCCCCCAGCTCCATCGAAAAATGACATGAAGACTCCGTTTTTGACCTTCAAAGCGGGCGCAGGTGCCCTGAAATCGATCCGCGCGCACGGCTTTGACGTCAGTAGCATCGGTACGATCGCTGGCGCCTCGGGCGGGGCGAAGTGGCTGGTGTTAAGTCAGCTCGATCGCGCGATCCTTAAGAACATGGTGCCGAAAATGGCTGGCCCGGTGCACCTGATCGGCTCGTCGATCGGCTCCTGGCGCTTCGCCTGCTATGCGCAGAACGATCCGTTGGCGGCGATTGAGCGTTTTGAGAATGCCTATCTCGACCAGACCTACAGCGAGAAGCCGGACATTCACGAGATTACGACGAAGAGCCGCGAGATTCTTGCACACGTTCTCGGCCCGGACGGCGTTCAGCAAATACTGCAGAATCCGTTGTTTCGCACGCACGTCATGGCCGTGCGCAGCCGTAAAAGCAGTGCCACTGAGAATCGCATGCTGCTGGCGGCGAGTCTCATGGCGGCAGCGACGATGAACGCCATCAGCCGTAAGACTCTCGGCCTGTTTTTCGAACGTGCGCTGTTTTTCGATGACCGCGAGGTACCGCCGTTTTACGAGTTGAGCGGTTTTCGGCTGCAACGTATTGCGCTGACCGCTGAGAATCTCTCAGATGCGATCATCGCGACGGGGTCCATTCCGCTCGTGCTATCCGGCGTGCGCAACATTAGTGGTGCGAAGCCCGGCGTTTATCGCGACGGGGGCGTCATTGATTATCATCTGGATCTGCCGCATAGCAGCAAAGAACGGATGACGTTGTTCCCGCATTTCTACGACCGGATCGTGCCGGGCTGGTTTGATAAGCGCCTGAAATGGCGGCGGCCGCATCCAGGCAACGTTGATCGTACGATTCTGATTAGCCCGTCGGCGGACTTCGTCGCGAAACTGCCGAACGCGAAAATTCCCGATCGCAGCGACTTCGTCAATCTCACACCAGAGGCGCGAGTCAAAGCATGGAGGACCTGCGTCGCTGCGTGCGCAGCGCTGGCGGACGAATTTAACGAGGTTATCGAAAACGAGCAGCTGGCGGCGCACTTGCAGCCTCTGTGGTAGGCTTTCCGGAAAATAACAACGGGGGAGAGACGGTGGCACCCACACGATCAACAATCGCTCGGCCGTACCCGGAGCTCACCTGGGTTGCGCTGATCACCGGGTGGTTTCTTGGCGTCATCATCGCCGTAGCGATCGGCTATGCGGCATTGATTCTCGGATTTTCCATTGAAGGTTCGGAGCTCGCCGCGATCCTTGGCTTCGGCATTCTTCGTGGCCTCTTGGGTCGGAAAAGTATCGTCGAAAACAACATCGTTCAGACGATCGCCAGCGGCGTAAACGGCGCGTCCTCAGGAATGATGTTTTCCGTGCCGGCGTTGTTTTTGCTCGGTTTTGGTGACCGCTTCGATCCGGTCCTTCTGACCTTCGGCTGCATCGCCGGCGCGTTCATGGGTATTGCGTTTATCATTCCACTGCGCAAGCACATGATTGATTACGAACGCCTGACCTATCCCGGCGGCGTAGCCGTTGCGACGATCCTCAAATCACCCGGCGCCGGTGTGCGGAAAGCGGTTTTCCTGGTGATTGCGGCTGTGATTAGCGCGCTCGTGCATTTTGCAACGATCCAGACGGGTGTCGACGACTGGAACGTCGGCGGCGGGCTCGGGCTCCCGGACTATATGAACGGCATCTGGTACCTGTCACTGATGACGGTTGGCGTCGGCTTTATCGCCGGGCGCGGCGGGATCGCGTTCATCATCGGCGGCTTTGTCGCCTACTGGTTCCTGTCACCGATGCTGGCAGTGACCGGTAGTTTTCCGGCGGATGCGGCGGGAGGTGACCCGGGTTTGATGCGCGTGTTGCTGTACCGCCCGTTGGGTATCGGCATGCTGATCGGCGGCGCCATTATGGGTGTGATTCTCGCTTTCCCGCTGATCGTTAGTGCCATTCGTTCGATGCAAAAAGCGGCTGGCGTCTCGTCCGAGTCCTCCGGCGACGAAATGCCGATCAAAATGCTGTATTTCGCAATCGTCGGCGCGGTGATTCTGTTGAGCTTCATGGCGGTATCGTCCGCTGAGTCGGTAACCCTCGGGCGCGGTCTTGCGATGGCGTTACTCGGCACGTTGTGGATCTGGATGGCAGGCATCATTCTGTCTGAGGCCATTGGTCGCACCAACTGGTCACCTTTGTCGGGCATGACGCTCGTCGGGATCACGTTGTTGATTGTCGTCACGCACGGCATGGAGCGCAGCGATTCGATTATTGCGGCGCTGATGGTAGGCGCGGCGACCTGTGTGGCTATGTCGCAGGCAACGGACCTGATGCTCGATTTGAAGACCGGTTACCTCGTCGGCGCAACGCCGCGCATGCAGCAAATAGGGCAGTTCGCTGGCGCGTGGCTTGGGCCGATCGTCGTAATCTTCGTCATTTTCGTGCTGGATAAATCCTACGGGCTTGGCAGCGAGCAGTTGCCGGCACCGCAGGCGCAGGCACTGGCCAGCACGATTGATGGCATTCTGGGCGGCGACGTTCCGACCGAGAAATACATGGCCGGTGCGATTCTTGGTGGCATTCTGTCGGCGGTCATTGGCGGGCTGGGCATCACCGTCGGACTTGGCTTCTACTTGCCGTTCAATATCGTGCTGACGTATTCGCTCGGCACACTGGCGCGCGAATTATCGAATAAAGTAAAGGGCAATACCTGGAGCGAGGAGATCGGCATTCCTATTGCCGCCGGACTCATCATCGGGGAGGCACTCGTCGGTGTTGGTAATGCATTGGTCATCGTATTCTCATAGGGAGGCAGGAAAATGACTAAGAAAGGACTGGGTTACTTTCTGCTTGCCGTCGGCTTTTTAGGCGGTGCTTTTGCGACGTCGCTCGACGTGCAGGATGTTAACTGGACAATGTTTGGGATCAGCGCTTTAGCAGCGGTCGTTGGTCTGGTGCTCTTCAAAGGGCAGGCCTCGGCAGCGGCACGCTCGGAGACCGTGTTGCAGGTGAACCGCACGGAGCTGAATGATTCGATCCAGAATATTGTCCGGGATCTTGAAGAACTGAACGGTGACGGGCAGAAGCAAGGGGCTGCGTTGCGCGATGCCATCGATCTCAAGTTGCGGAATGACTTGCGCCGATTTGCCGATGCGAGGGAAAGTATGGTGCATCTGTTCGGCTTGCAGACCTATGCGGACATCATGAGCAGTTTTGCCGCCGGCGAGCGCTACATCAACCGTGTCTGGTCTGCGTCTGCCGATGGTTATATCGAAGAGGCGGCGACCTATTTGAAAAAAGCCGGTGCCATGTTTGTTGATGCACAGACGCAGCTGAGTCGGGCGGCACAAGGCACACCTTAAAGCGAGCTTCTTGTTCTGTCGCTGACTCGTTGCCGGCAGCGTGACCTCAGATCCTGTACCAGGGTCTGCACGTCGTCATCCATCAGCAAGTCGGTCTTGTCTTTCCAGCCGAGCAGCATGGATACGTTTCTCTCGTTGACAACGAGGTGGCGCTCGTCCGTCTGTTCCGGCGTTTCCCACCCCGGCACTGCAATGACTGAGCGTACTCTTATGCGCTGACCGATAAGTTGTGTGAAGTGCTTCGCGAGCCGGGTGTTTTTCGCAAGATCGGGAACAACGGAGATCTGCTCTTCGGATGCGGAAAACTGCACGCAATTTTCCAATACCCGCGCACTGGCACCTTCGCGCGAGCGCCGGGCGATCACATTGACGGCGTAAATGCCCTGGCGACTGATGACAACGTGGTCGATGACACCGGCGCTGGTTTCGACGTCATGAAAGAGCCGGGTCGATGCAGAGGATAATTGTTGCAACTGATGGCCGATGGCAAGGCTCGCGTCACGCAGGAGCCGGGCCCGGCGTGCAGCTCGAAAAGTGTTAATCATTTTGTAGACGGCAAACGTCGCCGCCAGAAATAGAAATCCGAGCAGCAAGCCCAGTTGCCAGTCCGGATAGCCGGCAAACAGTTTCTCTGCTTGCAGCAGGTAGGCGGCAGCGAACAACATCGCAAACACCAGCATGCCGCCCAGGTAGATCGATTGGGACGCCGACAGCCTGTTGCATTCGTCGCGAAATCGCTGTGCCGCTTCACGCATGATGCTGTCACTGAAACGGGACCCTTCGCCAACGAAATGACTCAAGGCGCGCCATGAGCGCGCGATCAACAGGAATGCAATGGTGGTCGTCATCGCGACCGTCGCTGCGGCGCTGACGGCTGCGATGCTCATGGGCTTTTTTTCTGCTGGTCTGTCACCGTTGGAGCGTAGTCGCCGGGCATGCCACCGACTGTGACGCAGTTCACACTGAGCCCGAGCGACAGCGGGGAAAGCAGGTGGTTTTCAGCCCCGGTTCAGCGGTAACGGTGTATTTGTGAATATGATCACGGAAGCTTTGAACGCGCGTCGGTAGCGTTGTTCGCAGCAAGAATCGCCTATTAAATACAGCGGAGCACGTCATGAGGAAGACATGGAACATTGTTTGGATGGCACTTGTAATCGCAGGCCTGGGTGGCTGTGCGTCTATGAGTGGCGATGAGTGCATGACGAGTGACTGGGCGGCCATCGGCTTTGAAGACGGCGCGCGCGGGTATACCAGTGACCATCTTAGCCAGCATCGCAAAGCCTGCGCCAAACACGGTGTCACCCCGGATTTCGCCGCGTACCAGAACGGTCGCGAACAAGGCCTGGTGGAATATTGCCAGCCTGGCCGTGGATTCGAGATCGGCTCGAACGGTGGCAGCTATCACGGGGTATGCAACGCTAACCTCGAAGGTGATTTTCTGGATGCCTACAACGCGGGTCGACAGCTCTACACACTGCAGGCCAATGTGAATCGTGCGACGGCCGGTATCAATTCCCGACAAAATGAGCTGGAACGTATCGACGAGGATATCCTGGAGAGTGAAGCGGAATTAATCAACGGCGAAACGACGACAGAGCGCCGCGTCATACTGCTAGCCGAGCTGAAAACCCTCTCAGAGCGTATCGGAGAGCTCGATGCGGAGATCGAAGATCTTTACGAGCAGCGCGCCCG
>CAZTQL010000071.1:0-13263 GCA_964615665.1 uncultured Woeseiaceae bacterium | reverse complement strand
GGCGACCAGGGCTTGATGTTCGGCTACGCCACCAACGAGACCGACGTGCTGATGCCCGCGCCGATTACCTACTCGCACCGACTCGTGCGCCGCCAGGCGGAGGTGCGTAAGAACGGCACGCTGCCGTATCTGCGCCCGGACGCCAAGAGCCAGGTGACATTCAAGTACATCGACAACAAACCGGTCGCCATTGATGCGATCGTGGTGTCCTCGCAGCACGCGGCTGATGTCTCGATGAAGGACCTGCGCGAAGGTGTGATGGAAGAAATCATCAAGCCTGTCATTCCGGCCGAGCTTCTTAGCGCCGACACCAAGTTCCACATTAACCCAACTGGACGCTTTCATATTGGCGGCCCGATGGGCGACTGCGGTCTAACCGGGCGCAAGATCATCGTGGATACCTACGGCGGCTCTGCGCGCCACGGCGGTGGCGCCTTCTCTGGCAAAGATCCGTCGAAGGTCGATCGTTCGGCCGCCTATGCGTCGCGCTACGTGGCCAAGAACATTGTCGCGGCTGGCCTTGCCGATCGCTGCGAGATCCAGGTTTCCTATGCCATCGGCGTGGCGGAGCCCACGTCAATCAGCGTACATACTTTCGGTACCGGGAAACTGTCAGATGCACGCCTGACGGAACTTATTCGCGAGTTCTTTGATCTGACTCCGTTCGGCATTCTCGGTATGCTGGATCTGATTAAGCCCATCTATAAGCAGACCGCTGCATACGGCCACTTTGGTCGTGACGACATTGACTTGAGCTGGGAGAGAACGGACAAGGCCCAGGCGCTCAAGGACGCTGCCGAAGTTTAGAATTTAACGGTACTCAATAAACGGTACTCAATAAACGGTACTCAAGAATTTAACGATACTCAGGAGTGTAATTATGAGCAGCGAACCCGTTGCCATTCAGCAAAACGATTACAAGGTCGCCGATATTGCGCTGGCCGACTTCGGTCGCAAGGAAATGGCGATTGCCGAAACCGAGATGCCGGGCCTGATGGCACTGCGCGAAGAGTTCAAAGGACAGAACCCACTGGATGGCGTCCGCCTGACCGGCTGCCTGCACATGACCATTCAGACCGCTGTTCTGATCGAAACGCTGGCAGACCTCGGTGCCGACATTCGCTGGTCTTCATGCAATATCTTCTCGACGCAGGATCACGCCGCAGCGGCAATTGCAGCATCCGGAATTCCGGTCTTTGCCTGGAAAGGCGAATCCGAGGACGAGTACTGGTGGTGTGTCGAGCAGACGATCAATGGCCCCGATGGCTGGCAGCCGAACATGATCCTCGATGACGGCGGCGACCTGACCATGTTGATGCACGAGAAGTACCCGGAGCTGATGAAAGACATCAAGGGGCTTTCCGAAGAGACAACCACCGGCGTCAAACGACTGTACGACATGATGGCCGACGGCTCTTTGATGTGCCCGGCTTTCAACGTCAATGACTCAGTCACCAAGTCCAAATTTGACAACCTTTACGGCTGCCGTGAATCGCTCGTCGACGCTATCAAGCGTGCGACCGACCTGATGATCGCGGGCAAGGTTGCTGTCGTTTGCGGCTTTGGCGATGTCGGCAAAGGCTCCGCGCAGTCGCTGCGTGCGTTAGGCGCCATCGTCTGGGTCACAGAAGTCGATCCGATCTGCGCGCTCCAGGCAGCCATGGAAGGCTATCGCGTTGTCGACTTTGACGACGTCTGCGACCAGGTCGATATCGTGGTCACCGCCACCGGTAATTATCACGTCGTCACCGGCCCGCAAATGGAGCGGATGCGTGACCAGGCAATCGTCTGCAACATCGGTCACTTTGATAACGAAATCGATGTGGCCTACCTCAAGCAATTCGAGTGGGAAAACATCAAGCCGCAGGTCGATCATGTGATCTTCCCGGATGGCAAGCGGATCATTCTGCTGGCCGAGGGGCGCCTCGTGAACCTGGGTTGCGGAACCGGCCATCCGAGCTTCGTGATGTCCAACTCGTTTACCAACCAGGTACTCGCTCAGATCGAGCTCTGGCATAACGGCGACCAATACGAGAACCAGGTTTACGTTCTGCCCAAGCACCTGGATGAGAAAGTGGCGCGGCTGCACCTCGGTCGTGTTGGCGCCAAGCTCACCGTATTGACCGATGAGCAGTCAAAGTACATCGGCGTGGATAAAGACGGCCCCTACAAGGCAGAGCTTTACCGCTACTAAGGAATCGACGCATCGAAGCGCAAGCCGACGCATCAGGTATCGAAGAGATCCGGATCCTGCACCTGACGGATCCGCATCTTTTCGCTGGTGCGGACGGTGAGTTGCGCGGCGTTGCCACCCAGGCATCGCTGCAGCGCGTGCTCGACCACTACGCGTCCGGCGACTGGCGCGCGGAGCGCACCGTTATTACCGGGGACCTGATTCAGGACGACTCGGCCGCCGCCTACGATCGCTTCAGGGACCTGTTGTTGCCACTGAATATGCGCATGCATTGCGTGCCCGGCAATCACGACGTACGAAACTTGATGCGCAGAATTTGCTGCGCTCCACCGTTTTCGTATTGCGCGTTTGAGGAAATTGGTAACTGGCTCATTGTCGGTCTGGACAGCTGCATTACCGGCAGCGCCGGCGGCTGTGTGGCGCCTGAGGAGCTGGAGCGCCTCTCGAAAATCGTTGCTGGCAGTGACGCCAGGCATGTCATGGTGTGCCTGCACCATCCGCCATTGGCCATGGGCAGTGCCTGGCTGGACACCGTCGGGTTGGAAAACGGCGAGGAGTTTCTCGAACACATCGAGTCAATGGGCCGGGTTCGTCTGGTTGTCTTCGGCCATGTGCATCAGCCCTATGACAGCGAGCATCGCGGCATACGGATCATCGCGACCCCGTCGACCTGCAGGCAATTCCTGCCCGGCAGTGACGATTTTGCCGTCGACAGTCGTCCACCGGCCTATCGCCGCATTACGTTGTTCGGGAACGGCAACCATGAAACAGAACTTGTGTGGGTTGATGAAGAAAAGGTTGATGAAGAATAGAGCGCTCCTCACACTGGTGATCCTCCTGTCTTCGCCGGCAGTTTGGCCCGATACGGCCGGGCACCCGGTCACCCTGTGGCGCGCTGCGGGGCAGAGCAACTCTGTTTACCTGCTCGGTTCCATTCATCTGCTCCGCCCTGAGGACTATCCGCTACCGTCGGCGATTGATGCGGCGTACGAGGAGGCCGAAGTACTGGTCATGGAACTCGACATGGACGACCTCGATAGCATCCAGGCGCAGCAACTATTCGCCCGTAATGGCGTGCTACAAGGTGGCAAGACGCTGCGCGACTTAATGGGAGAACCTGCCTATCAGAAGGCCAGGTTAGCGGCCGAGGCGATCGACATCCCGATTGAAATGCTGGCACACAGCGAGCCATGGCTGGCCGCCATTACGGTGGAGATGATGATGTTTTACCGCATCGGGTTCAACCCGATGCTGGGCGTCGAAATGCAATTGGTGTCGCAAGCAGCCCGTGACGGCAAACCGATTGAGGGCCTGGAAACTGCCGCTGAGCAAACCGGGTTTCTTGACGGGCTCTCGCTCGACACGCAACGCGACATGTTGCTGCAGACACTCGAGGACAGCGCGGGTATCGAAGAGTCCATCGACGAAATTATCCGCGCCTGGCGATATGGCGACATCGAGGCGCTGGAAAGTGGCCTGCTGAAAGACCTGGAAGAGAACAAGGAGCTCAGCGAAGCGCTGGTCAACCGCCGCAACCGTCGCTGGGTTGCGCAAATCAGCGAGCTTCTGGACGATAGCGATGATTACCTGATTGTGGTCGGCGCGCTGCACCTGATCGGCGATCAGGGCGTGCCGGAATTGCTTGCCAAGGCGGGCGTGAAAATTGTTCAGTTGAGCGAACCACCCTCGGTTCAGTAACATGCGCCATTCTCACGGAGATAGTTAATGAGTCTGTTTACTAACGCTCAGCGTTTTATCGCTGGCGGCGTCAATTCCCCGGTACGCGCGTTCGCCGGTGTCGGCGGAGAGCCGGTATTTTTCAAGCGCGCCAGCGGTGCCTGGCTCGAATCGGAAGCCGGCGACAAATACATTGACTATATTGGCTCGTGGGGGCCGATGATTCTGGGGCATTGCCACCCGGCTGTCATCGCAGCTGTGACCGAGACCGCGCAAAGCGGCTTGAGTTTCGGTGCGCCCTGCGTACTCGAAACCGAGCTCGCAGAGAAAATCTGCACGCTGGTCCCGTCGATCGAGCGCGTACGCATGGTCAGCTCCGGAACGGAAGCCACGATGAGCGCGATCCGGCTCGCGCGTGGTCATACGGGCCGCGACAAAATCATCAAATTCGAAGGCTGTTACCACGGTCACTCGGACTCGCTACTCATCAAAGCAGGGTCCGGCGCCTTGACCCTTGGAGTACCCAGTTCCCCGGGCGTGCCGGCGGGCCTCGCAGAAAACACGATCACTTTGCCTTTCAATGATGCGGACGCTATTCGCACGGTCTTTGCTGAACTTGGCGATCAGATTGCCTGTGTCATCGTCGAGCCGATCGCCGGCAACATGAACATGGTGCCGCCCGTGCCCGGCTTCCTCGAGTCGCTGCGCGACGAATGTACCAACGCCGGCGCGATCCTGATTTTCGATGAAGTGATGACCGGCTTTCGTGTCGCCAAGGGTGGCGCGCAGTCAGTTTTCGGGATCAAACCGGACCTGACGACGCTCGGCAAAATTGTCGGTGGCGGCATGCCAGCGGCAGCATTTGGCGGGCGCGCCGACATCATGTCGAGCATCGCACCGGACGGACCGGTTTACCAGGCAGGTACGCTATCCGGTAATCCCGTTGCCATGGCGGCTGGACTCACGACCCTGCAACTGATTGATGAACCGGGTTTTTATGAGTCATTGAGCAAACAAACAAAGCGACTAACGGATGGCCTGGCTGCCGGTGCTGCAGACGCCGGCATACCCGTGTCCGTTGAGCAGGAAGGCGGCATGTTTGGCCTGGTATTCACCGCGGACGGCCCGGTGCGGAGCTACGCTCAGATCGCCGCGGCCGATGTCGAGCGTTTCAAGAAGTTCTTCCACGGCATGCTCGCCGCAGGCGTGTACCTCGCGCCGTCTGCTTTCGAGGCCGGATTTGTTTCCGCCGCGCACGGGGATGCCGAAATCGACGCCACCATCGACGCAGCGCAAAAGGTTTTTGCCACCTTCAAAAACTGAATATCAGGCCCATCGAAAGTGTTCTCTCGGCTCCATAGAGTCGAACGCCGCGCGGCAAATCCGAGCCTGCTGCCCGGTTTGTTCCGGCGACATGATCCTGGTAAGTCCTGTCGAAGAGATTATCCACTCGGGCTTCCACGCGCAGCGACTCGCCGGGCTCCCAGCTGATGGCGAGATTCGACAACGCATAACCTGAAGTTGGCGCTTCTCCGTTGAACACTGCGACTTTGTCTTGCTTCGCATAAGCGACAAGCTCTGCAGTCAAAGACCAGTTTTCCAGTTGCCACGTAACGCCGATACTTGAATTAGGCGGCGCTAATCGATAGAGATTATCGGACAAGTCTGTGCGTCGGCCGCGCACGAACGAAAGAGCGCCATCGACAAATACACGTTCCGTAATGTCGATCTTCCAGGCAATGTCAGCCCCCCAGAATTCTGCATCGACGTTACTGAACTCCAGCACTGACTGCCCGGAGCCCATCATTGTTATGGCGTTGGCAAACGAGTTATTTGACGGCACGCCCTGAATGAAGCCGGCGACTTTCTTGTAGAACAACTGTGGAGAGATAGTGGCGCCAGCTAATTGCTTGCCAAGGCCGATCGTTAACTCATTGGAACGCTCCTCATCAAGCCGCAGGTTGCCAATATAACTCCTGCCATCGGCCAATCCACCGGTCGCCTGCAGGGGCAGCCAGAGATAAAGCTCCTGGTACGACGGTGCGCGTGTCTTATGGGCCACTTCGAATCGCCATTCGGTACCGGCATCGGTGCGACGTACCACTTTGAAAACAGCATCCATCGAACTAAAGGAAAGATCACGGTCAGCGGCATTAAAGGCGTCTGCTAATGCGGATGCGTTGCCCGCCATCATACCCATCAGCCCGGTTGCGCCAACCTCACCGGCAGATGTGTTGATGCGCTTTGCCCTGGCTCCAAGCTCAATGTCCGTCAGCTCTCCTGAACGCCGCCATTCCGCATAAACCGATGCGACATCACGCTCTACGCCACTAAAGTTATTGACTTGAAAAGCCGCATTATTCGGATTGCTGATGATTGATCCATGATCCGCGGAAATCGAGTCAAAACCGATTTTCAACGTCGACTCGGTTAGCGCAATAGCGCCAGAAACGCTAACCTGCATGCCCTCTCCTGCGGTCAGGTTTTGCCGTTGCATGGCGCTTGTCGGCGCCATACGCAGCCCAAAGTTGTCCATCAGATGCTGCACGTCGTTCCAGGCGACACGTCCCTCAAACGTCAATTTTTCGCTGGCCTCGATGGCGAGTCGACCACCGGCAAGGTCCGCCTCGATGAAGCGGATATCCATGGGCAGTGCCGGCGTTCCTGTCTCGGTCGTTTCCAGTCTGCCTGCATACAACAGCAGCTCTGCAGTTTGCCCGGCACGCGCATAGCTAAGGTCATAGCGGTCGCGATTGAGTCTGGACGGCCGAATGGTGCCCAACGGAGTTTGCAGATCATTGCCAGTATCCGATTCGGCAATGATGGACAGCTTGTCGCGATCACTGGCGAGCGTGAACCGCGCCGCCGAAGTGCTGAGGTCGCCGTTGGCTGCATAGCGCGAGCCGATGAACCCCGATAGCACAGTACCATCGGGTGCGAATTCGCCGCGCGACAACTCGGCTGCGACGTGTCCACCAATCGATTCGGGTGCCGCGGACACGCTGGGTATGCCACGCTCCACCGACACTGCCTGAGTGATCATTGGCGACACATACGAGAGTGGCGTATCCATCGCATTCGGTCCACCGGATACAACACTCATATGATCGATAGAGACAGCGACGCGATCACCGTACATACCTCGGTACTGCGCAATTCCCGTTATTGGGCCGTTTGCATTAACGTTGGCACCGGGGATGTCTTTTAGGACGGTCGCAGTATCGACCAGCATCTCGCGCTCGACCTCGACTTTGGCAAGACTTGTCGAGACGGACCTTCCGAATACAATAACCTCATCGGCTTCTGCCGGGTCTTCGTCCGCTACAAATTGTGCGACCGATATGACGGGTACCGTCAAAGCAGCGATCACCGCTGCGATCTTCACATTATTCAATGAAATAGCTCCTGAAATGCACTTCAGTTTTCGAGTGAAAGCCCGAGGGACTTTCTCTGGAATTGTTGGCGCTAGCGTTTCAGGTGGGCGGGCCGCGTGATAAATACTGGGTGCGGTTTGCGAGTCGCAGCGACCGCACTGAGACAATGTGAATGGACGTTGGCGCCGGCAGCCACTGCAGCGCGGCTATGTCGTCAATCACCATCGATGAAGAAAACATGTGCCCTATGGGACATTGATCAATCGCCGATTCAGACGTCGAGTCATCGCCATTGCCGTGATGGTGATGATTCTCGCCGCCTGCAATTGCGTGGATAAGCGCGACCGGGAGACCATCGGGACAAAGCTCGAACAGCAAGCCGCTGCCTGCTGACGCCGGCATGTAGCCAGCGGGTGTAATCAAACGTAACGCCAGCAGCGCCAAAACCGTGGAGCAGCACAGAGCTTTTCTTAGCTGGACATCGAACATTCTGCTGCCCATTCTAACGACGCGGCATGAACTCTTCTATACGTAGTGCCTGCTAGGAGCGCGCGCTGCGCATAAGCTCGTCAATCAGCTCGAGTCTCGCCAATGTATCGCTGCTCTCGAGCAATTCCTGTTTTTGCAGCAGATCGATCGGCAAAATCTCAACAAATCGATAGCTCAGCCAAACCGCGTCATTGTCGTTGCGTTCGAGCGCTTCGTACAGGCGCCCGAGATCATCGAGGACGTTTGTCAGGATGGACCGCAACGGCTGAAAGTTTTCCGGGAGCGGCATCGATGATTCGGCCTCAATGAGCTCAATCGTACCCACATTGAGCCCGTCTTCCTGCTTGCGGCAGCCAAGCAGCCGGAAACGTTGCTCGCCGACCGCCGTTACGCCAAGCAAGCCATCGCTGCCCTGGTAAAAATCGACAATCCTGGCAAGCGTGCCCACGTCGAACATACTCACCTGACCGGCTTCTTGCCCCTCACGAATCAATACGACGCCAAACGGCGACTCACTCTTCATGCATTGGCTGATCATGTCGATATAACGCGATTCGAAAATACGCAGTGGCAACGGGCCACCCGGGAACAAAACGACATTCAATGGAAAAAGCGGAACGTCCAAGACCCCTAACTTCCTCGTGTGCGCTGCAACAAAGCGGTCAGCGTCTGGCGTGCCGCGCCGAAACCACCATTACTCATGAAGACGACGCGGTCACCACCCAATACTTTTTTCGACAGATCGTTGACAAGCTGATCGTAGTCCGAGAACAGCCGCAGCTTTTCGCCCAGACTCGCTAATGCGGCATCGAAGCCATCACCCATGTCGCTCGGCCGAAACATCCAGACGAGATCCGCGCCCTGTAGCGATGCCGCAAGTTCATCATTGTGGACGCCGAGTTTCATCGTGTTGGAACGCGGTTCAACCGCAACAATGACTCGATGCCCGGGATGCCGTTTTCGAAGCGCTTCGATCGACTTCTGAATTGCCGTTGGATGATGCGCAAAATCGTCATAGATTGCGATATCAGCAACCGTGGCGGTCCGTTCCATCCGCCGCTTCACACCCTCGAACCGTGACAGCGCGTCGACGGCGCGTTCGAGTGATACGCCGGCAGATGCCGCCGCAGCCACGGCGGCAAGGGCATTTTCCAGGTTATGCGATCCGCTCATTTGCCAGCGTCCACTGCTGGTATGACCTTGCGGACCGTGTAACGCAATACGCCGCCCAACCGCATCTTCAAAGCGCGCTGTCCAGTCGGCGTCATCCGCGATAGTGAATCTCTCGACAGGCGTCCAGCAACCCATCTCGAGCAAGCGCTTAAGGTTTTCGTCTGCATCATTAACAATGATGCGCCCCGCTCCTGGCACCGTGCGTAGCAATTGGTGGAATTGCCAGAAGATGGCATCGAGATCGCTGTAGATATCCGCGTGGTCATACTCGAGATTATTGAGCACCAACGTGCGCGGACGGTAATGCACAAACTTGGCACGCTTGTCGAAAAAGGCCGTGTCGTATTCGTCGGCTTCCAGTACAAAAAACTCGGATTCACCAAAGCGCGCGCTTTCACCGAAGTTGGCAGGAATACCGCCAATCAGAAAGCCGGGTGCAAGTCCTGCATCCTCGAGGATCCAGGCCAGCATGCTGGAAGTCGTCGTCTTGCCGTGTGTGCCGGCGACCGCAAGAACGTGGCGGTCGTTCAGGACATTTTCCGCGAGCCACTGCGGACCGGACTGATACGGCAAACCGCGGTCCAGCATGGCTTCCACCACCTCGACGCCGCGGCTCATGACGTTACCGACCACCACACAATCGGGGTCGATATCGAGCTGCTCCGCACCAACGCCCTCATAAATGTCGATGCCCAGCTTCTTCAGTTGTGTACTCATCGGCGGGTAGACATTGCGATCGCAACCGGTCACCTGATGACCCGCTGCGCGGGCCAGCGCTGCGACGCCGCCCATGAAGGTTCCACAAATACCGAGAATATGTAAGTGCATAGCGCCTCAGGACACCACGCCAGGTGCCGGATCGATGGCCGAATACAAAAACAGCTGCAGGACAAATACAGCCATGGCAATTACCACCCCGAGATACCAGTGCCGGTCTATCGTTCGCGAAATGATATGCCCTTCAACCGGAACGGACCACAAAAGAATAAGCGTCACTATCAGGCCCGCCAAATTTTCGCGAACAAACATCGACAACAAAGCGTCGCATATCACGACGATCAAGCTCAACAACGCACCGCAGCCAATCACCGCTGTTATCGCTTGCAGCAAACGGGCGCTCTTTCCGGATGCCACAATGATCGCCGCGTAGCAGGATAGTCCAACGACCCCGGTCAGCGTTCCGACCACGAAATCCTTCTGATCGAGCTCCGGGGTCGCCAGTGTCATGACCATGCCGGCAAACAGCCAGAATGCGATCGCAAGCGCAAACAGCACGCTGGAATGCGGGATCGCGTCCGGGCCTTTTTGCAGGCGAATGATGTCAAGCAATGTTCGAATGAGTTCCAGCACGAGGTAAAGTGGTTCCCTGACTCCAGTCTGCCGAGGTTCGCATGTTAACCTGTGTGCCCGAATCTCGCTCGCGCCTGTTACATGCCTCATTACACGTTCATCGATCAACCCGACACGTTGGTGCAAGCAGTCAGTGAGCATCAGCGGGTCGGTGTGGATACGGAATTCATGCGCGAGAAAACCTACTTTGCGCAGCTATGCCTGGTGCAGATAGCCACTCCCGACGAAATCTACTGCGTTGACCCGCTCTCTGACGGCGAACACCGCGACTTCTGGACAGCGCTGCTGGCTCGCAACTGGGTCGTGCATTCAGCGCGGCAGGATATCGAAGTCATCTGGCAGTTGGCCGGCGTGATGCCGGCTGCGATTTTTGACACACAGATCGCCGCCGGGCTACTCGGGTATCCCGCGCAGATGGGGTATGCAGGCCTGGTAAAAGAGCTGTTCGATGCCGACATGGACAAATCGCATACGCGCGCTGACTGGACCCGACGGCCTCTGAAAGAAGCGTGGTTGCAATATGCCGCCGAGGACGTCGAATATCTGCTGCCTGCTCACGAGCTGCTGCGTGAACGCCTCGAACGTGAGGGGAGACTGGAATGGGCACACCAGGATGCTGCCCTGCTACTCGAGCCAGGCCTGTACGAGGTCGGTGACGGTCAGGCCATCGAGCGCTTGAAAGGCGCGAGAAATCTGCGCGGTCGGCGGCGCGCCGCGGCGGCACGGCTCGCAACCTGGCGAGAGGCGGAAGCCATTCGCCGCGACAGACCACGCCAATGGATCGCGCGCGACAATGTACTGCTCGATATTGCAACCAAATTGCCAGCAACGGAACAAGAGCTGGCGGCGCTCGGCAGCATCCCGCCGAAACTCATCAGTCGGGTCGGCAAGCAGCTATTGCAAGAGGTAGCTGCATCGGCGAACGACGCCAACGACTACAGTCCGCCGGGCGCACCCACGGAGCCGCAAAAATCACTGCTAAAGGCCATGCAGGCACGAGTGGCAAAGTGCGCCGAGAGCCTCGGTCTCGCCGCAGAGACCATCGCATCCAAGCGTGAACTCGCGGCGATTATAATCTCCGGGTCGCGAGAATCACGCGTATTTCAGGGCTGGCGCGGCGAACTCATCGGTAAGGAGTTGGTCTCATTGCTTTAGCGCGATGTCCGCGCACGTTGCCGTCATCGCATGGTCCAGGAATTCTCTATTTGAACGACACTCAATGCGACGATTAATACCTGTCCTGATGCTCGCCGCAGCTTTTTCAGCCTGCTCGGGCGGTGGAAGCGACACCCAGCCCACGCCCACACCGCAAGTGCCGACAATCTCGATAGCAGATGCATCGGTGGTTGAAGGCAATAACGGTACTGCACTGCTCGAGTTCGTTGTAACGCTGTCGCGCGCCAGCACGGCGGCAGTCAGCGTTGCGCACGCGACCTCGGATTCGGACGCCACTTCGGGCATCGACTACGAGCCTTCAAACGGCACGTTGACGATTCCGGCTGGCAGCACTTCGGCGTCAATTTCAGTCGAGGTGATCGGCGACGCAAACAGCGAGCCCGACGAAACATTGACCCTCACGCTGAGCAGCCCAAGTGGCGCTAGCATAGCCGACGGCAGCGCGATTGGAACGATTGAGAATGACGATGCCACGGCGATTTTCGGCCTCAGTAATCGGCCCGATAATCAAACCTGCGTTGCGCCGCAACGGCCCGGTGCGATTACAGACGTAAGTACCGAGGACGCGTTCCCGGGGCTCGGCAACCTCGCTGCACCGATCAAACTGGTTTTCGAACCGACGGCCAATCCCCGCTGGTTTATTGTGCAAAGGGGCGGACAAATTGTGACGCTCGACCCCGAGAACCCGACCTCTGTAAACGCCTTCATTGACATCTCGCCCAACGTTGTTACCAACGGTGAGGGCGGGCTGCTGAGCATGGACTTTCACCCGGACTACCCAAATACACAGGAGATTTTTCTGTCCTATACGCGCGCCGGCGGCGCGACGTCGATGCGCTCGGTCATTACGCGCGTCATTCTCGACAATATCTTCACGCCCGGTCCCATCGGCTCAGGCAGCGTAGAGCAGGAAATTATTTCGGTCGATCAGTTCGCCAGCAACCACAACGGTGGTGATATTGCGTTCGGGCCGGATGGCTTTCTTTACTTCGGCCTGGGTGATGGTGGCGGTGGCGGCGACCCACAGGAAACCGGTCAAGACACGACCAATCTCCTCGGATCCTTCCTGCGCCTGGATGTCACTGGCCCCTCGGTCTCCTTCCCGTCCGTTCCCTACGCTGTTCCGACCGGCGCCGAGGGAAATCCGTTCGCAGACCAGTCGAAGTGCGGTCCGACGCTGAATAATCCGAACAACTGTCCCGAAATCTATGCGTGGGGCGTACGCAACCCGTTCCGCTGGTCTTTTGACGCGGTCACGGGAGAACTGTGGGCCGGTGACGTTGGCCAGAACGCGTTTGAAGAAGTGGACATCATTGAGCGCGGCAAAAACTATGGCTGGGACTGCCGCGAGGGCTTCAGCAGCTTCGAGACCAGTGGCTGCGATGGTAGTTACACAGATCCGGTGCATGACTACCCTCACAGTCAGGGAAATTCGATTACCGGCGGTGTGGTTTATCGCGGATCGGCGATCAGTGGTCGAATCGGCGAGTATGTTTATGCGGATTACGGTTCCGGCCGGATTTGGGCCTTGCGCTCTGACGGCCAGGGGGGCTACGTCAACGAGCAGTTACTGGACGGGCCCGGCGGGCCGGTGGCATTTGCTGCCGATGCTGCGGGTGAGGTGTATTACGCGAACATCAACAACGGCCGTGTCATGAAATTGGTGCCGGGCGCCGGCGGCAGCGGAAACACGATTCCCACCCTGCTGTCTGAGACAGGCTGCGTCGACCCGTCGGATATTACAAAGCCTTATGCCGGGTTGGTTCCCTATGATCTAAATGCACGGTTCTGGTCGGACGGCGCCGGCAAAGCCCGCTTCCTCGGATTGCC
>CAZTQL010000070.1:8473-13759 GCA_964615665.1 uncultured Woeseiaceae bacterium | reverse complement strand
GCAACTCTTTCGACAAGGGCAACTTCGTTGTTAGTGCACAGGTCAACAAGCGAGACCCAATCCGTCAGGGTGATAGAGATTTCTCTGCATGCCCATTCTTTGATGAAGGACCCGGATCGCAACTGATTTGTGGTGGTAGCCCGACAACAACACCTGCACAGTTTACGCCGTTAGGCGCTGATTCAGCTGTCGGTGGCAGTGTCTTGGACGCGGACGGCACGACTGTCAGGCCTTTTGATGCAGCAACGGATGCATTTAACTTTGCGGCGCTTAGCTACCTGACAACACCGCAAGATGTTTACAGCGCTTACGCAGCAGCGAACTATGAGCTGTTCGAAGCTCCTTCAGTTGGCGTAGTTAACGCCAGTCTGGAAATGAACTTTGCAAACCGTGTATCTGATCAGCTGCTGGCTCCTGTAGGGACCTTCGGCGGTTGGATTACTAGCCAAGAGCACCCGGACAATCCCTTCGGTGATGTACTTTGTGCGGGCAATCCTTTGTGTACGACACCACAGGATGTGGCGACCTCCCGAAGGTTGACAGAATCAGGCGGTCGTCGGTTTACACAGGATGTGAGCACATGGCGTATTGGATTCGGACTTGACGGCGGATTCGCCAATGGCTGGGCATGGGATGTCAACTATACCGTTGCCTCATGGGAAGATTCCCGGCGGAATGAAGGTCGACCCAATCGTCCGGCCATTGAAGCTATGATGGATCCTACCTTATGTGATGCTGACTCGGATTGCCCGGGCATCTATAATCCTTTCATCAGCGACAGCATGACCGCCGAGCAGGTTGCCTTTGGCTTTGTCGGTGTAAACACCAAGAGCGAGTCCGACCTGAATGTGTTCCAGGCAAATGTAACCGGTGATATGGGTGATTTTGAAATGCCTGGCGGCCAAATTGGCTGGGCGTTCGGCTATGAGAATCGTCGCGAGAGTGCTGCATCCAAACCGGATGGTGGTGCTTCCATCGGTGCTATTGCCTTTACACCGGGTGAAACCACGGCAGGCGAGTACACAGTTGATGAAGTCTATGGCGAGATCGTTCTGCCAATTCTCTCAGGCGCACCCATGGCAGAAATACTGACTCTTGAAGCATCGGCTCGCTGGACAGACGTCGACTTCCTTGATGACTCTGACACTGTATTCAAGGTGGCTGCAGAATGGGCCCCGATTGACGACATCCGCATTCGTGCCACCTTCTCCGAGGGATTCCGTGCACCGAATATCGGCGAGTTGTTCCTTGGTATACAGCAATCGGCTGAAACCTACACCGATCCATGCCGAAACTACGGCACGTCCGGTACTGACGCAACCACGGTTGCGAACTGCCAGGCTGATGGATTGGCCCCGGATTTCAACCTGGCAACTTTCCAGGCAACGACGCTGCAGGGCGGTAATCCAAATCTCCTGCCGGAGACATCCGAATCATTGACTTTCGGTCTTGTCATACAACCAAGCGCTTGGGAAGGCTTCAGTGCATCTATCGACTACTATGACATCGAGATTACTGATGCGGTTGGCACTGCGCCCACTTCAGAAGTTATCGCTGCTTGCTATGCAAGTGCTGGATTTTCTGATCCCTTGTGTGCATTGATTGTTGGCCCTGCTTTCCCGGGTGTTGACGAAACGCCATCGCCAGCAGCGCCACTTCGTCGCAACTCCAATCTGCAGATATCGGGTGTCCTGGCATCGAATGCTAACATTGCCACCTTTGAAACCAGCGGTGTCGATTTCCAGTTTGACTATGGCTTCGAAAGCGGCGTCGGACTTGTCGACTTGCGCGTCACCGGTACCTACCTCTTGGACTATGATTACCTGCCATTCGCTGGCGGAGAGGTTATCAAACTTGCCGGTTTCTTTGGCGGAGATCCTGGTAATGGTGGCACTGCTACATTTGCTGAATGGCAGGTGAATTCGAGTGCTAACTTAACTCGTGACAACTGGGGTGCTAACGTCACTGCCAGATATATGGGTGAAACGGATGATATTAATGCTCAGACGGGGAATCTGGACAACATCGCTGACGATATCACCTATTGGGATATGCAGGGTTATTACAACTTTAATGACCTTTTTACCCTCACGGGCGGAATTCGTAATCTACTTGATGAGGATCCGCCGTATATGTCCGCGTATGACGACATGAATACACTTCAATACAGCTACGACACTCAAGGTCGTTACTTTTATGTAAGGGCAGCGGTAAGTTTCTAAGGTACGTTGTCGATAGCAAGAATAAGACCTCCAGGGGAAACCTTGGAGGTTTTTTTTTAACGCAACCTTTGAACGCATGGTCAACAAATGAAAAAACTGCTATTTTCGTTGTTATTCTTAGCTCAGCCCGCGCTGGCGGCTGAAGAAGCATTGACTAAATGCAGGCAAATCGAGGAAATCGCGAAGCGGGTAGTTTGTTATGACAAGATCGTAGATTCACATTTCCCGGTCGAAACAGCCCCACCGCCTGAAACAACCTTACTGCCTGAAACAACTCCGCCGCCTGAAATAAGCAAATCCAACGCGGTCCCAGATGCGCAGTTCCTTTTTGGCAAGACCGACGCTGACGCCAATCGTATCGTTGAGGCATCACTGGCAATCAAACAAATAGGCCAGATTGAAGCAGAGGTTACCGACGTTAGAAAATCAGCGATTAAGAAGCTTACGGTGACCCTCGACAATGGACAGATCTGGCGGCAGCTTGACAATCAGCCAATGCTTCTCAAGAGTGGCGAGACAGTAATCGTTCGTAAAGCCAGCCTTGGTTCATTCCTTATGCAGAAACAATCTGGCAGCCGCAGTATTCGTGTGAAGCGTGTGAACTAGCGTAGCCTTGACTCCAGTGCTTGCAGTTTCCTGGTGTATCCGGAAATCAATTGTGCTTTCTCAGCAGTATCTCTTGCCTTCCTATAGTCTCTGGCAGCAAGGTCATATGCCTTCATCTCATAGTGAACGCGTCCCCGCAAAAAATAGAACTGATGCTCATCCCTTTTTAATCTAATTGCCTCTGCCAGGTAGGCCAGCGCATCCTCAAGCTCGTTCTGTTGAAACGCAGTTTGTGCCTGAATGTAATGGTAATAGGGATTATGATCCCTGTAGTACGCCACTTTTTTTAAGTAGTATTCGGATTCCTCCTCACGTCCCAGATAATGAAGCGTACTTGCCAGATTCACCAGTGCCGATTTATGGGAAGGTTGGATTGACAGGGCTTGTTGGTACGCCTGTTCTGCCATGTTGTAGTGTTCATATCGTGAATACAGTGCACCCAGGTTTACCCATAACCCGGCGATTGCAGGATCCATTTCAATCCCTTTCTTGAGATATCGAAACGCATTTTTTGAATTCCCCGCCTGCATAGACTCGACTGCCACATTGCTGTAATACAGCGCAATAGCATAGTTATCAGTCACTATTATTGTGTCGTAATTGCCGTTGTATTCGGCCGTATTGAAATCCACCGCGTAATCTCGCAAGAAATTAACATCACTTCTAATTCCTTTAACCAAGACGTTGATGTGATTATTCAACAAAATCATTTCACCATCCACTCTAAAGCTAGGAGGGATATCCACCATTTGGAATGTCACATCAAGGTTTGCCTCACGGGCGAGTGCGGTAAATAGAATTGAAAAGGAGAGACAATTTCCCTGGCGATTTTGAAAAGTTTCGATCGCAGTATAAGTACGATTTGGGTCATAGTCCAAGGTCAATAATCCATCCTCTATCATGCCGCGGATGAGTTTTCTTAGCCTTGAACGTGCCTGCAGACGACCTTTCACTTTGGAGGCGACAAAGTCACGCATTTCATCATTGAGCGCTAAGATTCCATCTGTCTCAATGTCCGAAATATCGATGAATTCACCAAACAATACCTGCCCGGACAACAAATCATCGGTTGAGTCCGGAGCGTTAACGACAAGGGGTGTACAGGCAACTAGCCAGAAACCCACAAGTATTAATAAATGTACGTATTTCATTGAGTCATACATCTTTGGAATTGACAGTTACCATCTCCATTTCTAGGCGGATGTCGCGGTTGAGCGCAAGATGATATTACAACAATCGTGGACAGGTTATTTTTGATAGTCCAGAGCCCCATGCTTTTCCGCAGTAATACAGAACCCGTCTAATCGGTGTAGATGGCAATCGAGGGTGTTCCTAAAAACCGGTCCAGAAGGGAAAAGCCGTGCGACCGCCGACGCAAGAAGAATCCTTATTGATCAATGTGGTCATCGAGTTCCTATACCAACCGACTTTAAACATCGACGACATCTGAGGCGGCTATGCGGGCGAAGGCACGAAGACCATGCCAGCGCGAAGGTGGACTCGAGCCTGCCGCCGGCCTCGCGAAAATTGAAAACGCTTACGTCGACATTCTTTACGCACTGGCCAAAGCCGAGTAAGTTTACGCGATGTCCAATTCAGATACAGACTACGCGCTGGCACTGCACGGCGGCGCCGGTGCAGTGGCAGGCCGTGACTATGCGGTCACTGAAAAGCATCTTGGTGAACTTGCGCGGGAATGCGAGAGCTGGTTGGCCGGGGGACGCAGCGCCCTCGACGTTGTCGAGCACGCGGTCGCTGAGTTAGAGGCCTGTGGGCTGTACGTTGCCGGTCGCGGTTCGACCCCCAACAGCGCCGGCCACGTTGAGCTCGACGCATCGATCATGGACGGCAGGTCCCGAGAGGCCGGTGCCGTCGCGGCTTTGTGTGACTTCGTCAGCCCGGTTCAGGTCGCACGCGGTGTGATGGAAAAGACGCCGCACGTAATGCTGGCGGGATCGGGCGCGCTGGAATTCGCCCGCGCGAATGGGTTTAGCGAAGTAGTTGATCCAGCGAACTATTACACCTTGCCCGTCGGCGTAACCCGCGACGACATCCAGGACATTGCTCATGGCACCGTCGGCGCCGTAGCCCTCGACAGGTCTGGCGGCCTTGCAGCAGCCACCTCGACAGGCGGCACCTTCGGTAAACTCCACGGCCGAATCGGGGATACACCGTTAATTGGCCCCGGCACCTGGGCCGACGACGCTATCGCAATTTCCTTCACGGGCACCGGCGAACACATCATTCGGGCAGGCGGCGCGACGGCGATAGCCTTTCGCTATCGGTCGGGCGTGCCTCTGGTTGACGCGATCGAGGAAACGCTCGACGAGGTGAAACGCCTCGGCGGCGATGCCGGCGTTATTGCTGTGACTCGCAACGGTGACATCGCGATGCCTTACAACTCCCAAGGCATGAAGCGGGCCTGCGTATCTACGACAACGCCACTGACTGTCGCGAC
>CAZTQL010000070.1:0-8373 GCA_964615665.1 uncultured Woeseiaceae bacterium | reverse complement strand
CGCATGACTTTTCGGCCCCAGGCGGCAAGGCTGTCGAAGTACACATACAGCGCCGGAACGACGAGCAGGGAAACGACGGTTGAGAATGCCAACCCACCGATAATGGCCCTGGCCATCGGATAATACGGCGGCCCATCGCCACCCACCTGCGTCGTGCCCACCGCGAGCGGCGCCAGCCCGACAATAGTGGTGGCCACTGTCATCAGAATCGGCCGAAGCCGGTCACGTCCGGCGATAACGATAGCCTTCTCTCGCAGCATTCCTTCCTGGCGCAGGTTGTTCACGTGATCGACTAATACGATGCCGTTATTCACCACCACCCCGATCAAAATCATGATGCCGATCATTGCCATGAACGAGAATGTTGTGCCGGTCGCGGCAAAAAACAGAAACACACCGAAGATCGAGAATACGATCGAGCCGAGGATGATCGAGAAAGGCAGCAGCATCGACTCAAACAAAGCGGCCATAACCAGGAAAATGCAGGCAACGCCCAGCACGATATTCATGACCATCATGTTTGCGGTCTCATCCTGGCGTTCGAAACCGCGGCCCTCTTTCCAGCTGTAACCAGGTGGAAGCGCTATCTGCTCCATGAGGCTGTTCACGCGCGGTCTTACGTCGTTCTCCGAAACCTCGTCTTCGAAATTGGCAGTCAGAATGACAGCGGTTTGACGATCGGTGCGGCGAATCGTGGCGGGCGAGGCGTTGACCTGGAACGAGGCTACGCTGCCCAGCGTGATCCGCCGGCCATCCACCGTATACAGAGGCAGGTCGGCCAGCTGTTCGATGCTCTGTTTGTCGTCGTCACGAAAAGCGAGGCGCACCGCGATTTCTCCGGTTTCGCCGCGGAATTCACGCAGGTTCTCGCCGCGCATCGCGATGCTCACTGACTGAGCGATTGCCGCTGCCGTCAGACCAACCGCTGCGGCCCGGGACCTGTCGATACTGATGCGCACTTCCTTGTCACCGGCCTCGGCATCGCTGCGCACATCTTTCAATCCCTCAACTGTTGCCAGCGCACGTGCGACTTCAATGCCCAGCCGATTCAGTATTTCGGTGGAATCACCGCTGATCTGAATCGAAAAACCTTCACCGCCGCCCTGTTGATCGAACTTGAAGTTAGGCTTACCGATGGCGATCTCGGGCAGATCTTTCTCAATGCGCTCAATAATTTCCTTGGTCGACAGGGTCGCATCCGACTTGTCGGTAAGCAGGATGGTCGACTCTGCCCGGCCCTGGTCGTAGTAGCTGTAAATCGAGCGAATATTGAACTCCTCCTCGCGCGAAAACAGATAGTCTTCGATGGTGTCAACTGTCGACTCGACGCGTTCCAGCGCATGTTGGCCTTCGATGTGGTAAGGCATAAACAAACGCCGCCCGACATCTTGCGGGAACATGTCGAACTTGATGATGCCGAGCACCATCGGTAACACACCGACCACACAAACCAGGAAGATGCCGAGTGCCGTCCACCAACGATGGCCGAGAATCCACTCGAGACTGCCAATGTATTTTTCGGTCAGGCGCGACATCCACGCGCCTGCTTTCGGTCTTGGCGGCACCGCGACACGTGCTGCCAGCATGGGCACCAGGGTCTGTGCAATCAGCAGTGATGCCAGCAACGCAACAATGATTGTGATCGCCACGTGAGTCAGGAATATCGTAATGTCGATCTGTGCACCGAAGATGATCGGTGCAAATACGATGATCGTTGTCGCGGTACCGGCGATGACAGCGAGGCCAACTTCATTGACACCGTCAATCGTTGACTGGAATGGTGTATCGGGCCTCTCGGCCCGATGCCGAAAAATGCTCTCAGTGATTACGACGGCATTATCAACAAGCATACCGACAGCCAGCATCAGCCCCATCATCGATAGAATGTTCAACGTCAGCCCCGCGAAATACAGGACGCCCAGGGTAATCATCAACGAGAATGGCACCGCGGCGGTGACGATCAGCGTCGTGGTGACCTGCCGCAGGAACAGGTAAAGGACGATTATGGCAAGCAGGCCGCCGAGTGCCCCGGCCGTGAGCAGGTCCGACAATGACTCGCGCACGCTGTCACCCTGGTTGTCCAGCGAAAAGATCTTGATGCCCTGCATCTGCGGCAACTTGCTGATTTCCTCGACTTCGGCAATAACCCTGTCCGTGACGTCGACAAGATTGGAGCCGGTCGTCTTGTTGACTGAAACGCCGATCGCATAGTCACGATCCAGGTGACGACCGTAGTTGCGGTCCGGTGTACGCAGTTCGATATCGGCGACATCGCCGAGGCGCAGCCCGGACCGGTTGATCGTGAGGTTACGAATTTCATCGACCGATGTGAATTCGCCGCTCGGGCGGACACTGAAGCGCTGATCGCCAGCCGTGATCTTGCCGGCGCTGACGGCGAAATTGCTGCTGACGAGCAGGTCGCGGACTGATGCGATATCGACTCCGTGCGCGGCGAGCCGATCCGGTTGCAGCAGGATTCGGATCTCGCGGGGATCCACACCCTGCAGGTCGACGCGCGACACGCCCTCAATTCGCTCAAGCCGCCGCGTCAGCAAGCGCTCCAGCATGTCATAGCTGCCAGACAGGTCGTACTCGCTGGAGATACGCAGGTTTAACACGGGCTGGTCACCCAGTGAGCCCGTGAAAACGAAGATGCGACGTACATCGTCAGGCAACAGGTGTCGGATGCCGTCCACTTTGGCACGGGCTTCAATACCCTTGGCACCCATGCTCTGATCCCAGTCGAACAGCAGGAAGATCTCCGCTTGCCCTTCGCGGGAACTCGAGAACATTTGCTCGACCCCGGAAAGCGTGGCCAGTGCTTCCTCTACCGGGCGAGTGATCAGCTTCTCAACTTCCTCGGGTGTCGATCCGGCGTACGGGATCTGAACGAATATGCCAGGAAACTCGATGTCCGGGAACTTCTCGAGCGGCAATAGCCGGGCAGCGATAATACCAACGAGCGCCAGCGCAACGAACGTTACGACGGTCGTAACCGGGCGGCGCAGCGCAAACTCGGTATGCTTCATCGCGCGATCCCTACGTCAGGCTCGGTCGCGGGCCATCGTTTTCTGTCCATCAACGAGTACACGACAGGAATCACAACCAGCGTCAGCAACGTCGATACGACGAGACCGCCGATCACCGTGATTGCCATCGGCGTCCTGACCTCGGATCCTTCACCAAAACCCATGGCCATCGGCAAGAGTCCCAGCGCGGTTGTCAGTGAGGTCATCAAGATCGGTCGTAACCGTGCGGCACCCGCTTCCATTATCGCGTCGTACCGCTCTTTGCCCTGCGCACGCAGCTGATTAATGAGATCCACGAGCACTATCGCGTTGTTTACGACGATGCCGGCAAGCATGATCACGCCAATAAACGCGACGACGTTGACGGTAGTGCCCGTAACGAAAAGCGCGATTACCGCACCGACCAGCGCGAGCGGGATAGTGAGCAGAATGACAAATGGATGCATCAGGGACTCGAACTGCGATGCCATGACGAGGTAAACCAGGAATATGGCAAGCACCAGGGCAAACCGCATGGACTCGAATGACTCCTGCATCTCTTCGCTCTGCCCGGACACCAGCGCCGTAATTCCGGGCGGCAGGGCAAGGCGGCTGACAATGTTGCCGGCTTCGAGCGTCGCGGCACCAAGATCGCCGTACGCGAGATTCGCCGTGATAATGGCCACGCGCTGCTGTGCGACACGGCGAATCTCCCCAGGACCCTGCGATACGGAAACTGTCGCAACGGCATCCAGCGTCACGGGCCTGTCAGAGGAAGGGTTCACGATCAGGCTGCGAATTTCTTCGATACTCGATTGACGGGTGTCTACACTGCGAACGAGGACGTCAATCTTCTTGTCCCGCCAGGTGTAACGTGTTGCCAGCTCTCCGCGGACGTTGGCAACAACCAGGTTCGCGATGTCGCGCACGGCCAGTCCCAGCGTGGCGGCGCGTTGCTGATCGAAGACGATCTGGATTTCCGGATTGCCTCGTTCCACCGTCGTTTTTATGTCGGAAAAGCGATTCGAAACAGACATCGTTTCGACCAGTGCCTGACTGACGCGCGCAATCCCGTCGAAGTCATAGCCGAAAATCTCTATTTGTAACGGGCTGGCGAATGACAGCAGTGCAGGACGACTGAATTTGTACTGCACGCCAGGCAGCCGAGCAAGCTCCGCACGCATCGCAGCCATCGTCCTGTCTTCGGCTTGCCGTCCCGATCCTGGTCTTAGCGTAATGCTCAGGGATCCCGTGTTATCGCCTGCATCGACCGGATTCGCATCCAGGCGGTTGCCTGTGCCGGCAACCGAATAGTCGAGCGCAACGGCGTCGATTCCGGCGGCGGCACGCTGTGTTGCCTGGATCGCCCGATCGGTTTCGGCCAGCGGCGCGCCCGGAGAGAGGCGCAGGTCAACGTTAAACTCGCCTTGCGAGAATTGGGGAATCAGTTCGGTCCCGAGTTTTGGAACCAACGTCATCGTCGCCAGAAATATAAGCGCGGCCGCGCCCACCACGAGCCAGCGGTGGGACAACGACCACCGCAGTAGTGGCGGGTAAACGGCAGCTGCCGCGGCATACAGGCGCTGCATGGCCCAGGTTGACGGCCACAGTAAAATCCCGAAGATCTTGCGAATGACGAAGAAGGCGATGCCAAACTGCCGCACAACGGAGGCGGCTGCTCGCGTGAACCATCCGGCTGGCCTGCCGTCGTCGCCTTCGTCATAGCGGCTGCGGGCACCCAGCGATGCAAGCATCGGAATGAGGGTGAGTGCAACGATCAGCGAGAAGACGAGTGCGAAGGTCACAGTCAACGCCTGGTCACGGAAGAGTTGTCCGGCGATGCCGCTGATGAACACCATCGGAAAAAATACGGCGATGGTCGTCAAGGTCGATGCGGTGACGGCACCCGCGACTTCTGCCGTGCCATTCTGCGCTGCTTCGACGACACCCTGCCCCTGCTCCTTTTTTCTAACGACATTCTCGAGTACAACGATCGAGTTATCGACAAGCATGCCTACGGCCAATGCGATGCCACCGAGAGATATGATGTTGAGGGAAATGTCATTCACGTACATCAGCAGGAATGTGCCAATAACCGAAACCGGAATGGCGATGCCGACAATTGTTGTAGCGCGTGCATCGCGCAAGAATCCGTAAAGTACGAGGATCGCGATCAGGCCGCCCAGGACTGCTGCGGTCCTCACGTCGTTTACGGCCGACGAGATGAACGTTGACTGGTCGTAGATTTCGACTAACTCGATGTCCTCGGGCAATGATTCCCGGATTCGCTCAACGCGCTCGGCGATGCGTTTGGCTACTTGCACCGTGTTTTCGTCGCCTTCTTTATAGACAGCGAGCTCCACAGACTCACGGCCCTTGACGCGCGTTATGGCCTCTCGTTCTTTGTAGCCGCGCTCTACAGTTGCAACATCACCCAGGTAGACGGGTCGATTGGCAACGTTCGCCACAATGGCGCGACGGAACTCCTCGATGCTTTGAAATTCATTGAGAGTTCGGACAAGGAAACGCTGATCGCCCTCCTCGAGGCGGCCGCCCGACAGGTTCACGTTTTCCGCCCGGATTCGTGCGGCAACCTGGTCAATACTGATGCCGAGTTGCGACAGCTTTTGCTGATCGACCCGAATCTGAATTTCGTCCTCCAGGCCGCCGCTGACTTTTACGGCGGCGGTACCCTGCTGTGCCTGGAGTTCTGTCTTGATGCGATCTTCAGCGAGCCTGCGCAGAGACTTGAGGCGCGCCTCAGGTGAGTCGCCTTCGGCGCCGCTGTCCTCCTTAAACAAAAGGCCCAGCCGCATGATCGGTTCGGATGAGGGATCAAAGCGCAGCAGCAGCGGGCGTTCGGCCTCCAGGGGCAGGGACAGAACATCGACTTTTTCACGCACGTCAATGCCCGCGATATCCATGTCGGTGCCCCAAAGGAATTCGACCGTCACATCCGACTGCCCGGAGCGTGAAACGGAGCGCACCAGGCGGACATTGCGAACGACCCCGACCGCTTCCTCGATAGGTTTGGTGATGAGGCTCTCGACTTCGACGGGTGCCGCACCGGCAAGCTCGGTTCGCACCGTCACTGTGGGGTAGGAAATTTCCGGCAGCAGGTTCAGTTTCAGCCTCGACAGCGACACCATGCCGAACAGGACGATTGCAACCATCAGCATGACGATCGTGACGCGCCGCTCGGTTGCGAGCTCAATCAGGCGCCGCATCAGTCTTGACCTTCGGTGACGCTTTCGCTTTCTTCCGTGCTGTCGGACAGCGATTCGGCGGGCGCATTGATGACTGTGACTTTGGCTTCCGGCTTCAGACCCACCTGTCCCACTGTAATGACGCGGTCATGATCATCGAGGCCGCTGGTGATTTCGATAAGACCACTTGCGCTGAATCCCGTTTGCACTGGCCGACGGATGGCAACGTTGTCTTTTACGACGAACACACTGGTCGTGCTCATTTCATCCACAATGGCGCTACGTGGTACCTGCAGCACGTTTTCATGTCTGTCATAAACGATGCTGATGCGGGCGAACATGCCAGGCTTGATACGCCGCTCGGGATCAAGAATTTCGATCGTGACCTTGAACGTGCCGGTTTCGGCATCGATGCTCGGGCTGACGCGCGTTACGGTTGTGGGAACCAGCTCGCCAGCGAGTGCGTCGATATTAATTCTCACCGGCTGCCCCGGAGAAATCTTCCGATACTCGCGTTCCGGAACAAACAGGTAAGCAACCAGCGGTTCGATACTTGTTACGCGGAATACAGGTTCACCTACATTGATCGTGTTACCGAGCTTGATAAATCGCTCTGATACAACTCCACTGATAGGCGCGCGAATCTGCGTGTAATCGAGCTCCAGGCTGGCCAGGTTGTACGAGGCCTGCAATGCTTCCAGTTCATACTGAATTTTCTCGAAGTCGCCTTCACTGATCAGGCCCCTTTCTTTGAGGTTGAGATTGCGTTCGAAATCGCGCTGCAGCTTGCGAAGACGGGCTTGAGACTCGTTGAGTTCGAGACGCAGGCGGTCGCCGTCAAGCCGGGCGAGTATTTGACCCTCTTTGACGTCATCACCTTCTTCGGCCAGCACCTGGCGGACTTCCCCGGCAACTTTCGCGATTACATCGGCTTCGGCGAAAGCTTCTATTGGCGCCGTGCCAGAATAGACGGCGACGACATCACCTCGAACGGGAAGTTTGGTCTCGACAGGAATGGGCGGTGATTCTTCGTCATTCTCATCGTCCGGGCGGTCGCAAGCACCCAGCAGGAACACGCAGATAAGTGCTACCGCGCTGTTACGGTATAGCATCATGGATTCTTCCCCTATGAAATCGCAGCCCGAGACCGAGCATCACATCGTCAGGTCCTGAAGCGACTGGCAATCAGTCAGCCGCTGGAGCTGTTCCGAACCGTGTTGCTCGCGAGGACCTTGCTGCCTTCGCGCAGCCCGGTGTGCCCGACGACCACGATATTCTCATAGTCATCCAGGCCGCCGAGAACTTCGACCACATCACCGTCCCTGATTCCAGTTTTCACAACTCGCTTCATGACCTGGCCATTGTCGACCACGTACACAGTCGCTTGCTCTTCTTCGTCGAGCAACGCGGCAGCGGGAACCACCAGCGCATCCGGGTGCACTTCATACGTGATCATAAAGCGCCCAAACATTCCGGGCACGATATTGCCGTCCCTATTTTGAATCGTGGCCGTAGCCCGGAACGTGCCGTTGCGCGAATCTATTGTCGGGCTGATGCGAACAATCGAAGCAGGAAACCGGGTATCCGGCATCGATGCGACCTGCAGGCTCGCGGTGTGGCCGGCCTGGAATTTTGGCAGCTGTGACTGAGGAATCTTCAGGTAGGCGATCAACTCTGCCGTGTCCGTTATTCGGAACGCAACATCGCCAACGTTGATGTTCTGACCCGGTTTGATTTCCCGGGCAGACACGACGCCGGCGATGGTCGCACGGATGTTCGAGTAGTCGTAGTTCAAAGCCGAGAGTTCGTAGCTTGCCTCCAGCGCTGCAAGATCGTATTTCAGGCCTTCGAACATCGACGCGCTGATTAGTCCGCGCTCATGAAGATCGATGTTTCTCTTGAATTCCTTGCTGGCCCGGTTGAGATTGGCTTTGGCGGCGAGCATCTCGAGGCGCAGGCGCTTGCCGTCGAGGCGCGCCAGAATCTGGCCCGCTTTTACGGTGTCGCCTTCTTCAACCAGCAGCTCGATGAGCTCACCGGCGGCGCGGGCGATAATCGGAGCGTCGGCATCCGACGTAAGTGTCGCCGTCGCCGCATAGCTCGCACGAATGTCCTGACGATACGGTTGTGCAATCTCGACGGGTACGGGTGTCGCTGCT
>CAZTQL010000069.1:0-14024 GCA_964615665.1 uncultured Woeseiaceae bacterium | reverse complement strand
CATAAATTAGTTTCCAATTCGGTATATTTTCTTGCCGGAGTTTCGAGAATATGATGATTGCGCCCTTGATCCAAGGGCGCTGGACATCTAGCCTAGCGTGAATAGTGACTCAGCAGAACAGCCACTCGTTTGAATGGAGAGTATTTTGAGAAAAAACCGGGAATCGCGCCTTCAATGGCTGACACTCGCCACAATCACCCTGCTGACGGCCCAGGCGACTGGTACGACACCGTCGATGGAGCAGGACAGCGCACTCTTCCCGGAAGAGCGCCACGAGAATATTGGTGAACTCGTCACGCAATTCATCCAGAAATCCCACTACACGCACATTTCTGTCGACGATGAATTGTCGTCGCGAGTAATGGACACGTACATCGAGTCGCTGGATCGGAATCGCATGTATTTGCTTGCCAGCGATGTCGAGTTTTTCGAAACTTACCGCAACGATCTCGATGACATCGTCAAGAGCGAACCGCTTGATCCGGTTTTCGATATGTTCGAGGTCTACCAGACACGTGTACGGGAGCGTTTGACGTTTGCGCTGACCCAGCTGGACAAAGAGCCGGACTACAATACGGAAATTCAGTACGAGTTCGATCGTTCGGAGTCACCGTGGGCCACCAGCAAAGCCGAACTCGACAAGATCTGGCAGGAACGAGTTATCAATGACGCACTGAACCTCGCCCTCGAAGAAGAGCCCTGGGAAAAAATTCAGGAAGTCCTGACGTCGCGGTACACCGGCTTTATCAAACGGCTCGACCAGGTCAACAACGACGACGTTTTCGAACGTTTCATGAATGCGTTTTCGCATACGCTGGATCCACACTCAAGTTACCTGTCGCCGCGTAACTCCGAAGAATACCGAATCCAGATGAGCCTCTCGTATTTTGGCATCGGTGCCTCACTGCAGACGGAAGACGACTTCGTCAAGATTGTGGGCATTATTCCTGGCGGTCCCGCCGCCATTGATGGCGCACTGCAGCCGAATGATCGCATTACCGGCGTTGCGCAGGGCCCCGAGGGCGACATGGAAGATGTCATTGGCTGGCGGCTGGATGATGTGGTCGACCTGATTCGTGGTCCGGCCGAGTCCGTTGTTCGCCTTGAAATCATTCCGGCCAATGCCCCGCCGGGCAGCCCGAAGAAGATCATTGATCTGACGCGCGATCAGGTAAAACTTGAGGAGCAGGCTGCCAAAAGCGAGCTCATCAAAATTCCACGCGACGGCCGCGAATGGTCCATAGGCGTCATCGACGTGCCGAGCTTCTATCGTGATTATCGTGCGCTGAGCAACGGCGACAAGAATTACACCAGCACGACCAAGGACGTGAAGCGGCTGATCGCTGAACTTGAGGAACAGGGCATCGACGGCCTTGTTATGGATCTGCGTGGCAACGGTGGCGGTCATCTCACTGAAGCGACGGCACTCTCCGGTTTGTTCATCGATAACGGCCCGGTTGTCCAGCTGAGAAACTCAAATGGACGCATCAGTCGCCTCGATGATCCGGATCCCGTTGCCCGCGTGGCTTACAACGGCCCACTCGCCGTGCTTGTTGACCGCTTTAGCGCCTCGGCGTCTGAAATTTTTGCTGCGGCCATCCAGGACTACGAGCGCGGCGTCATCGTTGGTCAACAGACGTTCGGCAAAGGCACTGTGCAAAATTTATATTCGCTCGATCAATACCTGAGATCGGAGGACGACCGCGGCTTCGGCCAACTGACCCTCACGATAGGCAAGTACTATCGAGTGACAGGTGAGAGCACCCAGCATCGCGGCGTTGACCCGGATATCAAGTTACCATCGGGCATCGATGCGGAACTTGTTGGGGAAAGTGTGCGCGATAGCGCTTTGCCCTGGGATACGGTGCAGACAACGCGCTTTCGGAAGGGCAAACCGCTGGATAGCACGATCGATTTGTTGTCGGTGAACCACACCGAGCGTAGCAAAGCCGATCCCGACTTCCAGTACCAAATGGACATGATTGGAGCCGCCGAAAAGGCTCGCTCGCATAAGACTATTACTCTGAACATCGAAAAACGGCGCGACGAACGCAAGCTGAACCTGGAGCAACGGCTGCAGCGCGAGAATGCGCGCCGCGTCGCACTTGACCTGGCACCAGTCGACAACCTTGACGAAATCGACGATGAGGAGCGACCGGACGTGCTGCTGGATCAGGCAGCCGGCATAGTGACCGATCTCGCCACCATGCAGGAAATCAAGACCAGACCCGCCCAGGCGGCGCGCGTGGAGCCCTGATTCGCTGCCTTGCGAGGCAACTTCGCAGTGTTATACTCAACGCCTTGAATTGACTGTATTCAAGAGCTACGGGAGACACTATGGCCGCAAGGCAACAGAAACCACGCATGGGCGTTATCGCTGCTGCGTCGTCGACTCTTCTGGTTGCCCTGTGCTTCACCGGCACGGCGATTGCCGCTCATAACTCCACAACTGTCGAGATCCGCGGTCAGAATAATGATGAACTCGCTGCCGATGAGCTTCTGACTCCGTCGGCCAAGGCTGCGATGCATGCGGCGTTCGAAAAAAATAGCCCGCCCACACCCAAAGATGGCGTCAAGACGCCCACCACGCAAACCGTCGTTAAGCAACCTGATCAGACAGAAAGCAAGCTGCCGGATGTGAGTGCGCGAATTCCGGGTATTTCGGGCAACGGGCTCGAACGCTTCAAGCGTCAGATGTACCGCAGAGATATTTAACGCCTGACTAACGACTCAGGACTTTGGCGATACCGAAGTAATTGTCGCCCAGAATATCAACACCCGTCTCTGTCACTTCCCCTGCTGCATCGATTGCGAATAATCTGGCAACTGACTCCGGCACCGGAACAGCGTCGTCAGCACTTCGATACTCGGCACACTGGCTGATCAGCCCCAAGCGTTTTTTCAGAATGTCGGCAGTAGCGGTTGAAAGCTGATCGTCGCGTCCGCGTTTCTCAAGAGACGCGAGGATTTTCACGCATTCCTGTTTGCTACCGTACTTTACAGCGCCGACACCTTTTTCGGTCGCTTCCTTGGCCAGAAACAGCAAATTCTCGTCGTCGAACTGGAGATACAGCTGCTGTGCAAAGGAGAGAATCTTAATGTTGATCGAGCGCTTCGCCGCAATGTCGAGGCCGCGTTGCGAGGGCGGCTCCATATTCTCGACAGATTGCAGGTCCTGAAGCATCTCCTCTTCCTGTATTTGCCCGGCATCGATTCGCGTGCCGATTTTCTGGATCTCGCGACCTACCGCACGACCTCGAAACCACTTCAGAAGAGTGCCCATGCTCAGCAAACGATGCCGCTCTGACTCGAGTTGATCCTCAAGCAGCTGCATCGTCATGCGATGCTCACCGACGTTGCGCTCGACGACCGCCATTTTTTCGCGCCGATGCCGGCCCCACACAGCCAGCACCTCGGAATGGCGCTGCTTTTCCTGCTGCTGTTTTAGCTGCTCCGCAAAGCGTTCGAGCTTTTGCATACAGCGTCTCGCAAGACTCCGCAACTGATAGAACGCCGCAACGTTTAGCACCCAGTCCGGGTCAAGTAGCAGGTTCTCGAGGTGATCGAACTGCTGCTCAATTCTTGCCGTATCTCCGATGTGTTGTTTTACGCGATCCTGAAGCTGGTACTTCTCGTCCCGCAGTGCCGCGAATTCTTTCTTCAACTCGGCACGATTGCGAAACAAATCGACGAGCTTGTCCTGCTCACGCACGCCATTCGCTTCGTTTCTGAAAATTGCGGTCAAGCTCGCCAAATCACGACCCTTTTAACATAACGCGACACGGGAACCGGGATGGTGGTTCATGCCTTTCGGCATGATGACCTGTGTTCGGGCAATTAACCCGGACTGAGTCGACAGTTTTGGGAGATTAGTGCGGCGCGGACCTATCGATCGAGAATCAGGTGGCCCTGGTCAGAAAGATATTCCAACCACTTGTTCAGCACGATATTGCGTCGCCAGCGCAGATCCAGCTCACGACGATGTTCGTCGAGGAACTTCCGTAACACCATATGGCGTTGCCGGTTCCCAACCATCATGGCTTCGGCGAGACGACCATCGAGATACGCACGAACAGTGATATCCGGATCGAGTATTAGCCCATCGTCAGTCTTCAGATGGTACGTGAGTGACAACGTTACCGTGTATCGGCAGCGCTCCAGTACCTCAAGATGCAGATCACAATCGCCGGCCACACGAGACCGGAAGCAACCGTCGAGCTGCTCAAGCTCCGGCAACAGTCGGAGTAACCGCAGGTAGTTGCTTTCATACAGCGCCATCAATCCAACGAAGCTCCGTGGCTTAACGATGGTCTGTGGCACAAGCAGTGAGTCAAGCATCATGTCTTCAATATAGCATGCAGTCGAACATCATTATCAGGCGTGTACTCGGCGCTCTACGCCGGTACTATCAAGGATCCTGCTGGAAATCTCTTCGATCGAGAACTTCGTCGTATCGACGTGCGGTATGCCGTAACGGCGAAATATCTTTTCAGCTTCCCGCAGTTCAAAACTGACTTGTTGCGCAGACGAGTAATTCCCCATCGGTCTGCGCTCCTTGCGGATTTGTTGCAGCCGCTGCGGTGCAATTGTCAGGCCGAAAAGTTTCTGTTTTTGCTTGACCAGAACGTCCGGCAAAGATCCGTCTTCCAACTCTTCATCCGTCAACGGGTAATTGGCCGCATACACCCCGTACTGCAGCGCAAGATACAAGCAGGTTGGTGTCTTTCCAGAGCGTGATACACCGACCAGGATAACGTCGGCGACATCGTAGTCACGACTGATCCCACCGTCGTCGTTCGCCAGCGCAAAATTCGTAGCCTCGATACGCCTCATGTAAGTATCAATATCGCTCATGCCATGAGCACCGCCCGACGCATAAGTTGGCGCTTCGTCCAATTCGTCCGACAAGAGGCCGAGAAAGGCGTCGAAAAGATCGAGGTGAATGCCCTCCGACTCTTTGACGATTGCCCGCAAGTCGGGGTGTACAAGCGTTGAAAAAACGACTGGCTTCAGGGGGCTGCGCTGCCCCGCCTCGTTGATCGTCCGGACCGCTGCCCTCGCCTTGTCTTCGCTATCGATAAATGGCAAAGTCACTTGCCGAAAGTCCTGGCCGGGAAACTGCGTAATCAAGCCATGACCGAGCGCCTCAGCAGTGACGCCGGTCTGATCCGAGAGAAAAAATACTGCGCGTTCGGCCATTGGTAGGATTCTCCATGTCCTGCCCGGGAACACAAGGGAGCATGTCTTGGAAAAATATGTCATCAAGCTCGACGAGCTTGGCATGGACGACGTCGAAATCGTCGGCGGCAAGAACGCATCACTTGGCGAGATGATCAGTAACCTCAGTAATCTCGGCGTCTCGGTCCCCGGCGGTTTTGCGACCACCTCTGCAGCTTACCGGGACTTCCTCGGGCACGCAGGTCTGGATAGCAGGATTTCAGGCCTGCTCGACAGCCTCAATGTCGATGATATCGACGCGCTGACAACCGCCGGGCGGACGATTCGCGACTGGATCATGGAGACGCCCCTGCCCGAACGCCTGATGACCGCAATGCGAACAGCATGGGATGAAATGAGTGGTGGCCGCGATATCACTGTTGCGGTGAGATCTTCGGCAACCGCGGAGGACTTGCCGGACGCCTCGTTCGCCGGGCAGCAGGAAACCTTCCTGAATATTCGTGGCTTCGACCACGTCATCGATGCCATGCACCAGGTGTTTGCGTCGCTCTTCAACGACCGTGCGATCGCGTACCGCGTGCACCAGGGTTTCGATCACAGCCAGGTCGCGTTGTCGGCCGGTATCCAGACGATGGTCAGGAGCGACGTTGGCTCATCCGGCGTACTGTTCACGCTCGATACGGAATCGGGATTTCGCGACGCCGTGTTCATTACAGCGTCCTATGGTCTGGGTGAGACTATTGTCCAAGGCGCCGTTAACCCGGACGAGTTCTATGTTTATAAGCCCGCCCTGCTCGCGGGCAAGCACCCTATTCTGCGCAAGAACCTCGGCGGTAAAGCCATCAAGATGGTCTACAGCGAGAACCCGAAACCGGGCAAGACAGTAGACACCGTCGACGTCGAGGCCGAAGACAGCCAGCGCTTCTCGATCAGCGACAGTGATATCGTCGAGCTGGCGAAGACAGCGGTCACGATCGAACAGCATTACGGGCGTCCCATGGACATCGAGTGGGGCAAGGACGGCAACGATGGCAAGCTCTACATACTGCAGGCGCGGCCTGAAACGGTACAGAGCCGCAGCGGCCGCAGTATTCAACGCTACACGCTAAAAGCGCACTCCAAAGTCGTCATTGCAGGACGCAGCATTGGTCAGAAGATTGGCGCAGGAACAGTGAGGGTCATTCGTTCGGTAGCCGAGATGAATCGCGTCCAACCGGGCGACGTACTCGTTTCGGATATGACCGACCCTGACTGGGAACCGGTCATGAAACGCGCCGCTGCCATCGTTACCAATCGTGGCGGTCGTACCTGTCACGCGGCGATCATCGCGCGCGAACTGGGTATCCCTGCCGTCGTCGGCTGCGGCAATGCGACGGAGATCATAAAAGACGGCGCTTCGGTAACGGTAAGTTGCGCGGAAGGCGACGAAGGTTTCGTCTACGAAGGTAAACTAGAGTTCGAAGAGACACGGATCGAGCTCGATGCTCTGCCGGAAATACCGGTCAAGATCATGATGAACGTCGGCAATCCGGACCGGGCGTTCGACTTCGCCACCATACCCAATCACGGGGTCGGGCTCGCGCGGCTGGAGTTCATTATCAATCGCATGATCGGTGTGCATCCGCAGGCGCTGCTGGAATACGACGAGCTTGACGAGGACACGCGTGCGGCAGTCGATGCACAGATGGCGGGCTACCCGGATCCCGTCGAATTCTATGTCGACAAACTGACCGAGGGCGTTGCAACGATTGCAGCGGCGTTCGCGCCGGAGCCGGTTATCGTACGGCTATCGGATTTCAAATCGAACGAATATGCCAACCTCATTGGCGGCGAAAAATACGAACCGAAAGAAGAGAACCCGATGCTTGGTTTTCGCGGCGCCGCCCGGTATGTCGCGGAAAGCTTTAAGCCGTGTTTCGAACTCGAATGCCGCGCCATCAAGCGCGTGCGCAACGATATGGGCCTGACGAATGTTCAGGTGATGATCCCGTTCGTACGCACCGTCAAACAGGCCAGCGACGTCATCAAGCTACTGGCTGACAACGGTCTCGAACGTGGCAAGGACGGTCTCAAGGTGATCATGATGTCGGAGCTACCGACCAATGCCCTCCTCGCCGACCAATACCTCGACTACTTCGATGGCATGTCGATCGGCTCAAATGATATGACGCAGTTGACGCTGGGTCTCGACCGCGATTCAGCGCTGGTCGCCGATGATTTCGACGAACGCGACGATGCTGTGAAAGCGATGCTCGAAATGACGATTTCCGCCTGCAAGGCGCGAGGCAAGTACGTCGGGATTTGCGGGCAAGGGCCGTCCGATCATCCCGACCTCGCGCGCTGGCTGCTCGATCAGGGCATCGAGAGCATGTCGCTGAACCCGGACACGGTCATAGAGACCTGGATGTTCCTCGCCGGCGAAGCGGTCTGATCAGAAGCGGTCGTAGCGTGACCGGCGCTGCCAGCGAATGCGCGGCAGCCAGATCCCCAGAATGATACCGACTACCAGGACGGCTGCGCCCGTCATGAACCAGAAGCGAGTGGTCTGACCCGCCAACTGTCGGTTTTCCTGCTCAAGTGTATCCCCGCGAATTTGCGCCGCCGAAAGTTGCTCCATCAGCGACCCGTTCTGATCACTGATCGCCAGTACATTTGCCGCCGTGCGTTTGATTTCGCCGAGTTCTTGCTCTAGCGCCGCTTTGTCGCGCTCCAGCGTTGCGATGCGTGCATCCGCCGCCTCGTACTGGTCCTTGATGCTGGTGAGCTGTGACCCCATCGACGTCCCGCGAGAATTAGCGTCGGTCAGCTGGCTGCTCAGCCGCTCCAGTTGCTCGCGGGCGCTCCGCTCGCTCATCAGGTAGCGGCTGACGACCCATCCCTCGGTGCCGCCGGCTGTGCGTACGCGTGAATATCCCGATTCGGCATCCCGTTCGAGAACCTCGAGCTGCGTACCACTATCGACCATGAGCTGAATCGCGTTGCTGGTGCTCGGGCCGGATCGCAACATGATTTCAAATTGATCGGTGACCCAGGCAGGGGCCGCCCAAGCGGCCTGAATGGCGAACAAGGCGCACAGTGCTGCGACCCGGAAAAGTGTCTTCATTAATGTCTCGTGAGCGGTCTTGGAGTATTTGGCGAACTATAAGGCAACACAGGTTTTGCCGCCAGCCAATCAATTGTCAAATCGGTCGCTTATCGGCGACAGTGTCGAAATGTTCTGCTCCCAGTTGCGGCCATCAAAGGTCTCTATCTGAACCGATTCGATGCTGTCGGAGTCGAGGCAATTGACATTCACGCTGATCCCATCCGGGTGAGACCTCGGTGTATAGAACGATTTGACACCACAGACGCGACAGAACGTGTGCTTGGCGACGCCCGTATTGAACGAGTAACTCGATAGCACCGCTTCGTCGCTCAGCAGATGAAAGTCGCTTTTCGCGACGATCAAATGCAGATAACCCGACATCGCACAGATACTGCAATTACACCGGGTCGCCAAAATATTCGCGGGCGCTCTCACCTCGAAGCGAACCCGACCACAATGGCAGCCGCCAGTATGCCGCTTCACTGACACGGGTTCTCGCGTTTGCGCCAAACGGCCAGCATGTTATTTGATGGTAACGCGTACAGGCTCGAGCGCTGTAGTCCGCTGCTCGTTGCCAATTCGTCGAGGGCATCAAGATCGCGAATGCCCATCGCCGGGTCGCGCGCTCTCAGACCAGCGTCAAATTTCGCATTGCTCGGCGAGGTGAATTCGCCTTGCAGGAGAAAGGGCCCGTAAAGGCAGAAGACGCCATCCGGACAAAGCGCTTTGCCAACCTTTGAGAACATGTCAACAACCGCTGCATAGCTCATGATATGCGCGGTATTGGCCGAGTACACCGCGTCATAAGCGAGGGACTCGATCTCTGCGCGCTGCACATCCAGAGACAGCGGCGCCATAACATTGCCAAGATCGGCATCGCGGACCCATGCATTGATCGCCGGATGGTTTTCCTCCCGATCACTGGTTCGCCACACCAGATGTGGCAGCGCCGCAGCGAAATGAACCGCATGTTGCCCCGTACCGGAGCCGATTTCGAGAACGCGCGAGCTATCCTTGAACTCGCACCGCAGCACCTCGAGGATGGGTGGTGCGTTACGTTCGGCGGCCTCGGAAAACGGCTTTTCAAGCATCCCCTGACGCAGCCTGCATGACTTCCGAATCGAAGAGGTGCTCGCGGTACCAGCAGAGTTCTTCGATTGAATCGCGAATATCCGATAGCGCCAGGTGTTCGGATTCCTTCACGAAGCCTTTGGTGACAGATGGCGCCCATTGCTGCGCCAGGATCTTCAACGTGCTGACGTCGAGGTTTCGGTAGTGGAAGTAGCGTTCAAGTCGCGGCATTTCTCGAGCCATAAAACGCCGATCCTGGCAGATACTGTTGCCGCACATTGGCGAGGCACCAGCGTCGACCCATTCTGAGAGAAACTCAATCGTGGCCGCTTCCGCCTCAGCTGCAGTGATCGTGCTGGCCAACACCCGCGCTGTCAGACCGGAATTCCCATGCTGCCGCGTATTCCACTCGTCCATGGTATCCATGGTTTCAGGCGACTGGTGAATTGCCAGAACCGGGCCCTCGGCCAGTTCGTTGAGGTGCTTATCGGTTACGACCGTGGCAATTTCGATGATGGTATCGGTATCCGTGCTCAACCCCGTCATCTCGAGGTCTATCCAGATCAGGTTGTTCATGCGATCGACGTCTGGTTGCGACATATTGGGTGGCTTCCGCTCGTAAATATCGTCGTAGTTTACATGGCTTCCCAGTGCAAGGCTGCCCGCCAAGCGGCATACTCTCGCAGGATCATCGTCAGAAAACACAGTAATGACACAAGCCGACGCTACCGTAATCGCCACCTACAGCCGACGCATGCGCCTCAGGCTCGCTGACGGCCATGAGGTTGAGGCGCGAATCAAGGGTAAGCGCCTGAAGCCTGTGTGCGGCGATCGCGTTATGGCGGAGGCTATCGAAAACGAGGCCGACTGGCTAATCGCGTCTATCGCACCACGCACAAACGAGTTGACGCGGCCAGACAGACGCGGTCGTACCGAGGTACTCGCTGCCAATCTCGATTGCCTGGTCGCTGTGGCCGCCGCTGAGCCGAAACCAGACTGGTACATCATTGATCGGTATTTGTGCGCGGCTGAGCTTATGGGAATCGTCGGCGTTGTGGTCTACAACAAGATCGACCTTGCAACATCACCGATAACGGCCGACGCCGAGCTGGCCAACTACCGGCGCATTGGTCACGATGTCGCGCAGTGCAGCGCCAGCGACGGAACAGGAATCGCCGAAGTCGGAAAGCTAATCAGAAATCGCTGCACGATCATCGTCGGACAGTCGGGCGTCGGCAAATCCAGCATCATCAACCGACTAAGCAGTGGCGCTCAGCAGCGCGTTGCGACGATATCCGATAAGACCGGCGAGGGGCGCCATACAACGGTCAACTCCATGATGATACCGCTGCCACAAGGCGGATATGTGATCGACTCGCCCGGCGTTCGTGACTATGCGCCTGCGCTCGAATCAGCGCGGAATGCAGCTGGCGGCTTCCGCGAAATCACAGCGGCAGCTCAACATTGCCGATTCGCCAACTGTCAGCATCTCAGGGAGCCTGGATGCGCTATAAAATCCGGTGTCGAAGATGGCTCCATCAACGCGCGCCGTTACGAAAGCTACAAACGCATTGTGAATCTGACCGAGCAGCTCTCCGAGGGCCGTTACTAGCAAGGGCCGTTACTGGCAATCGTCAGCCCGGCGGCCAGCTGAACGAACGGCCGCCCAGCAAATGCAGATGAATGTGAAATACCGTCTGTCCTGCCGACTCGTTGCAGTTCATCGCCACGCGGTAGCCAGCGTCCGCATGCCCTTCCTGCTCTGCGATCTCCCGGGCCGCCGTAAACAGGCTGCCGACAACCTGTTGGTCGATGGGATCGATGTCGTTAATGGTCGCAATGTGTTTGCGCGGGATGATCACAACGTGTGTCGGCGCTTGCGGGTTGATGTCGCGAAACGCTATCGCTGAGTCCGATTCGTAGACGATCTCGGCAGGAATGTCACCCGCCAGTATTTTGCAAAACAGACAATTCTCATTCGACACAGGGTTCCCCTACTAGTCGACGGCACGGCGTCCAAAAAATGCGTGCGACAACGTGCCGCCATCAACATACTCGAGTTCACCACCCAACGGTACACCGTGCGCTATCCGACTCGCTTGTACCGTATGTCGAGCAGCGAGTTCGGCCAGATAGTGCGCCGTCGCGTCACCCTCTACCGTCGGGTTGGTTGCAATAATCAGTTCCTGCACGTCACCTTGCGCAAGCCACACCTCGAGTTGATCCATGCCCAACTCATCAGGGCCTATGCCATCAAGTGGCGAAAGATGTCCCATCAGCACGAAATACAGGCCGCGAAACCCCGTCGCATCCTCGATCGCCATGACATCGGCAGGCGACTCTACAACGCATAACTGTGAGGCATCTCGGCCGCTGGCGGAGCAAATCGAGCAAAGTTCGTGTTCCGTAAACATCCGACAACGGGTGCAGTGACCGATTCCCGCCACAGCGTCGGCCAGGGCCACCGACAAACTATTGGCGCCGTCCCGATCACGTTCCAGCAGGTGAAACGCAATGCGTTGTGCAGACTTCTGCCCAACGCCTGGCATACAGCGGAGCCCATCAATCAGGCGAACGAGCAAAGGTGAATAGGACATGGCTCTTTACGATTCTAAAAAGGTAACTTCATTCCAGGCGGCAACGAAAGGCCAGACGCCATGCCTGAGAACTTTTCCTGGACCGTCTTCTCGACTTTACGAATGGCATCGTTGAAAGCCGCCGTAATCAGATCCTCCAGCATTTCCTTGTCGTCACCGACTAGCGAGTCGTCTATGGCCACGGACTGGACCTGGTGTTGGCAAGTCATCGTAATGCTCACCATGCCGGCGCCAGACTGTCCTGTGACAGTCAGTGAGGCCATTTCCTCCTGAGCCTTTTTCATATTGGCCTGCATTTCTTGCGCCTGCTTCATCAACTGGCCAATGCCACTTTTCATTCGAAGTCTCCTGCCTGTTCTAGTCAGATTGTGCGGGATTGATAATTTCGATCGATTCCGCTTTGATTTCGGCGCCGAACATGTTCTTCATGGCCTGCACGTTTGGGTCGGCCTCGAGCGTTTGTCGAGCCGCCTCCAGTTGTTCATCGGCAAGACGAGATTCTTCCTGCAGCGGCGTCTCAGACGCCTCAACACCCACCGCGATGTCAACGTTTAATTGCTCGCCATAATGCTCGGATAGTTTCTTCGCCAAAGCGTCCTTACGCTGTTTTGTCAGCAGGGAATCGGATCGCGCGTCCAGCCCGAGGTATATCGTTTTGTCTTCGCGCCGCAGGTAAGCGCAGTTACTCGCCAACAGGCGTTCTGCGCCGGTCAGCCCGAGACGCGTCACGAGCTCGCTCCAGTCGGCGTCCTGTCCAGATTGCTTGGCCTTGTCGGCCTGGTCAGCCTGGTCAGCCTTGTCAATTTGGGCACTTTTGGCGGCTTTGGCAGCCGTTCGAGGCTTCGCGCCTTGAGTCGCTGGCGGAGGCTTTTTTGGCGCAGGCCGACTGCCCGACTCTCCACCACCCGCTGCCGTAATTGTCTGGACCGCTCCCGGGCGAAATGCCAGCATCCTGAGTAGCGTCATCTCGGCCCCGCTACGCGGGTCCGGTGCAAGATCCAGATCCCGACGCCCCATCAGCGCCGTCTGGTAAAAAAGTTGCACATCAGCTGCCGGTAGCATCTCGGCCAGCTCCGCGAATTCCTTCTCGCTCATTTCGTCATCACTATCGCAAGTCCCGACGATCTGAAACACGGCGACACGCTGCAAATCTCTGGCCAGATCTTCGAGAAGGCGCGCATAGTCAGGAAACTGCTCGTCTATTTCGCGGATCGCGTCAATGACGCCAGCTGCATCAGCCGCCGCGAGCAGTCGCAACAGCCTGACTACGTGGTCCCGGTCGATAGTGCCGAGCATCAGGCCGACCTGCTCTTCATCAATCTTGCCACCGCAGTAGGCAATCGCCTGGTCGAGAAGGCTCAAAGCATCCCGCATGCTGCCGTCGGCGGCCCTGGCCAACAGAGCCAGCGCTCCCGCATCGAACTCGATATCTTCTGCTTCGCAAATGAACTTCAGGCGATCCGAGATCAAACGCGGCGTCATGCGTTTCAGATTGAACTGCAAGCATCGCGACAGCACTGTCGCGGGGAGCTTTTGCGGGTCGGTTGTCGCCAGCAGGAACTTCACATGCGGCGGCGGCTCTTCGAGCGTTTTCAGCAACGCATTGAAAGAGCTCTTGGACAGCATATGTACTTCGTCAATGAGGTAAACCTTGTAGCGACCGCGTGCCGGCGCATACTGGACGTTGTCGAGCAGGTCCCGCGTGTCATCGACTTTGGTCTTGGACGCCGCGTCTACCTCGATCAAATCGACGAATCGGCCCTCGTCTATTTCAGTGCACGCGCTGCACTCGCCGCATGGCTTGGAAGTGACACCTTTTTCACAGTTCAGCGCTTTCGCCAAAATTCTGGCGATCGTCGTTTTACCAACGCCGCGTGTGCCGGTGAACAGGTAGGCATGGTGCAGCCGTCCGGAATCGAGAGCGTTGATCAGCGCCTTTAAGACGTGATCCTGCCCGACCGTATCCGCGAAATCTTTGGGCCGCCATTTGCGGGCGAGGACGAGATAGCTCATAGAAAATCAGTAGACCGGGGAGTTGCTGTCAATCTGACAGTGTAACGTAAGTGGCCCGCGCCAGCTGCTCCCCGGCACCC
>CAZTQL010000068.1:0-14113 GCA_964615665.1 uncultured Woeseiaceae bacterium | reverse complement strand
TCAACGCCGTAGACTTTGCCTGCCTCGAGCTGTTCTCCAGGATCGCAGTGTGTTCGTTCATAGACGCAGGTGTACTGACATCGGGTTATGGTCCGATGACTCTACGTGGCGCGTCGTAGCCTCGTGCACCTCGAGGCCCCGGACATAGATATGGTCCAGAGGTTGCCCCAAAAATCGTTTGCGAAGATCCTCATCATAGTCGAGCATTTCCAGGCCGAGACTGTCAGTCATTTTCTTCAAGACCGCAGACCGCCGCCAGTGCCAGGTGTTGAAATCTCCGGCCAGCAGAATCGGGCCCGCGTGATCATTCAGGACGGACAATGCCCGCTGAAATTGCACATGAAAAGCATGAGTTCCAAACGCAAAGTTTACTGCGTGGATGTTGACGACCAACAGTGTTTGTTTAGTGTCGGTCAATCCGTACTCGGTGATCACCGTAGCCTTGGGCGAGCGAATCCAGGGCTCTGTGCTCACAAAGTTGCACTGCGTCAATGGCTTTGCGGCGCTAACTGTCATGACTCCTGTCAGCGATCGTCGCGTGCGATAGCCTGGAGAAAATGAATGATATTGATTGGCGGTTATCAGGCCCCAGGCGTTCGAGTCGAGCGGGACTTCCTGCAAGACTATCAGGTCGGGATCGCCCTCTAATGTCGCGAGGTCGGTCGCCCATTGAGGATCGGCTCCTCTCTGAATATTCCAGTTCACCAAGTGAATATCCCCGGAGTCGAGCTCTCCATGCGCTGACCGGTCGCTACCGACGAGCTGCCTCGAACACGTCGGTGGATTCGTGTGAACATCGCCGATCTTCTCATTGACGTTTTGGTCAAGTACAGCGCATCCAGTCAAGATAGCAGTCGCAGTCAGCGTAGCTGCCAATCTGAATATCATTCTCTTTTCGTTGACGGGGACCATTCAAAGGCTCATCAAGCTGGTGAGGATCGTGTATGCACCGATGACGAATAGGGGACAGACGACAAGGGCGAAGACGAGGCCTGTAATAGCGTAGCCAATCTTGCGCGCGGTCGTGGGTAGATTGTTTTCAATAGTGGCTGTTTTCATGGTTTGTTCCGTTTCGTCGCGATCTGTCCGAGTCAGCAACCATGTGGTCGCCGCTTTTGCGTAGTCGAGCAGCGGGCGACTCCCTAGCAACCAGATGGCATCGATCATGACGCTGCAACCGCAAAGAACGCCGCGAAAATAGTTCCGAGCGTGATCCAGTACAAAATCGACTTTCCTTCTTTGGCGTTGACCTGTGTCATTTGATTGTCTCCAGTTCGTTGATAACTGTACGGATTAGCTCGATTCGTGACTTGTCCCGTTTCCTCAGGTTCTTGTCTTTTTGCGCCAAATCGATCAGTAGTTGATGCCATGTGTGCGTACCCCGGCGTCTGTCTATCGCCCGTCGTGAAAGGTGAGCATTTCGACAAGTCCCGTTGCCTCGTATCGACCTCTTTCATAGGCTTGGCGCTGCGACGCCGGGACCTGTTTCAGCATCATTCGAGATACTGCTAAAGCCTGGCCGCCTTCGTCGTCGATGAGCGTGTAAACGTAGGCGACGAGCTCGCGGATCCGGGGGTTAAGTTCCAGGCGTTCACACAGCCCGACAACGAGCCCGCCTGCGAGCGCGTAACGTTCATCTTCCCCCTGCATTTCATTCAGGCAGATAGAGCGAATCCAGATATGCGCTGCGCGCGCGACCGCATCGGCGGTTTCCAGGGAGCCGTCCTCCAGGACGAAATCGAGCTTGTTACAGATGTCGTTCTTCATTCGCTCAAATTAGACAGGACGCCTCGCTTTCTCTTGTCTAATTCGGTCGAATTCGATTCAATGCAGGTCAAATGCTGTACGAACCGACGACATTGGCTTCAGCCACCGCCCTATTGGCAACCTCACTTCGTGAGGAATACGGCATAGACCCTGAGCCGATCTTCTTGCAGGCTGATTTGCCGATGGCGCCGCCGGGGTCATCACAGCTTCGATATCCATTGGCGAAGATTCGCAAGCTATGGGCATTAGGCCGAGAAGCATCCGAAGACGAAGCAATCGGCCTTAAAACCGGCTGGTACGCCAAACCGGCCCATTTTTACGCGTTCGGGTATTCATGGTTGGCGAGTTCTACCTTGCTCGGCGCGATGCAGCGTCTTACTCGCTATTTTCAAGTGATGTCTACCGCGTCAGTCGATGTCAGATTGACCGAGACGGCAGACAGTTATGCGCTCTCTGCCATTTTTCCTGACAAGTCGACATCACCACCGAAAGAGGGCATCGATTGCGGTTTGACCGCCCTTCTGGCCCTTTGCGACATTGTTGCCGAGAAGAAGATACGTCCGATTCGCGCCGAGTTGATCTGCTCAGCCACGGTGCACCCTGAGGCTTATCATGAAGCGCTCGGTGCACACATACGCTTCAATGCCGATGTCGGGGTGCTTCACTTTGACAAGGCCACCTTGCGTGCACCGCTGCCTCACGGCACTCCGGATATCGCAAAGGCGACCGACAGGATTGCCGAGCAATACATTGAAACACTCGATCCGAACAAGGTTGCGTCAGAGGTCAGGCGCCTGCTTATCGATCTGTTGCCATCCGGCAAAACGGATCAGGAACTCGTCTCCAGCCGCCTGAATCGCAGCACGAGCACCCTGCAACGTCAATTGCAGGGGGAGGGGATGAGTTATCGCGAGGTGCTGGAAAGCACCCAGCGTAGTCTTGCCGAGACCTATCTGCGCGACAAGAAACACACACATGCACAAATCGCCTATCTCCTGGGATTCTCCGAACAAAGCAACTTCTCCAGGGCATTCAAGCGCTGGACGTCAATGAGCCCGCGGCAGTACCAGGCATCCCAAGAACGCAGTTAGATAGTGTTGAATGACATGGTTGAGCAAAGAATCACAGAGAGTTTGCGATCAAATACGAGAGGGCGCGCTCATTGACTCGCGCCTTCGGTTCTCACCCTTCGGGCAGATGCATTGCATTCGTCTGTCCTGATTCGCCTGGCGAATCGGTCCGTCCCTGGCCACCATACGCCACGTGCCAACTGCACCAACATTCCCTATAGCTAGTATTGAGGTCGATCAGAACGCCCGCCGTCAGCGATGATATTGCTTCCGACTATGTAACGGGCGCGCGGGGAACAGAGAAAAGCAACGGTGTTTGCGATCTCTTCGGGTGTACCCATTCTGCCGAGCGGAATCTGAGCGATTTTGTTGGCGACGATCTCTGGGTTGTCGGCTCGCACTTTGTCCCAAATCCCGCCTTCTGAATAAACAGGACCCGGGGAAACCATATTGACCCGAATTCCGTCTTTGATCAGCGTCCTCGATAGACCCTTCACGCTGTGGACCAATGCGGCCTTGATGGCGCCGTAGGCGTCGATAGTGTTCGCGCTGAGCGCGGAGGTCGAGCCAATGGCGACAATGGCGGCGTCGCCGCGTCGTTTTGCCGATTCTATGAGGTGCGGTTTTGCGATCAGGACGAGTTCGTTGAGGCTTGCAATCTCGACTCGGTAGTTCTGCTCCCAGGCTTCGTCAGCGGTCCCCGTCGCCATTGCGCTGGCGTTCGCGACGATGACGTCGACAGCGCCGAGACGAGATATCGCATCGCTGGCCCAATTACCCGCAGCTTTCGCAATTGATAGATCGACAGCGGTGCCTTTCACGGATTGACCGGCGGCAGTCAACTCGGCTTCCGTGTCATTGACGCGAGATTTTGTGCGGGCGCAGAACTCGACGTTACAGCCTTCCTCCGCCAATAACCTTACCGTCGCCCGGCCAATGCCGCGGGAACCCCCTGTAATGAGCGCGCAGGTTCCGGCGAGCTCGAGATTCATTCGGCAATAGACATTCTGGAAAGTGCGTTCAGCGCCGTGGCCATTAGTTGCCGCTCACGCTCGATGAGTTTGTCACTATCCAGTTTCTGCTGCGTTTGCATATTCACGCTGGCAACGCAGAGACTTGCGACTTTGCAACCCAGCACTTTGCCGACAGTCAATAACGCGGAGGTTTCCATATCGATCGCAATTACCCCGTGCTTTGATAGATAAGCGAAATTATCTTGCACTCTGGTTGCTGTCGCGTCATCGAGAGCGAACATATCGCGATAAAAACCGTCATAACTTGCGAATCGACCAGCGCGATACGCAAGGTCGAGCTCACTTGCCGCCGTTTTTAAATTTGTGACCAGTTCCTCATCGGCAGCCGCAACGAAATCTTTCGGGGCATACGCATAGGACGTGCCGTCGTGTCGAAGCGCATTTTCAGCGATGACTAAGTCGCCGAGTTCGGCCGGTGGCAGACACATGGTGGTACCGATCCGCAGGAAAATACAGGAGCCAAGCTCGGATAATTCATGAAGGACTATGGACGCAATAGGTGCGCCCATGCCGAACGCTGCCATGGTGATGCGGACTCCGTGATAGGTGCCGGTCGCGGTCGCGAGTCCTCGCTTTACGGGCAACAACGCGACGTCGTCGAGGTACTTGCTCAGACGAGGCACCCTGCCGGGATCGCCGATCAGAATAATCCTCTCGGCAATCTCGCCGCTGGTGCATCCGATGTACCAAGCTTTCTTTTCCATTTTTCTTCTCAGTCCTCGGTTGAACGCTGCTTCAAAAGGGCGGTTGATGCAGTGATACCTGCCGCGGCGATTACTTTCGCACGCGTCTCACCACTGGCGATTGCCGCAATGCAACCGCCGGCCAGAGTATCGCCGGCACCCGAGGCGTCATTGAAGTGCAGCGTCGGAACCTCCAGATAATCGACTTCGCCTCCGAATTCCGCCTTAACCTGCTCCGACCCGTTCGTTTCGATGATCATCGGATCGGGCCTCTCGCGGCCATCCAGCGCATCGTTTATCCAGTCACGTTCGTGAACGTTGCAGAAAATATAGTCGGAGCGCTTGCCGAGTGCTTTACGCAGCGGCTCGGGATAGGACAAAGGGTCGTTCTTGGCCACCCACGCTACCGCGCATTCATTGCTGACGATATCGAGGGCCTGCATGCCTATGTCCGGCGGACCAACAGTCACGCAAAGCAAATCCGCATTACGAATGAGTTCGGTCTGCGCCGAGTCCAGCGCCTCCTGGCCGAGCAGACCCGGGTCAAAGCAGCAACAGCAACTGCCATCTTCCTGATAAATCATGAAGCACATGGGTGTAACCCCTGAGTCCACGATTGCGATGCCCGCGGTATCTATTCCGTCGCGCGCGGCCGAAGAGCGGAACATTTCGGCCATTTCGTCGACGCCAACCCAGGTAACTATCGAAGTTTGACAACCCGAAGCGGCCAGGGGGCGGGCAACATAGATGGGGCATCCACCAGGCCGGGGGAATGCGTCTGCCGGTCGTTGTTTTATAAGTACCGTTTCGTTGGGTTTGAAATAGCCACCCAGTACGGCAGGGTAGTCGATAGACGCGTAGCCGATTGTGACCGCTCGTTTCATGACAGCATCGCCTCCGCTTCGTCGGCTGTGACGACCCATCCCAGGTAGCGGTCTATGTCTTCCAACGACGCATCGGCTAAGTTGGATCGGTTGGAGTTGACCGCATCTCGCGGGACGACGCACCGGTAGCCGAGTGAGAAGGCGTCCTGCACCGTGGCACGGACGCACACGTTCGCTTTCACTCCTGCAATGATTAGCTGCTCGATGCCTTTCTCGCGCAGTAACAAGTCCAGGTCTGTAGCGAAGAATGCGCTGGTACGTCGCTTGGCCAACAGGAACTCGTCGTCGCCATCGGGACCGAAGCCCTCGAAGAACTGCGCATCGAAATCTCCTGCAACGCAATGTTCCGGCAACTTCGCGTGCTCGAAGTCTTCCACGTTGGGCCGATGCTGCTCGGCGACATGGATGATCAGGCGCCCGGCGCGACGAGCCCGTTCCAGGAGTCGCCTCAGTTTTGGTAGGACAGCAGCGCTGTCCGTGTAGAAATTGCCGCCCTCCGGATGGAAGAATGAATTCTGGACATCGATCAGAACCAGTGCGGTGTTCGTGTTGGCTGGCTGACGGTCAGGCATTTTACGAAGCTCCGGAGTTCTCGGGGGGCTTGTCGGCGCTCACGCTCGAAGCGCCGTGCGCACGGACCAGCCGGGTTTCATAGGTGTAGCATTCGCCAAGATAGACAGCCTCGATCAATTCCACCAGCCGTCCGCGAGTATCGAAGCTCTTGCGGTGCACCAGCATCACGGCGGCAGGCATGTCGATCTCTAGTAATTGCGCTTCCTCTTCGGTCGCAAGTCGGGTGTTTACGGCCTCATCGGCGTGATCGATAGTAAGGCCTGCGTCTCCGAGTACCTCATATAAAGAGAATCCCGGTTGCTCTACTTCGCTCTCAGCGCCATACAAAGCGGGAACCTTCTCGGCGAGTGACAACGGAATCACCGCTTTGTGGATCGCCCAGGGTACGCCGTCGACCAGCCGGATCCTGTTCAGCATCAATGCGGGCTCATCGCAGCCGTATTGCAGTGCCTCGATGCGGGTCAGCTGGCCTTGGTCGACGAGACGATGCGTCGGCGTACGGCCCTGCTGCCTGACCGTCTCCGAGAAGCCGAGTATGAAGCCCGGCATGCGGTGCAACGCCGGCCGCGAAACGAATGTGCCCACACCCTGGCGTCGTTGCGCGAGCCCTTCGCGATTCAATACCTCCAGCGCTTTGACGGCTGTGCCGCGACTGACCCCGAAGTCTCGGCACAGCTCGGTCTCGCTCGGCAGCAGGTCGCCTGGCTTCCATTTCTTGGAAACGATTCGATCCCGAAGCTCGCTCGCCAGGTCGAGGTACAGCGACTGCTTGATTCTGCGATTACGTCTCATAGGGGTTTTCCGATGTAGATTAAATCAAATAACCGGTTGACTAGTCAATTAGTTGACACTATCTTTGATGCTATTGGTAGGTGTTTGCTCAAACGCAATGCTAGTTCGTGGAATCGGATGACTGGGGGAATCAAAATGAAACAACACGCATTCTTCAGTGTAATGGGCGGATTAATCATTCTGGCCGTTGCGACTCCCGTTGGCGCGCAGGATACAGGCGCCGTGCTGGAAGAAATCATCGTCACCGCTCAGAAGCGCGAGCAGTCGCTTGCCGATCTGGGCATGACGGTCGATGTCGTGCCCGGCGAGCGCCTTCGTGAAGGTGGCGCCACCATGCTTATCGACGTTGCAAAGTACTCGCCCGGATTAAACATCCGCGGACCTTTCGGTGATTACGGCTATCCAATCATCACCTTGAGGGGCGTAAACACAGACGGTTTCATCGAGACCTTGCCGCAGTCGACGGGTGTCTACTCGGATGGCGTCTACGTATCTCAGCCACCGATGCTTGCGCTTCGTTTACTTGATCTCGAGCGCATGGAAGTATTGAAGGGACCGCAAGGGACAATCTATGGGCGTAACACGATTGCCGGCGCCGTAAATTTTATTAGCAAGCGGCCGACGCAGGAAGCAGAAGGATACGTAAACGTCAGTTTAGGTCGCTACAGTCGGTCGACGGTCGACGCCGCCTATGGTGGCCCGATGTCTGACACGGCGGCGGGCCGCCTCGCGGTCAAATACGTCCGCCAGACGGATAGCCCGCTCACAAACCTGAATCCGAATGTCGGCGACGGCGGCGAGATCGATCAAATATCTGCCCGTGCTTCATTATTATTCACGCCCAATGAAGATCTCGATATTCTGCTGCAGTTCTACGGTGGACGTGATGACTCTGACGTTTGGCCGTTCTCCCTTATCCCGGGCGGCGCCGATACTGACGACGACGGCATACCGGATGTGCTTTGCGACGAATTCGCCCGAGGAGATGCTGACGCCGCAATGACCAATTGCCTGGCTGCCGATCCGTTCGGTAGTGGCGCGACTTACAATGACACGGACGGCGACCCGTACACGAATAACTTGAACGCCATTGGCTCGCACCGTTACCGTTCCACGGGCCTCATGGCCGAGGTCAACTGGGATCGTGGCGACTATACGCTGACGTCAGTCACTGGTTGGGACGACTTCGAGCGCAGGGATCAAATAGATGAGGACGCCGGACCGACGACGGCGATCGACAACGTCCGGAGCTCCGACGTCAAGCAGTTCTCTGAAGAGCTTCGCATCACCTCGAGCGCCGATGCGGAGAGGCAGTGGCTTGCGGGACTTTACTACTCAACTGACGAGCTGGAAGGGGAGCCTTCATTCGACTCGGGCGGGCGCCAGGATTTCTCCGTCCTCGAGACGGATACGCTGGCATTGTTTGGCCAAATCGAATTTCCGCTCAACGACGACTTTCTCCTGACAGTCGGTGGCCGATGGACAGAAATCGATCGGGACTTCACCTACTCTACGAACGGCTTCTTTGCAGCACCCGAACTCCAGGCTGGCGTGACCGATAACTTCTCCGACGGTGACTATTCCGCGCGCGCGTCACTCGATTGGAGTGTCTCTGAAGATACCCTGGTCTACGGCAGCGTTTCGCGTGGCTTCAACGCTGGCACCTACAACAGCCAGTTTCTCGACAACTTGACTGACCTTCCACCGACCGACTCCGAGTCCATCCTCGCGTACGAGATAGGCTTCAAGTCGACATTCGCAGGTGGCAGGGCCCGGGTGGAGGCGGCCGCGTACTTTTACGATTACCAGGACATCCAGGTTATCGCCGTTGTACCGCGGGGCACAATCGACGCCAACGTGCTGACGAATGCCGACGACGCCGACCTCAGCGGATTCGAGATTCAGTTGCACGCGCTTCCGACGGACTGGTTGAACCTCACTCTTGGGGCGGCTTACATCAATAGCGAGTTCGGCAATCTTATGACGCGCATTTCTGGAACGGGCGTCGGTAGTGCTGCCCCTTACAACGCACCGGTATTCGGGGCGAGCGATGTGCAGCTGAAGGGCGAGTCGTTTCCGAATCATCCGGAGTTGAGCTTAAATGCAACTGGTCGTGTCACGTTTGCAGCCAACGACAACTGGAATTTCATTGGCCAGGCAGATCTGCTCTGGGAGGATGAAATCCGCAGAGACCTGCAGGGAACCCCGGCGCTGATTACTGATTCATACTTTAATCTCGATGCTCGGTTTGCCCTGGAGTCCGCCGACGACAAGTGGAGCGTGGCGCTGTGGGGACGTAACCTGACGGACGAGACGTATTTTAGCGAGGCTTACCAGGTTTTGGGCTTTGGCTTCTACATCGCGGCCGCGAATTACAATTACCCGCGGACGTATGGCATAAGCTTCGGACGCAATTTCTAAGCGCGGTCAGTGTGATCGCTGCAGCCGAATGTGGAGTGGCAATAGCAAATGAGTGAAGCCAAAGCCATAAGCGGGCGGGGCGCCTTCGGCGGCGCACTGGGAATCTATACGGCGGGGGGTCTGTTCTGGGCCTTCCTGCCGTTCTTCGTGGGTCTGCAGGTAGGCACCGGTGGCATGACGCAGGCCCAGGCGGGCTCGTTGGGCTCGGCCTACCTCGTCGGATTTTCGCTGGCCTCGCTGACGGGGTTGTGGTGGGTTGCGAAATTCAATTGGCGGATACTGGTCGCGGGCGCCGCGGCGATGATCGTGCTCTGCCTGTTCACGTTGGCGGGAACCGACTCCTACATCGTCAGCATTGCGTCGGTCTTCGGCGTCGGGCTGATGATGGGCGGCTTCTGGACAATTGCCTACCGAATATTCGGTGCATCCGCGAATCCCGACCGTAGTTTCGCCATCGGTATCGTGGTGGCGTATACAGTTTTGGCGCTGGTCTCCTACGTCGTCGGTCAATTCGTTGTGCCGGATTACGGGCTCAAAGGTTCCGCCTATCTACTCAGTGCGGTGATCATCGTGCTCGGCTTCTCGGCATTGCTTGTGCCATCCGGTGCCGGTGAAGTCGCCGGAGAAGCTGCTGCGATCTCTTACCGGCCTCCACCTCGGGTCGCGCTGGCGCTCCTTGGCATTCTTGCGACAGGATTTGCATTTGCTGCGGTGTGGGCATTCGCGGAGCGGATCGGCGTTGCCGCCGGTTTCGACAGCAGCCAAATCAGCCCGGTGGTGGCATCGAACCTGCTCGCTTCGGCCGCGGGATCGGTTCTGGCGATGTTGCTCGGGACGCGGTTAGGTCGACGCCAGACCCTGCTTGCAGGCATGGTGCTGATGGTGGCTGCCATCTTGGCGTTGTCCTGGTCCGAGACTTACAGTTTCTATGCGCTCGGCATTGTTGGGCTCGGATTCACGGTTGGTTTTGTACTGCCCTACCAGATGGGTACGCTTGCGGCGTTGGACACCGAGGGTAGATTCGTGGTCCTGATCACTGCGGCCCAGGGAATAGGCTCTGCCGCCGGACCGGCACTGGGTGGCGTGGCGGTCGATACCGGCGGCCTGCAGTCGCTGGTGATTGCGGCGGTTGTCGCCCTGATGATCGGGGCATTCCTTTTCTTATCGATTTCAACTGACGAGGAGTCATAGATGAGCGTCGTCCAGCAATACAGATCCATGGTCGAAGAGCGTCTCGCGCTGGTCTTCGATCACCAGGAACCCGCCATCTACGCCGCCGCCGAAGCGTGCGCTGACAGCATCGAGAAAGGCAAGCTCGTGTTCACATTTGGGACTGGTCATGGCTCCTTCGCGGCCCTGGAAATGTTCCCGCGCACCGGGACTGTCGTAGGGTTCCGCCCCATCTGCGAGAGCACGATGATCTCGTTCCACCACGTCCTTGGTGATATGGGTGCACGCCAGTACCGCTTCATTCACGCGCAGGAAGGCTACGGTACGGCGATCCTTTCAGCCCATCAGACCGACCCCGATGACACCATGCTGATTTTCTCGCATTCCGGAATTAACGCGGTGACACTGGACATTGCTGCGGGTGCGAAAGAGATTGGGATGAAACTCATCGGCGTTACGAGCATTCCGCACTCATCGAAAGTGCCCTCCCGACATTCCTGCGGGAAACGGCTCTTCGAACTTGCAGATGTCGTGATCGACACTGGCGCGCCGCTTGGGGATGCCGGGGTGCATATTGAAGGCCTCGAGGACCCGGTGGGCGCGACGTCGACAAGTGTTGCTATTGCTGTCGGACAGGCGATCAATGCGGCAACCGTCGAGAAGCTCGTTGAGCGCGGCGTCGAACCTTTCGTCATGGTAAGTCCGAACACAACCGACAAAGCCAGGGCGAACGTGCAGAACGATCGGAACTACGCGGAGCTCTGGCGCCGCTTGTCGGCACGATAGCCTGGTCGCGGCATGCTGGAGTGTCTCCTATTCATCGATGGCGAACGCCGTGCACCGATCGGTGGTGAATGGCGCGACGTCACCGACCCGGCTGACGGCACGCGGGTGGGGCGAACGGCGATGGCCACAGCTGCCGACGTCGATGTTGCCGTCTCGTCTGCAGAAAAAGTTGCTTCGGCCTGGGCAGGCACGCATGCGGATGAGCGCGCCAGTATATTGCACCGTGCGGCGGACTTAATTGAAGAACGTATCGACGACATCGCAACGGTACTGACGCGTGAGCAGGGTAAGCCGATCCCCGACAGCGCCAAAGAGATAGCGTTTGGCGTCAAGGTTCTTCGCTATTACGCGGAAGAAGGCCGACGGATTGGTGGCTCGCTGCGTCCTTCGGCGAGCAGCGACGTTAAGAACATTGTCTCTTATCACCCGGTAGGCATAGTCGGTGCTGTCGTGCCGTGGAACTACCCGGTCGATCTGTACTGCTGGAAAGTAGCGCCCGCACTCGCGGCCGGCTGCCCCATCATCGTGAAACCGCCACACGAGACACCATTCGCAATCGATATGGTTGTCGACTGCCTGGTCGAGGCTGGCCTGCCAAACGGGGTGTTGGCCAACCTGCCGGGTACGGGTCCGGAAGCTGGGCAGGCATTGTCCGAACATCCGGGGATTGCGTGCATCTCGGCCACCGCCTCTATTGCCGCAGGCCAGGACATCATGCGTCGCGCCGCAGTAAACCTTAAGAGAATTAGTCTCGAGCTCGGCGGTCATGCGCCGTTCATCGTTATGCCCGATGCAGATATCGAGGCCGCGGCGAAGGCCGCTATGCGGCGTTCATTTTCGAACATGGGCCAGATCTGTATTACGGTGAATCGGATCCTGACCCATGAACGCGTTCACGACGATTTCGTCGCAGCGCTAGCCGAGGAAACAAGAGCGATCGAACTTGGACGCGGCGTCGATCCAGGCGTGAGCTACGGCCCGGTCCTAAACGAGGCGGTGATCCACCGCGTGGAAACTCACATAGATGACGCCGTCAGGAAGGGCGCCAAAGTCATCGTCGGCGGCGATCGGGCCGTGAAGGGCCATCTAAGCGAAGGCTTTTTCTTCAACCCCACGCTGATCGACAACGCGTCACTCGACAGCCTGCCGATGTGCGAGGAAACCTACGGTCCTGTGGCGGCGCTGCATGCCTGTGGCACGATCGATGAAATGCTAAATATCTCCAACAGTCTCCGCTTCGGGCTTGCGGCTTACATCTACTCCGAGGACCTTGAAGCCGCCTGGGCGCTCGCGGATCGGCTTGAGTTCGGCGCCGTTGGAATCAACGTATCCGACACATCCGAACTACAGGCACCTTTTGGCGGTTGGAAGCTGAGTGGTGTGGGCCGCGAACTCGGCATCGAAGGGCTCAAGACGTTTTTGGAGCCGAAACATATCAAGATGCGCGTGAGATCCCACAAGTCTAAGTAGCCCATCGACCAACATCGATAGGCTCGACTTCCCTTTCGGCGCCCACTTTGGTGCCCAAACCAGGATTACCTACCGCCACTCAAGGTAATCTGCCGCATTACCGTCATATTCAGCGGCTTACGGCAGCCTTCAGACCGGTTTGTGCGAGGGCTCGATTCCCTTGGCCCGCTCCCTGTGTTCCGACGAGAGCACCATGTACACGGCCGGTACGACAAACAACGTGAAAAGAGTGCCGACACCCAGTCCGGTCGCAATCACGAGGCCAATGTCGAAACGACTGACAGCACCCGGTCCGCTGGCCAGCAGTAGTGGAACCATCGCGACGATCATCGCGACGGTCGTCATGAGTATGGGTCGCAGGCGGATCGCGGCTGCTTTCTCGATCGCCTCGCGTCGCCCGAGCCCATCCCGCTCACGTAGCTGGTTTGCAAACTCCACTATCAGGATTCCGTTCTTGGAAATCAGCCCGATCAGCGTAATCAGGCCAACCTGCGTGTAGATATTCACGGTCGCCAGTCCCAGCGTCATGAAGATCAGCGCTCCGGCGATCGACATCGGCACCGAGACGAGAATTATAATCGGATCCCGCCAGCTCTCGAACTGCGCCGCCAGCACCAGGTAGATAATGATCAACGCGAGGAAGAAGGTGGTCAGCAGCGCACTGCCCTGCTCGGCGTACTGGCGCGACTCGCCGTCGTAATCGACAGTGAAGCCACTCGGGAAAAGCACCGCTGCCTGCTTATCCAGATAGTCGAGCCCCTGCCCCAGGGAAACCCCTGGCGCCATCGTGCCCTGCACGGTGACCGCGTTCAGTTGCTGGAACTGCGTGCGTTGGCTCGGCTCCACGGACCGTTCCAGCGTAACCAGCGCCGACAAGGGAATCTGCCCGCCTGCTGCAGTCGGCAAATAGTAATCCATGAGCATCCCGGTGGTGAGCCTGAAGTCGCGTTCGAGCTGCGGAATGACCTTGTAGCTGCGTCCTTCGAGGTTGAATCGATTGACGTAACCCTCACCGAGCATGGTTGAGAGGATCCGACCAATCTCCGCCATCGTTATTCCGAGGTCTCCCGCGCGATCGCGATCGACAACCAGCGTTGTCCGCGGGCGCGAAAACTCGATGCTCTTTTGCAGGAAACCGAACTGGCCGCTTTGCATCGCGGCACCAATGAGTTCTTCGGCAACACTGTCCAGGGCACCGAAATCTCCGTTCGATTGAATCACGAATTGCACAGGCAGCCCACCCCGGTTACCCGGCAGGCTGGGGCGGGGAAAAGCCGCAATCTCCATGCCGGCAATGCCATTCAATGCATTCTGCACGTCGGGCAGCACCTCCAGGATAAAGCGATCACGCTGCGAGGGCGGCAGCATCTTGAACCCGCCGAATACGGTGTTGGGGCCCGGCCTTCCCATAAACAGGAAAGTCCTATGCTCCTCGGGCAGCGTGTCCAGCGCCTTGACCAGTT
>CAZTQL010000067.1:0-14251 GCA_964615665.1 uncultured Woeseiaceae bacterium | reverse complement strand
AGGAGATAGATTACAAAGATCTCAACTTGCTCAAGGCATACGTGAGCGAGACGGGCAAGATCGTTCCGAGTCGCATCACCGGCACGAAGGCTCACTACCAGCGGCAGCTGGCGACGGCGGTGAAGCGAGCACGTTACCTCGCGCTCTTGCCGTACACCGACCGGCACCAGTAAGCGTCGGCACGAACCGGTGCAGGCGATAGCCACCTGGCTGGTCGCACGACCGCAAAACGCCGTCATGGGCCTGGCCGTCACGCTGTTGCTGCCGGCCCCACAGCTTACGAGCGGTGTGATCATGGCGCTGCTGGTGGTGGCGCAGGGTACCAAGCTCGCCGTCATTGAAGGGCTGATTGCGGCCGCGGTGCTGGCGACAGTGTCGTTATTGTTTGGCGTTTCCATCGTCTCGATCACGGCACTAATGTTGGGCACATGGGTACCGGTATTTTTGTTGGCAGCGTTGCTGTTACGCACACGCTCGCTAACGCTGGTAATGCAGGTCTCGGTGCTGGTGGCCGTGGTCGCCATGACGATTTTTTACATCGTCGTCACGGATCCGGTGGCTTTTTGGCAGCCGTACCTGGTGATGATGTCGGAGCTCGCGAAGCAGAGTAATCTGCAGTTGAACATGGAGATGTTCACGCCGGACGTCATGACAGTATCTGCCGTGCTGGCGTTTTGGTTGTTGTACGTTGTGGGATTGTTACTCGGCTATGCGATGTATCAACGCTTGCCGGGTGAAACCGGGGACTATGGCCGGTTTCGGGATTTTGGTTTCGGCCGTGTCATCGCCATAGTGCTGGCGCTGGCATCGCTGCTGGCGTTCGTCATTGACGTCGCCTGGATACAGAACCTTGCGTTCGTTTTGTTCGTATTTTTCTGGCTCCAGGGTCTCGCCATCGTGCACTGGTTGCACGCGGAGGGCATATTGCCCGTGGCGGCGGTGATTGCCGTTTATATATTACTGCCGTTTTTGCAGATATTGCTGATGACGGCGCTGGCTTTAATAGGTTATACGGACGCGTGGTTTAATTTCCGCCGTCGGATCAGGAAAGCATAAAAAGGTAGCAGTGATGGAAGTTATTTTATTGGAAAGTGTTGAAAACCTCGGTGGCATTGGCGACCTCGTCAAAGTGAAGCCCGGCTATGGCCGTAACTTCCTGTTGCCACAGGGCAAAGCGGCTCTCGCGACGAAAGCCAACATGAAAGCGATTGAAGCGCGCCGTGCCGAACTCGAAAAAGCGGCGGCTGCGGAGCACAAGAAAGCGCAGGATCGTGCGAAGTCATTCAGTGGCGTCGAGTTGGTGGTACCGGCCAACGCTGGCAGCGAAGGCAAGCTGTTCGGTTCGGTGGGACCCATCGATATCGCAGAAGCGCTGGCGGCGATCCAGGTTGAGGTCGAGCGTTCGGAAATTCGCATGCCGGATGGCCCGATTGGCGAGCTCGGCGAATTCCCAATTGGCATTCACCTGCACAGTGAAGTTGATGCCGAGATTCTCGTACGGGTTGTTGCTGCCGACTAAGTGCCGGCTGTGTTACCGTTGAGACAGGAATAATTTCACCGCGCTAGAACGATAAGGGAACGCCAATTATGGTCCGAGCTCTGGACGACGGCTTCACAGACGGGGGTGCTGAACGGCGCCTCAAGACGCCGCCGAACTCCATAGAAGCGGAACAGGCGTTGATCGGCGGCCTGATGCTTAACGCCCAGGCCTGGGATAAGGTCGCCGACGTCGTCGTCGCTGACGATTTCTATCGCAAGGATCACCGGCTGATCTTCACGGGGATCGGCAATTTGATCGAAGATGGCAGCCCCTGCGATGTTGTCACCGTATCGGAATACCTCGACGGCCGTGGCGAACTCGAGCAGGCCGGCGGTCTTGAATATCTGGCGACGCTTGCCAATGAGACGGCCGGTGCTGCCAACGCACGGGCCTACGCCAAAATTCTACGCGAGCGATCTACGCTGCGCGCTTTGATTAATGCTGGCAATGAAATCAGCGGCAGCGCTTTTGCATCGGATGGCCGAACGGCCTCACAGGTCCTCGACGATGCCGAGCGGATGGTGTTCGAGATTGCCGAGAAGGGCAGTCGCGGCAAGAAAGGTTTTCAGTCGCTCAAGCAAATCCTCCCCGAGGCTGTTGATCGCATCGATCTGCTGCACCAGTCCGATGGCAGCATTACCGGCGTCTCCAGCGGCTACACCGAATTCGATAAACTGACAGCGGGTTTGCAGCCAGGCGAACTCATCATTGTGGCCGGTCGTCCATCGATGGGTAAGACGACTTTTGCCGTGAACATTGCTGAGAACGCCGCCATCGGGTCCAAGGTTCCGACCGCGATCTTCTCTATGGAAATGCCCGCGCAGCAGCTGGCCTTTCGCATGATTTCGTCACTGGGCCGCGTTGATCAGACGCATCTTCGTACCGGTAACTTCCCGGACGAAGACTGGTCGCGCATTAACACGGCTGTGCAGCTGATGTCGGATGCACCCATCTTCATCGATGACACGCCCAGCATGTCGCCGACCGAGATTCGCGCCCGGGCACGGCGACTGCATCGCGAACATGGACTCGGACTGATCGTCATCGATTATCTGCAGTTGATGCAGGTGGAGGGCTCGAAGGAAAATCGAGCGACCGAGATTTCTGAAATATCACGTAACCTGAAAGCGCTGGCGAAGGAACTGTCGGTGCCGGTCATTGCGTTGTCGCAGCTCAATCGAAGCGTCGAGCAGCGCACCGACAAACGACCGGTCATGTCCGATCTTCGCGAGTCCGGTGCCATCGAGCAGGATGCCGACCTGATCTGCTTTATCTATCGGGAAGAAGTCTATAACCCGGATACCCCACGCAAAGGTGTAGCCGATGTGGCGATCGCAAAGCAGAGGAATGGACCGATTGGCGATTTCCTGCTGACGTTTGTCGGCCGTTACACCAAGTTCGAAAACTTCGTGCCCGATTCTTATGGGGATGAGGGTTATCCGTGAGTTTTGGTGCACGAGCGCTCATCCGGCTCGGTGCGCTGCAACATAACCTCGCTGTTATTCGCTCCGCAGCACCCGGCTGCAAAATCATGGCGGTCATCAAAGCCAATGCGTATGGCCATGGCATGGTGCCTGTCGCACAACATTTGGCCGACGTCGATGCGTTTGCGGTGGCCCGGGTTCCGGAAGCGATCGAGCTCCGGGAGAACGGCATCACCGCGCCCATCGTCCTCCTGGCGGGCGTGATGAACGAGGCGGAATTGCAGGCGGCTATTGATTGGGATTTCGAGCCGGTCGTTCACTGCCAGCAGCAAATAGAATTATTAAAGGCGACGCTTGGCGGGCGCATTGTAGTTTGGGTGAAAATCGATACTGGCATGAATCGCCTCGGCTTCTCGGTCGACGAAGCAGAGTCCGTACTCGCTGCTGTGGAAGCGTCGGGCGTTGTAAGCGAGCTTCGCTTGATGACACACCTGTCGAGTGCCGATGAGTTGCGTTCTTCGACCACCGCGGAGCAGTTGCGACGTTTCAAGCGGGTTGCGGCCGGGTTTCAGGGTTCCATCAGCATCGGCAATACGCCAGCAACGCTTGGTTGGCCCGCGGTCACCGCTGCGCAGCAGGATTTGGGTTTCAGCGGCGACAACTGGATTCGCCCCGGCATCGCGCTCTTTGGTGTGTCCCCGTTTGCCGACCGTCGGGCTAACGAACTTGGCCTGAAGCCCGTGATGCATTTTGAAGCGCGACTGATCGCGATCAAGCCGCTACTGGCCGGGGCAAGTGTCGGCTATAAAGGGGCTTATGTTAGTGATTCTGACACGCAGCTAGGCATCATTTCAGCGGGCTATGGCGACGGTTACTCTCGCCACTTTCGCACCGGCACACCGGTGCTCATCAACGGCCGTAGAGTTTCGTTGATCGGGAATGTTTCGATGGATCTGATCGGCGTGGACCTTGGTGCAGACGCGAGCGACACAGTCGGTGATATAGCCACACTGTGGGGCGACGGCCTGCCTGTCGAGGAAGTCGCGCCGTGGGCCGGCGCAATTCCTTATGAACTGGTATGCGGCGTCATGAACCGCGAAGACAGCGAGATTGTGGCCTAGCTCAGGTAGAAGCCCATCTTGACGCCGGCGAGTTGCACCACGTCATTGTCCGTAAGCTTCTTCGCCTGCGCGCCGATCGGTTCGCCATTCACCAGCGGGAAGTCGCCTTCCTTGCCTGACTCCACGTGCACGATGTAATAGCCTTCGGCCCGCCGGGTCACAGCCGCTACCTGAATGCCGGGACGGCCAAGTGTCGTTAACGCCTTGGTCAGCTCCAGCTCGCGGCCGGCAAATGCACCGCTCAACACCTGCAACTTGCCCATCGGCAGTGCGCTGGGTGCAGCGGCGGGGTCAACGCCGGTCTGCGTCGATGATGGACGGAACGGCTCTCTCTTCTTCTCCGCCACGGGCGCAGCGGACTCAGCGGGCGGTGGCGGCGCTGTCGGTGCGGGAGCAAGTGCAGGCGTCGACTCGTCGAGGTCTCCCGCTTCGTCGGGATCCAGTTTCACGGCGGCTGCGGCCGCCTCGTAACCAACGCCCGGAGCAGATTCCGATGCTTGCGCCTCGGCCACGGCTCTTTCGGCTGCTCTTTCCGCTTCTATCAGTTGATCGGCATCCTGCTGTCCAGCCGGGATGACCATGGTCTTTTCAAACTCATCCTGCTCGGGCTGGTTAGCTTCCTGATCGGAGAAGCGCATTTGATGATGACCGATGGTAATTACGTCACCGTTTTGCAGCGCATGTTTCTTGATCAACTTCCCGTTGACGTACGTACCGTTGGTACTGTTGAGATCTTCAAGGAAGGAGTCGTTCAGGATATTGATGATCAGCGAATGATGGCCGCTGACTGCAGGATTATCGATCCTGACGTCATTGTCCGGCAGGCGCCCAATCGTGTAGCGCTCTTTGGACATGTTGTATTCAGCCAGGACCTGATTGTCCAGGCTTAGGATTAACCGTGCCATGTTATCTCGCTCTTAGACCGCTGCGTTCCCTATGAGCGAAACAAACCAATGAGCTTCGCAAGTATCCCTCGCCTTACCGGGAAAGGTTCCTTTACCTGCGCAAGCATGACCGATATGTTGTCTCGCCCGCCGTGGTCGTTCGCCAAGTCAACCAGCTGTTGACCAACGACCTGAAGACTAGCATTAAAAGTACTGATAGTTAAGTGAATGTCGTCATCTTCGACCATGTCGGACAAGCCGTCCGAACACAGCAGGTAGATGTCGCCTTTCTTCACATCGTGTTCGTGAACCTCGACCTCGACCGTTGGTTCAACACCGAGCGCCCGCGTCACATAGTTGCGGTTCGTGGAGCGTTGCGCTTCTTCCTCTGAATAGAAACCTCGATCAACGAGTTCCTGCAAGAGCGAATGGTCCGCTGTCACCTGGTTGAGCTTTTTGTCTCTTAGACGATAAGCGCGGGAATCACCGACGTGGCAAATTGACACCTTGTTGTCGTAGAACATGCAGGCAACAATCGTCGTGCCCATGCCCTCGCAATGAGTCTGGCTCTGTGCCGTCTGGAAGATGATTTTGTTGGCCCGATAAACGGCATCGCGCAACACGATGGACTGCCGCATCATGCCGCTGTGTGGATCGATATCGTCGCGCTCTTCACGCTTCGCGCCGTCTTCAGCGAGCGTGGTCACGATTTGTACCGCGATGCCGCTGGCGACCTCACCGGCGTTGTAGCCACCCATGCCATCGGCCAGTACCATCAGGCCGATATCCGAATTCGAAGCGATCGCGTCCTCATTGTGGTCACGAACGCGACCCGTATCGGTTATTTCGACAATAGCTATTTTGTCACGTAGGTTCATCGGATCCGGTTACCGTTCATCAGCGCCGCGTTAAGAAAGTCTCGCACAGTTCCTGAGGGCAACCGCCATTTCGGCGCCGCAGGAGAAGCGATCTTGTGGTCTTTTCGCCATTGCCTTGGCCAAAATGGCGTCGGCGGAAGACGGTATGCCGTTGCGGCGGTTGGCCACCGGTTCCGGATCGTCGGTCGTAATCTTGGTCATCAAGACAGCAATATTGGTCGCTTTGAACGGCGCTTCGCCAACCAGAAGCTCGTACAGGGTAACACCAAGTGAGAATAAGTCCGAGGAGCCCAAAATGTCCTCGGCACCGAGTTGTTCCGGAGACATATACATCGGCGTCCCGAGAACAATGCCGGTTTTTGTGCTGTTGTTGTCCGTCATGCGTGCAACACCGAAGTCGCTGATCTTCAGCGAGGCGTCCTTCGGGTTGTAGAGCAGATTCGCCGGCTTGATGTCTCGATGAATGACACCCTGGTTGTGGGCGTAGTCCAGTGCGTCGGCCGTAAGCGCTGCCAATTCGAGGGCACGTTTCGGTGCTAGTAGTCGCGTGGGCTCCGTGAAGTCTTTCAGTGGGATGCCGGGCAGATACTCCATTGCTATGTAAGCTAGTCCCTTGTCCTCGCCAGCGTCATAGACCGTTATGATATTCGGATGCGTCAGGCGGCCGGCCGATTCGGCTTCCCGATAAAATCGTAATCGCGCCTCTTTAAGCTCCTCATCCTCAAATTCTTTCTCGATGGGAATGGCCTTGACGGCGACTGACCGATTGATGCGCGGATCCTTCGCGAGGTACACGGCACCCATTGCACCGCGCCCGATGCGCCGCTCGATCACGTATCGCCCAAGTCGTTTGGGCATATCGGCGGTGAGTTCCGTGGCTCCTGGCGCAGATTGCGACCCCACTTGCGTGCGCTTCATCCAGTCAATCACAGCTTCAGCGCGCTCGGGTTTGGCTTGCTGCTCGAACGCAAGCGACAGCTTGTACATGACCGCCGCAACGGTCTCGGACGGATTGCACCGACGAAACTCCGCAAATGCGGGTTCCAGACGACCTGCGGAAAGGAAGTCGGAGCCTTTCTTGAACGCATTGACCGATTCTTTCTTGATGTCTTCCACCAGGTAGGCACACAGCATCGCAACGCCGCTGTAGATCAAGACAGCGCGGCCTACATCAATTCGTATGCGCAGGCCGAGCAACAGCAGAATCTGAATGATCAGAAGAGTGGCGATGCCGATCACTGCAAACAGTCCAATGTCGCGCCGATCACGTTCCGGCATGACAAGCACAGCAGTTGCCGCCATCAGGAGCGGTGCCAGCCACTCGAGCGCCTTCGCCCACATCGGGGTTGAGATAACGCGGCCGTACTCGAGATCACCCAGTTGCGCTGCGGTGAGTTCGGAAGTCGTGACGTACTGGCCAGATGGCAGCACGGACTCCGCACCGACCAGCGCAGGGTCCGAGTCGACAAATACCGTGGCTCCTTGCAATGTGGTGTCGGTCCCACCTCGCAGTACGTCGCGGGCACTAAGTCTCGGCAACTCTGCGTAATTTGAAAAATAAATGGTCTCTTTGGAACTCGCGATTTTTTGTGCGGCAGCGGGGTCGGCGCCCGATAACGCGATTGCCAATGGTAACGATGGCGACTTCACATCACCGTTGAGGTACCACAGCTGAGAGTTTCTGAGCACACCGTCGTTATCAGGAATCACGCTGACAAAGCCAATGTTGTCCGAGCGTGCCGCTAGCGGGTGCCGCGCTGGTACGAAGACACGCGTCGTGGATTTCAGAAGCCCCGTCCATGCCGGCATACTGGCGTTTGACGGAATTTCCGGAGGGCGCGGCAGTATGATGCGGCTCGCGCCGGCGTCCTTCAGTTTGCTAACAAGATCGCCATATTGCTGCAACAGCTCGGGCGCCGATGCACGTGCCGGATCGATACTGACGATGTAGGTATTGCCAAGAGGCTTGTTAGGGGCGGCGCCGGCCAACTGATCGTAAAAGAACCGGTCTGCGGCAACGAACCACTGCGATAACGGACCGTAAATGACCAACAGCAGCACGCTGACAAAGCAGAGCGCGATAATTCTGTTACGTTTTTGGACGCCTTTGTTTTTCAAGTTGCTTCAGGTATCTGTTTACAAGCGCAAAAGTATAGATAAATGCAAGTTGCCTTAATGAGATAGGGTTGGCATTTTTTATGTAATACGGGGCCTGGAGGCGGTGCTATCATTGTTTTTCGCGGAACGTCGTGAATTTAACAATAATCGGGCGAAAGTTCGCCTGCTTTTACAAGGCGATTCCGAAAACTCCATAAATAACAGCGTCTTATGAATTTGATGCGATATCCGGCGGGCGGGTGATGCGCGCTGCCGGCCCGCAAACGAGCTTTCTCAGGGGTAGCGGCGGTTTGGCGAAGGCAAAAAAAGCCTATCTGTGCACCGAATGCGGTTCACACAGTTTGAAGTGGTCCGGGCAGTGCCCGGAGTGTTCGATGTGGAATACGCTCACCGAAACGACGTTGGCGGCATCCGCAGGACCGCCCCGGTCTCGAGTGGCGGCACAGCGGCTCGATGAACTCCCGGATGACATCGAATTCCGGCACGCGACCGGCTTTGGCGAGTTTGATCGCGTGCTGGGCGGCGGGCTGGTGCCCGGCGCGGTCGTGCTGCTGGGCGGCGATCCCGGCGTCGGCAAGTCGACGTTGCTGCAACAGGTTGCGGCCAGCCTGAACTCCGACATGCCTGTCTGCTACGCAACTGGTGAGGAGTCGCTTCGCCAGATCGGCCAGCGCTCGCTGCGTCTCGGCCTCGATGCATCGGCGATGAGCCTGCTGGCAGATACATCGCTGGAAAATGTGCTGGAGCAAGCAGTTGCCTGCGATGCCAAAGTCCTGGTCATCGACTCGATCCAGACGATGACCAGCGAGAAGCTGCCATCGGGCCCCGGGTCCGTGGCGCAGCTTCGGGAATGTGTCGGTCGTCTGGTGCAGTTTGCAAAGCAAAATGACGTTGCAGTTTTTGTTATCGGGCACGTCACCAAGGACGGGGCCATTGCCGGTCCGCGCGTTGTTGAGCATATGGTCGATACGGTCATGTACTTCGAGAGTGACCCGGCCAGCCGCTACACGATGATTCGTTCGGTGAAGAACCGTTTTGGCGCCAGTGGCGAGATGGGTGTGTTCGCCATGACCGAGACGGGGTTTCGCGAGGTGAGCAACCCCTCGGCAATTTTTCTGTCGCGTGACTCTGTCAATGAGCCTGGCAGCGCCGTCTCTGTCACGTGGGAGGGCAGTCGACCGCTGCTGGTCGAAATTCAGGCGCTGGTCGCGGACGGCAACAGCAACTACGCGAAACGCCTGGCGCACGGTGTCGATCAGAACAGGCTTTCGCTGTTGCTCGCAGTGCTGCAGCGGCATGGCGGTATCGCTATTGGCGATGAAGATGTTTTCGTGAACGTCGTCGGCGGGCTGCGCATCGGGGAAACGGCTGTCGATTTGCCAACCGTGCTTGCGATCGTTTCCAGCTTTCGAGATCGCGCGCTAGCGGAGCGTTTCGTGTGCTTCGGCGAGATCGGTCTTGCCGGTGAATTACGGCCTGTGCGATTCGGCACAGAGCGCATTGCGGCTGCCGCAAAACAGGGCTTTACGATGGCTATCGTGCCGCGGGGCAATGTCCCGAAGCTGGCTCCGCCAGGCATCAAGGTAATTGGCGTGCGGCGGCTTGGAGAGGCCCTCGAGGAGGCCTGGTAGAGGGACGTATTACGTACCTGCTGATTCGGACGCCGGCGCAGTGTCCTCGGCAAACGGGTTGCGCTCACCAATCCTGACCGAGCGAATGCGGTTGTCGTCTGCCTCCACGATCTCGATGGGGTAGCCATTGATATTGAGACTGGTGCCCGGCTGCGGAATGGTCTCCAGGAACTCGACGATCAATCCGTTTATAGTTTTTGGACCATCGGTGGGGAGTTGCCAATCCTGTGACCGGTTGATCTCGCGAATGTTGGCGCTCGCATCGACCAGGAATGAGTCGGGTCCCTCGTTGACAACGTCAACTTCGTCATCCGCCGGGTCGGTTGTAAACTCACCAACGATTTCTTCGAGTATATCTTCGAGCGTGACGATGCCCTGGATATCACCGTATTCGTCAACCACCAGGGCGACGCGTTCGCGGCGACGCTGAAACTGTACGAGCTGAGTACTCAGCGGAGTGCCTTCAGGAACAAAGTAGGGCTCGGCCAGCAACTGCTGCAATGTGTCTTTGTTCAATTCCTGAATTGCGAGATTGGCGAGCTTGCGCAGATGCAGAATACCGACTACCTGGTCGATGCTATCGCGAAACACGGGCAGGCGCGTGTGCTGACTGTCGTGGATAATCGCCTCAATGTCCTTGTCGTCGTCTTCGAGGTCGATGCCGACAATTTCGTTGTGCGGCACCATGACATCGTCGACCGTCACTTTCTCTAGATCGAGAATGCTCAATAGCATTTGCCGGTACCGCGATGAGATCCTCGAACCGGCTTCGAAAACGACGGTTCGTAACTCCTCTCTTGTTAGGGCCTGCAGCTCAGAATCGCCGGCACGTACGCCGAACAAGAACAGCACACCATTAGCCGCCGTGTTCGTCAGCCAGACGAGCGGATAAGTGATTTTCAGCAGCGGGTAGTAAATCATTGCCGCCGGAAACGCGACGCGTTCCGGATACAGCGCGGCCAGTGTCTTGGGCGCGGCTTCGGCAAAAATCAGGATGATCAGCGTCATGATCAGGGAGCCAACAGCCACGGCAGACTGGCCGCCCATCTCGAACGCCACCAGAGCGACCAGCGACGCCGCGAATATATTGACGAGGTTGTTGCCTAACAGAATGAGGCCGATGACGCGGCCTGGTTTTTTCAGCAGTTTTTCCGCAATACGTGCGCCGCGATGGCCCTCGCGGGCCTTATGCCGGAGTTGATATCGGTTGAGGCTCATCAAGGCCGTTTCCGATCCCGAAAAACAGGCGGAAAGCAGCAGTAGCAGTACCAGCAGGCCAAGCAAGCTGGCTAATGGAACGTCCTCGCCCAAAAGAAGGGCACCTCCGAATTTTGTCCTTACCGTTGCAGTTCAACAGCCTGCAATATGGCTGTCAAGAACGCCTGTCTCAATGCCAGCTTTGCTCAAATATTTCCTGCAATATGAGACGGCTGCCGAAGTAGGCGAGACCGAGGATAGCGAATCCCCAGAGGTAGAGTTTGACGATGCGTGTGCCGCGCCAACCGGCGAGGAACCGGCCGCCCAGCAAAATGCCGAAAATGATCCATGCAATCAGGGACAGGCCGAACTTGTGGGCGAGGTGCTGCTCCATCAGATTGTTGACGAAAGTGGCGCCCGATGCGATCGCCAGCGTCAGACCGGCGAAGCCCGCGGCGGTCACTCCGACGAGCAATTTCTCCGTGGTCTCCAGCGGTGCAAACAGCTGATTAACCGCGGTGATTTTTGCCGATCGCAAGCGCCGTTCCTGCAGCAGTGAGTAGACGGCCACGATGGCGCCAACGCTGAGAAAACCGTACGACAAAAGTGCGAGCAGAATATGGCCGCGAACCTGCCACGGCATGGCCACGGCGGAGGCCGGATCCATGGAACCACCGGTCAGAAGAACTGTGCTGGCCGATAGCAGCAGCAACCCGGCGCTCATGCCACGCAGCGTCGGTTCAATCGCGGCGAGCAGGGCGATCAAAGCGAGTTCCAGACCGATCATCGAGGCCGCGTTGCCGATTGAAAAGCTAAAGCCGCTGCCCGGCAGGACCAGCTCGAACAGCAAGGTGCCGTGCAGCACGATGCCCAGGCTGACCAACAGGCCCGCCGCATACAGGGAGGGGCGTGACAGGGCGGTGAACCGGGGTAGCCGGCTCATCGCGAAACCCGCGGCCGCCAACAGGTACAGCAAGAGAATTGTGATTTGAGACACAGAAACCCGACAGGTATTGACCTAACGTCGAATCATCCCATATGGCGTAGTTCAAGAGAACCCTAACTTATGCGAATTCGCGTTCTCGGTTGCAGCGGCGGCATCGGTTCCGGCTCGCGGACCACTGCTCTGCTAATTGACGACGATGTCCTGATCGATGCCGGCACCGGCATCGGTGATCTTGAACTTGAGGACATCGATCCGATTCGTCATGTGTTTCTGACCCACGCGCACCTGGATCATGTCGCCGGGTTGCCGATGCTTGCGGATCGTGTTTTCGACGAAAACTTCGCCGAGCCACTGACCGTGTATGCGCGCGAAGAGACGATTCGCGCTGTACAGACACATTTGTTCAACGACGTGATCTGGCCGGACTTTTCAAAACTGCCGACAGCCGCCAATCCGATGCTGCGTTTTCAAATTTGTAGTCCCGGAGACACTGTGACCATCGGTCATCGCAACTTCTATGCCGTTGACGTCATGCATTCGGTTCCGTCGCTGGGTTATACAGTGCAGAACTCGGGTGGTGCGTTCGCCGTTAGCGGCGATACGAAATCCAATGAGACGCTGTGGCCTGTACTGAACGCCTGCGACGATCTGAAAGTTCTGGTGATTGAGGTGTCTTTCCCTGACGAGATGGCAAAACTGGCCTCCGAGTCCGGGCATTACACTCCGAAGACGATGACCGATGATCTGCGCCGTTTGAAACACGAGCCAGAGATCTGGCTTACGGGTATGAAACCGGGCGAGGAAGATCGCATTTACCAGCAGGTCCTCGATGCAGCGCCGGGGAAGAACATTAAAATGCTCTCTCGCGGAACGGTATTGACCGTTTAGACACCAGGTGCGATCAACGATCGCGCGACAAGCTACTCCCACGGCCGCGACATTCTCGTTTAGAATGCGCGCATGTTTGAGAATCTCAGTGGCCGTCTGTCAGATGCTGCCCGCCAGTTAAGCGGCAAGGGCCGGCTCACCGACGCCAACATTAAAGACACGCTCCGGCAGGTCCGGCTGGCTCTGCTCGAGGCTGACGTTGCCCTGCCCGTCGTTAAGACTTTCATTGATCGAATCCGTGAGCGCGCAGTGGGTGAGGAGGTCAGCAAGAGCCTCACGCCTGGGCAGATGCTGGTCAAGATTATTCACTCCGAGCTGGTCCGGCTGCTTGGCAGTGACTCGGCGCCGCTGGATTTCAGGGCACAGCCGCCGGTTGTCATACTTCTTGCCGGTTTGCAGGGCGCGGGTAAGACAACAACGGCGGCCAAGCTTGCGAAGCGCCTGATCGACATCGAGAAGAAGAAGGTCATGCTCGTTAGTGTTGACGTGCATCGGCCGGCCGCCATTCTGCAGCTGCAAACTCTGGCACTTGAGGTTGGTGCGCTGCACTGCGCCAGCGATGCGAAAGAAAAGCCGACCACAATCGTGGCGCGCTCGCTCGACGAAGCGCGGCGGGCATTTGCGGACGTCCTGATCGTTGATACAGCGGGGCGCTTGCACGTCGACGGCGACATGATGCAAGAGGTGGCAGACGTGTATGCGGCAGCCAGTCCGCATGAGACCTTGTTTGTCGTCGATAGCATGGCGGGACAAGACGCTGTCAACGCGGCGACCTCTTTCAACGAGACCTTGCCATTGACAGGCATCATCCTGACAAAGGCGGACGGCGATGCGAAAGGTGGTGTTGCGCTTTCGGTGCGCGAGATCACGGGCCAGCCGATCCGGTTTATCGGCGTTGGTGAGAAAGTCGACGCGCTGGAGGCCTTTCATCCGGATCGTATGGCGTCGCGAATCCTCGGTATGGGCGATGTACTGACGCTCGTCGAAGAAATCGAGCAGAAGGTCGACAAGGACCAGAGTGAGAAACTCGCCCGGAAGATCAAGAAGGGCCGCGGATTTGATCTCGGCGACCTGAAAGATCAGCTTGAGCAAATGATGAACATGGGCGGTCTGGCATCGATGCTCGAAAAGCTGCCGTTGCCTGGTAATGTCAATCCGGCTGCACTGGCTGATAGTGCCAACGAACTCAAGATGCGACGACAGGTCGCCATCATCAACTCGATGACACCGGGCGAACGTCGTTTCCCCAAGACCATCAACGGATCTCGCAAGAAGCGCATCGCCCTCGGCGCCGGTCAGCAGATACAGGACGTCAACCGTCTGTTAAAGCAGCATCTGCAAATGGAACGGATGATGAAAAAGGTCTCCAAGGGTGGCCTCAAGAAGTTCATGCGGGGGCTGCCTGGTGGCGGACTACCGCCCGGAATGCGCTAAAAATCGACGAAATTTCCGACGAATTTGCCAAAAACCGGCCATTCTGGAGAACCGGAGGTGTAAGTCACCGAAATACTTAGGTATTTTCGTCGGCAAAACGCTTCACATTTGCAGCAAACCCGTTTCAACATCGAAATAGAGTTCTTCAATGATACCATCCGGGAATATTCGTCGCAGATGGTAGTAAATA
>CAZTQL010000066.1:0-14298 GCA_964615665.1 uncultured Woeseiaceae bacterium | reverse complement strand
TCTCCGGTGTGCACGCCCATGGGATCGAAATTTTCGATGGCGCAGACGATGATGCAGTTGTCGTTGCGATCCCGAACGACCTCCATTTCAAATTCTTTCCAACCGAGTACGGACTCCTCCAGGAGAACCTCGGTGGTCGGTGACATCTCGAGGCCGTGCGCGACGATACGTTCGAACTCCTCGAGGTTATAGGCAATACCGCCGCCGCTACCGCCCATCGTGAAGGACGGCCGAATGATCGTCGGGAACCCGATATCCGGTTGTTGCTCGAACGCCCCCTCGAGGGTGTGCGCGATTACCGCTCTAGGTGACTCGAGCCCGATCTCCGCCATCGCCTTGCGAAACAGGTCACGATCCTCGGCCATATCGATGGCCTCTCGCGACGCCGCGATCATCTCGACGTCATATTTCTCGAGCACCCCTTCGCGAACCAGATCCAGTGCACAGTTGAGCGCAGTTTGTCCGCCCATGGTGGGCAGCAATGCATCGGGTCGCTCTTTCGCGATGATCCGCTCGACCGCAGCCCATTGGACCGGTTCGATGTAGATGGCATCGGCCATCTCCGGATCCGTCATGATGGTGGCCGGGTTAGAGTTCACGAGAATCACTCGATAACCCTCTTCGCGCAACGCCTTGCATGCCTGCGCCCCCGAATAATCGAACTCGCACGCCTGACCAATCACGATCGGCCCAGCGCCAATAATGAGGATGCTTTCTATGTCTGTGCGTCGCGGCATCGTGGCCTTTATATGATAATCTTGTTTAAGTAACGATTATAATCGTTTGTTTTATAACAATTTTTATGGTGAAAACACTGACCGCAGTGTCTTGCGTTTCTGCTGGTCCATGGACGCGATGAATCGTTCGAACAGTCCGGCCATATCGCGCGGCCCCGGACTGGCCTCCGGGTGCCCCTGAAAACTGAACGCCGGTGTATCCGTCAAAGCAATTCCCTGCAGCGTGCCGTCAAACAACGAGCGGTGCGTTGGTTCGACGTTATCGGGCAGCGTCGTCTGATCGACCGCGAAACCGTGATTCTGGCTGGTAATCATGACCCGCCCCGTGGCGAGGTCTTGTACCGGATGGTTGGCGCCGTGATGGCCAAATTTCATCTTGTCCGTGCTGGCCCCGGCAGCCAGTGCCAGCAACTGGTGACCGAGGCAAATCCCAAACACCGGGATACGTTTCTGCAGGAAGACCTTTATCGCACTAATCGCATAGTCGCAGGGCTCCGGATCACCGGGACCGTTGGATAGAAAAATCCCGTCCGGCGCCAGGGCCAGCGCCTCTTCAGCCGGCGTTTTCGCCGGCACGACCGTCATGCGGCAGTCGAGGTCTGACAATATTCGGAGAATATTGCGTTTGATGCCAAAATCGTACGCCACAACGTGGTACGGGGCGATTCTGCGACTCAATACACGAGCGGGTTTCCCGAAATGGGTCCCATGGCACCATTGGTAGGCCTTGTCCGTCGTAACAAACGACGCGAGGTCCGTGCCGGCAATGCCCGGAAACTTGCGCGCGTGTTTAATCGCGGTCGCCGGATCCTGGGTACCGCTCATGATGCAGCCGGATTGAGCACCTTTCTCACGAATAATCCGGGTCAACTTGCGCGTGTCAATATCGGCGATAGCAACGGTCTTCCCCTGCTCCAGAAAGTCGCTGAAAGACCGCTCCGACCGCCAATTGCTGGTCACCATTGTGCTGTCTCGCACAATGAGCCCCGACGCATGAATCTGCGAAGACTCCATGTCCTCACTGTTGCAGCCGGTATTGCCAATATGGGGACAGGTGAGCGTGACGATCTGGCGGCAGTAGGAGGGATCGGTGAGAATCTCCTGATAGCCGGTCATCGCGGTATTGAAAACGACTTCGCCAATGGTCCGTCCGGCAGCACCGATCGATGTGCCGTGAAAGACCGTACCATCCTGAAGAGCAAGTATCGCAGGCGTAGTCAAAAGCGGACCTCAATGGAAGAACAATATTTCGACCTGCCGAGACTCAGCGGATTTGCCGCGTCTTGAATACGGACCGTCGCATTCTGCACCTGACTCAGATGCACAAAAGCGGAAGGACTTGGCCTCCCGCTTGCGACTTCGCTGACCGCCCAGCGATCCGGCCTAGTTTACTGAAGGCTGCCGCGGCGCGCCAGACTCCGCGCCTGTTTTTTTGCGACTTTATTCGGCCGCGGGATCCCCCAGAAGCACATCACGCATCGAGTAGCGACCGGCCGTCCGGCCCAGCAGCCAACAGGCTGCGTGCAATGCGCCATCGGCGAAAACATCGCGGCTTGTAACACTATGCGAGAAACCCAGGCGCTCGAGGGGCGACGTCATGATGACCTCATGATCGCCCGGCACTTCGCCACGCCGCTCAACCCTATACTCGATCTCACGACCGCTTTGCGCCTGTGTCACAGCCTCGCCCAGCTTCAGCGCGGTACCAGACGGTGCGTCTTTCTTGTGCACATGGTGCGTCTCTGCAATGAGGACCTCGAAATCAGGTCCGAGAGAGGCCGCCGCGTCGCGCACCGCACGTTCCAGGACGGCAATGCCGAGACTCATGTTGCGGTCGTAGACGACCGGCACTTTCGCCGCCGCCGCATCGAGTTGCTGCATTTGCGCATCGCTGAGGCCGCTGACACCACAAACCAGCGGCCTGGCATGGTGCGTTACGGCCTGCAGGACCTTTTCGGTTCCGGCTGGCAAGCTGAAATCGATGACAATGTCGGCGGCGCCAACCAGGGCATCGAGATCCGTGTCGCGCGCCCAGATGCCGGCGAGGCCCAGATCCGGCCGCTCGGCCAGGCGCCTGGCAATGGCTTGTCCCATGCGGCCAGCACCGGCAATGGCTATTTTGATCTTGTCGATAGTGCGCCGCCTTTGTCCGTCAGGACCGTGGGGCTGCCAGAATACTATCAGCCGATACGATTAGCTGATTCGATCGAAAAACCGTTTGACCGTTTCCAGCCAGCCACCCGCACGCGGGCTATGCTTGCCGCCACCGGAGCGCAACAACCCGTCAAACGTCTCGAGCGCTTCTTTCTGCTCCGCCGTCAGATGGATCGGTGTCTCTACGGCGACCTCCGTGAAAAGATCACCATTGCGTGGATCTCTGACCGTGGTCACACCTTTGCCGCGCAGTCGAAAGACCTTGCCGGACTGTGTTCCCGCCGGGACCTTCAAAGACACATTGCCGTCGAGCGTCGGTAATTCCACCTCGCCACCCAAGGCAGCCGTCGCAAAGCTCACCGGGACTTCGCAGGAGAGGTTGGACCCTTCGCGCTCGAATATCTTGTGGGGCTTTACACGGATCTCCACGTACAGATCACCGGCAGGCCCGCCGTTACGCCCAGCCTCGCCCTCACCCGACAGACGAATGCGATCGCCGTCATCGACGCCAGCCGGCACCTTCACTGACAAAGTGCGCGTTTTGCGCACCCTGCCACGCCCATGGCAAGCCGAGCATGGATCGGCAATCGTCGTGCCGGCGCCCTTGCAGGCCGGGCAGGTTTGTTGAATCGAGAAGAACCCCTGCTGCATGCGCACCTGACCGACGCCCGAGCAGGTCGCACAGGTGACCGGCTCGCTACCCTTCTTGGCGCCGCTGCCCTTACACGTGTCACACGAAACCTGAGTGGGAACATCGATTGTAACGCTGTCGCCCGAGACGGCTTTTTCGAGGTCGAGCTGGAGTTCATAGCCGAGGTCGGCACCACGGAAGACCTGCGGCCCACCGCCAGCGCGCCGGCCGCCGCCAAATATATCGCCGAAGACGTCACCGAAAATGTCGCCGAAACCCTCAGCACCGTATCCGCCCGCGCCACCAGCGGCCCCCTTCAGACCGTCGTGCCCGAAACGATCGTAAGTCGCGCGTTTCTCAGTGTCTTTGAGAACCTCGTAGGCTTCCTTCGCTTCCTTGAATTTGGCTTCTGAAGTGTCATCATCCTTGTTGCGGTCCGGATGGTGCTTCATTGCAAGTCGGCGATAGGCTTTCTTGATCTCATCGGCAGATGCCGATTTTGAGACCCCGAGAATTTCATAGTAATCGCGCTTCGCCATAATCACCTGTAGTTCGGGCGCCGCGAACGGCGCCCGAACATTTCCTGCCAGCTGTCAGTCGTTAGGACTTGGACTCATCATCCTTGTCCACTTCCTCGAACTCCGCATCGACGACACCGTCATCGCTCGCGGCTTCCCCTTCGGCAGCACCGTCAGCCGCCTGCTCAGCGTAAAGTTTCTGGGCCAGCCCACCCGAAGCTTCGCCCAGGGCGGCGGTCTTTTTCTCGATGGTTTCCTTGTCATCACCTTCGAGCGCTGTCTTCAAGTCCGCGACCGCATTCTCGACAGCTTGGCGTTCTTCGGCGGTTGCCTTCTCACCCAACTCGCTCAGAGTCTTCTCCGCGGCATGAATAAGGCCGTCGGCCTGATTGCGCGTGTCGACGAGCTCGCGGAACTTACGATCCTCCTCGGCATGACTCTCGGCGTCGGAAACCATCTGGTCTATCTCATCGTCAGATAGACCGCTGGATGCCTTGATCACTATGTTCTGAGTCTTGCCCGTCGCCTTATCCTTGGCCGACACATTAAGAATGCCGTTGGCGTCAATATCGAACGTCACTTCAATCTGCGGCATACCGCGCTGCGCCGGCGGAATATCAGCAAGGTCGAAACGACCCAACGATTTGTTATCGACCGAGCGTTCACGCTCGCCCTGCAACACGTGAATGGTCACCGCCGTCTGATTATCATCAGCCGTCGAGAACACCTGCTCGGCGTTCGCCGGAATCGTCGTATTCTTGTCGATCAGCTTGGTCATTACGCCGCCGAGTGTCTCGATACCGAGTGACAGCGGCGTAACATCGAGCAGAAGAACATCCTTAACCTCACCGGCGAGAACGCCACCCTGAATCGCTGCCCCGAGTGCAACTGCCTCATCCGGGTTGACGTCACGACGCGGCTCCTTGCCGAAGAAGTTCTGCACTTCTTCAAAAACTTTCGGCATGCGCGTCTGGCCACCGACCAGGATGACATCGTCAACCTCGTTGACTTTCAGACCCGCATCCTTGAGCGCAACCTTGCAGGGCGCGATCGTACGTTCGATCAGCGCATCAACCAGTGATTCGAGTTTCGCACGCGTCAACTTGATGCTGAGATGCTTCGGGCCGCTGGCATCGGCAGTAATGTAAGGCAGGTTGATCTCCGTTTGCTGCTGCGAACTGAGCTCAATCTTGGCCTTCTCAGCCGCCTCTTTGAGGCGCTGCATGGCGCGCGCATCGCCCGTAATATCGATACCACTTTCGCGCAGGAACTCCGCCGTCAGGTATTCGATAACCCGCATATCAAAGTCCTCACCACCGAGGAACGTATCGCCGTTCGTGGACAGCACCTCAAACTGATGCTCGCCATCCACCTCGGCAATTTCGATGATCGACACGTCGAACGTGCCGCCGCCGAGATCGAAAACAGCGATCTTCTTGTCGCCACGCTTCTTGTCCATGCCATAGGCAAGCGCCGCAGCAGTGGGCTCATTGATGATGCGCTTCACTTCGAGACCCGCGATCCGGCCAGCGTCCTTAGTCGCCTGTCGCTGTGAGTCATTGAAGTATGCCGGCACCGTGATAACCGCTTCAGTTACCTCTTCGCCGAGATAATCTTCCGCGGTCTTCTTCATTTTCATAAGTACGCGCGCCGAGATCTCGGGCGGCGCCATGTTCTTGCCGCCAGCCTCGACCCAGGCATCGCCATTGTCGGCCTTGATTAGTTTGTACGGCACCATCTTAATATCGCGCTGCACGACGTCGTCTTCGAAACGACGACCGATCAGTCGCTTGATCGCGAACAACGTATTTTCAGGATTAGTGACGGCCTGCCGCTTGGCAGACTGTCCAACCAGCACCTGATCGTCAGCAGTGAACGCGACAATCGATGGCGTCGTGCGATCGCCCTCGCTGTTTTCGATGACTTTGGGCGTATCGCCCTCCATGACGGCAACGCAGGAGTTGGTTGTTCCCAGGTCGATACCAATCACTTTACCCATGTTCATGTACTCCAAATTCGGTATGAAATGCTAATGCTCGCTGTTACGTGGGGCCGTGAGCACCCGTTTCAAGCGCTTCGCGCGACTTTTTTGCCGCTACAGCCGCTATTTGTCCGCTACGACCACCAAAGCCGGCCGTAACAGCCGCCCATTGAGCGAATAACCCTTCTGCACGACCGTGACCACCGAACCGGGCTCGACGTTCTCGGACGGCTGTACGCTAATGGCTTCGTGAAATTCCGGGTCGAAGGGCTCGCCTGCCGGGTCGACGACGGCGATGCCGAAGCGCTCCATCGTTGTCGCCAGTAGCTTCAACGTGGCAGAGCTGCCCTCCAGCAGGCTCTCGACACTCGCGTTATCCGCCGACGCCAGGCCGAGCTCCAGGGTATCGCGGACTGCCAGAAGTTCCTTACCGATCCGCTCGAGCGCAAACTTGTGCGCGTGTTCGACGTCTCGGGCGGCCCGTTTGCGAATATTCTCAACCTCCGCGGCAGCCCGCAGATACCGTTCCCAGTTTTCGCTGGCCTTGGCTTCAGCGTCAGCCAGAGCAGCCTCGGCTGGATCGGAAGTGGCCTCACTTTCAGCGGGTGCACCTGCTTCAGGCCCATCCATCTCAGCGTCGGTAACCTCAGTCAATTCGTCGTCCGGGCGCTCTGCCTGTCCGTTCATCGGTTTACTCCATGTATTGCAATGGGTATTGCTTTGGGTATTACATTGGGCCGCGCGACTCACGGCCAATCAGAAATTTGCGGTGAGAGTCTGGGGGCTGGTCAGAAAATATCAAGACAATGGCGTGCTTTTTTTAGTCGGCGACTTGATTCGTATGGCCGAGCGCCGATTCCAATAGCCGGGCCGTCACATCGACAATCGGCACCACCCGGTCATACGCCATGCGTGTTGGCCCGATCACGCCCAACACGCCGATAGTATCGTCATCGATGTGATAAGGCGCTGTTACTACGCTGCAATCGTCGAAAATGCGGAAGCCGGACTCCTCGCCAATGAAGATCTTGACGCCGTCGGCATTGATACTACGATCCAGCAGATCCAGGATCAGGGTCTTGCGCGAAAAGGCGTCGAAGAGGCGCCGCAACGTATCGACGTCCGAGAGCTCGGCAAAGTCCATCAGGCAGGTCTCACCCGCCAGCACATAGCCCTCGTCACGATGCTCGGCCTCCTCCACTGCTGAGTGTGCGACCGCGATGATGTCGTGCATTGCCTGGTTCATCGAATCGCGTGTCTTGTCGAGATCCTCGATGAGCTGTTTACGCAGGGAGCCAAGGTCCATGCCGCCGTAGTGCTGATTAATAAAATTCTGTGCTTGCTGCAGCTCGGAGGCACTGTAATTTTTCTGCGTATGCAGAATTCGATTCTGCACTTCCCGGTCGTTGATAACGAGAATAACGAGTATTCGATTATCCGAAAGCGGCAGGAACTCGATCTGCCGCAATGTGACCTTCGGTGCACGCGGTACCGAGACCACGCCGGCCATATGCGTGAACTCGGACAACATATTAGAAACGGTGGAGACCAGCGCCCCGGTCGTATTGTAATCACCTTTGATCTTTTGCCGAATTTTGCGAATTTCGCTATCGTCAGGTTGCTGATAGCGAACCAATGTATCGACAAACAGGCGGTAACCCTGCGGGGTTGGCACACGCCCCGCCGACGTGTGGGGCGCCGAGACCAGGCCCAGCTCTTCCAGATCGGACATCACATTGCGGATAGTGGCCGGGCTCAGGTCGAGACCCGAATCCTTTGATAGCGTGCGCGAGCCAACGGGTTGACCGTCGCGAATATAACGCTGGATCAGGACGCGCAGCAGGTGCTGGCCGCGATCGCTCGGCAGGGGATTACTTGCTTCTTCCGACATTGCCTGCAAACAAGAGAAATTCCAGTAGCGGGTGCTGTGATAATGTACGTCGCAACACGCTAGCAATGGCTTGGCGGTCGGTCAAGGGTTTGCAACAATCACCGTATGGACACGCAATTCAAGAATATCGCCATTATCGGCCGGCACGAAGATTCTCGCGTCGCCGAGCCAATGCGCACGCTGACCGAGTTTCTGCACGGAATCGGTATTCGCGTACTCGCCGCCGACACGTTACAGCTTGAGTTGCCGGTCGCGCGAATGGATGAGGCGCAGCTTTGCGTACAAGCGGATCTGGTCATCGCAATAGGCGGCGACGGCACGATGCTATACGCCGGCCGCCTGGCACGAGAAACAAAGACACCGGTACTTGGCATCAATCGCGGAAGATTGGGTTTCCTTGCCGACGTAACCCCCGACGAGATGATTACCAGTGTTCAACAGGTACTGGCCGGAGACTACACGCGTGATTCACGCCTGTTGCTCGAAGCCCGGCTAACGAAGAAGTCCGGCAAGGTGCTGACAGAATTCGCTCTCAACGATGTTGTGCTTAAACGACGTGAAACGGGGCGCATGGTGGATTTTTCGACGTTTGTCGATGGCGAGTTCGTTAACACTCACTCGGGCGACGGCATGATTGTGGCGACGCCAACCGGGTCCACGGCCTACGCGTTGAGCTGTGGCGGACCCATCATCGCGCCGCAACTGAATGCCGTTGTCGTCGTTCCCGTGTGCCCGCACACATTGACGGACAGGCCCATTGTCATCCCTGCCGATCAGTCGATCGAGGTTGTATTGCTCGAGCGCGATGAGACACGCGCCGCCGTGTCCATCGACGGCATTAAGCTGGGCGACATTCGGCCGGGCGACAAGCTGCACATCTCGGCCGCTGGCAAACGCATCACGCTAATCCACCCGCCGGGCTACGATTTCTACGGCATACTCCGGTCGAAGCTCTTCTGGGGACGCGACAGCCGCAAGCGCAATGACGGACGGCAGGACTGACGTGTTGATGAATCTACAGATTCGTGACTATGCGATTGTTGACCAGATCGACATTGAGTTTGCATCCGGCATGACGGTCCTGACTGGCGAGACCGGCGCCGGAAAATCGATACTCGTGGACGCGCTCGGGCTGGTACTGGGCGAACGAGGGAGTGCACAGTTGGTTCGGGACGGCGGGAAACGTGCTGAATTCAGCGCCGCGTTCGACGTCGCCCAACTACCAACCGCACAGGCCTGGCTAAGGCAGAATACTCTTGAGTCGGACGACGAATGCCTGCTGCGCCGCGTGATCAACCCTGATGGCCGATCGCGTGCATTTATCAATGGCAATGCCGTGCCCCTGTCGCAGCTGAAAAACCTGGGTGAACTACTGCTCGATATTCACGGCCAGCATTTTCATCAGTCGCTGGCGCATCGCGCGGTGCAGCGAGATCTGCTTGATCACTTTGGCGACTTACAGGTCCTGCGTGAGAGCACGGCAACCGGCTTTAGCGCCTGGCAGTCGGTTGCAGCGCAGTTGCAGCAACTCACTGAAGCGGAGACAAACCGGGCTTCGCGACTCGATCTACTGAGTTTCCAGTTGCAAGAGCTGGACAGTCTCGCGCTTGGCAATGGCGAGACCGAGGCGCTCACCCTGGAAAGACAGAAGCTGCTGAACAGCTCGCGACTTTTCGAAGGCGTCAATGCCGCGCTTGTCAGTTTATTTGAAAACGACCCTGGCAATGCCAACAGCCTGATCGCCGAGTCCGTGCGCTCGCTCGAGCCGTTGGTCGAGTACGACGCATCGCTTGAGCCCGTTGTCGAGTTACTGAATGCTGCCAGCATTCACGTGAGCGAGGCGGCCGAGGAGTTGCGTCGCTACGGTGACACAGTCGATATGGATCCTGGCCGGCGAGATTGGGTAGAAGAACGGCTCGATGCCATTCAAACTCAGGCGCGCAAACACCGCGTTACTCCGACGGCTATGGAAGAGCTGACGGCGAATCTGCGATCGGAACATGACGACCTGGCAAACGCCGAGAAACGTGGCCGTGAGTTGGAGACGCAAGCAGAGCAAGCCAAAGCAGCCTTTCATACCCAGGCCCGTAAGCTGTCGACAGCTCGGCACAAGGTCGCCAAGGCCTTTGGCGCCGCCGTTACCGATGCCATGAGTGGACTTGGTATGCCAGGCGGCCAGTTTGAGGTGGCGATTTCGCCGCTCGACGACGACGCGGCACGTGCCTGGGGTGTCGATCAAATCGAATTTCTGATCAGCGCCAATCCTGGGCAGGTGCCACAACCACTCGCCCGGATCGCGTCTGGTGGCGAACTGTCACGGATGAGCCTGGCTATTCAGGTTATCGCGAGCGACGGCAGCACGATTCCCACGATGGTCTTCGATGAGGTTGACAGCGGTGTTGGCGGCGGCGTCGCGGAAATGGTCGGACGGCGCTTACAGGAACTCGCCTCCGATCGACAGGTGCTTTGTGTCACTCACTTACCGCAAGTCGCAAGCCTTGCGGACCAGCACTTCAGAATTAATAAGGTGACTGACGGCAAGACAACGCGCACGAGAATCCATGCGTTGAGTAAAGAGGAGCGCGTAGAAGAGCTGGCCCGCATGCTGGGCGGTGTTGAAATCACGCGCAAAACGCTGGAACACGCCAAGGAGATGCTCGACGGCGCACGGCAAAAACGCGCCTGATTCAGTCGTCCTCGTCCTCGTCAACGTCTTTTTGTTTCACGTACAACACGAGACTGTGATCCAGTAGCTCGTAGCCGAACTGCTCGGCAATGTCGTGCTGCAAGCGCTCGATCTCGTCGTTCACGAATTCAATGACATCGCCCGTTTCCACGCAGACCATGTGGTCATGGTGATCGCCATCGTCGAGCTCGAAGACCGAATGGCCTCCCTCAAAATTATGGCGCGTGACTAAGCCGGCCGCCTCGAATTGCGTCAGGACGCGGTAGACGGTCGCGAGACCGATATCCTCGCCCGACTGCAGCAGATCCTTGTACAGGTCCTCGGCGCTGAGGTGACGCGACTTGGCGCCCTCGAGAATCTCGAGAATTTTTAGTCGCGGCAGCGTGATCTTCAGGCCTGCCTTACGAAGTTCCTGTCTTTGCTGCATGGACAAACTCTTTCAAGGTATGATGCGCGCCTATTATGACCCAGTTGGCAGTTCGGCTCTATGGTAAACCGTAATTCCCTTATTGTTTTCTTATTGCTCGCGACGACATTTGCCGCCGGTTGCGTGTATCGCGCGAGTATCTCGCAGGGCAATCTGTTCAAGCAGGAAGACCTCGACCAGGCCGAAATCGGTATGACCCGCAACCAGATCCGCTTTTTGCTCGGCACGCCCATGATTGACGATCCGTTCCACGCTTCGCGTTGGGACTTCGTCTACTACCTGAAACGCGGTCGACAAGACGCCAGTTTCAAACGCTGGGTCTCGGTTTTCTTCGAGGATGATCGCGTCAGCGAAATTCGCAAAGACCAGGAGCTTAATCCAGGGCTTTAGCCCTCGTCGGACTTGCGCATGGTCTGACCTGCCGCTGCCAACCTTCGCCGGGCTTCCCGCGGGTCCATCTGCAATGGCCGATAGATTTCGACCCGGTCGCCGGCGGATAGCACAGAGTCCCGCGCCGCCAAATGCCCCCAGATACCGACGGACAAAGAGGATAGATCGTGGCCTGCAAAGTCCCTGGTGAGGCCACTCTTCTCGATAGCATCCGCAACCGTGGCGCCTGATCGCAATGTAAGGGACACCAACCGTTGCTGCTCCGGGATTCCAAAAACGACCTCTACATCAATCTCGGCGGGCATAAACCTCACTCCGTGGCATAGATCTGTGCTGCCCGTTGCGTGAATGAATCCACCAGTGTGTTGCAGATCTTCTCGAAGAAACGGCCGAATATGACGTCGGTTGCACGGCTCTCGAACTCAAACTCAAGCTCCAGCGATACCTTGCTACCTGCGTCCCCCAGCGGTTGAAATAACCACCCGCCGGAAAGAGCCCGAAACGGACCGCCGACCAACTCGATGCCCAGCGCCTCATTTTCCGTCAGTACATTGCGCGTTCTGAAACGTCTGCTGATACCGCGGTGATGAAGTTCGAGCGATGCCTCAATAAAACGCGGTTCGCGCAGATGCACCTCTGCATCATTGCACCATGGAAGAAACGCAGGGTAGGCCTCAACGTCTTTCACCAGTTCATACATCTGCGGCGCCGAGTAAGACACCAGAGCACTGCGACTGACTCTGCGCATATTTGGTTAGAGAATCGCGTTGGCAAGAACAAACAGTATGCCGATGGGCGCGACGAAACGAGCGAGAAAACGCCAGGCTCGATACCAGGCACCGGAGCTTCCGAGCTCATCAGACGTTGAGTTACGGCACATCACCCAGCCGGCGAAAACAACGATCAGGAGGCCGCCCAACGGCAGCATGATATTGCTGGTCAGGTAGTCGATATTGTCGAATATCGTGCCGGCGAGAAACTTGAACTCGGCCAGCTCGTTGAAGGACAGCACCGAACCGAATCCCAGAACCCAGATCAAGAGCCCAGTCATCACCGCGGCCTGCGCACGGGTACGATTGAAATGTTCAACGATCCAGGCGACGGCTGGCTCCATTAGACCAATCGCCGACGTCCATGCGGCGAATGCCAGCAGGACAAAGAAAATCGTCGAGAAGAAAACGCCGCCTGCCATTTGGCCAAACGCGAGCGGCAGCGTGAAAAAGACCAGGCCAGGGCCATCCGCAGGGTCGAGATTATTAGCGAAAACCAGCGGAAATATTGCGAGTCCCGCGAGAATGGCGATTGCGGTATCGGCGGTCACAACAGCCACCGAAGCGCCCGTGATGGAGGTCTCCTCCGGCAGGTAGGCACCGTAGGCCATGACCGCGCCCATGCCGATGCTCAACGTGAAGAACGCCTGGCCGAGTGCCGCCAAAACACTGTTCCATGTCAGCTTCTCGAAATCCGGTGTAAACATGAACGCAACACCTTCGCCGAAGTAGCCGGAATTAATTGAATAGCCCAGTAAAACCAACATCAGTATCAGTAGTGCCGGCACCATGAAACGAACAGCCTGCTCGAGACCACGCTCCACGCCGCGGGCCACAACAAATATGGTTAATGCCATAAAAATCGTGTGGCAAAGCCCAATGAGTCGCCAGTCGCCGACGAAACTGCCGAACTCAGCGCCTACGGTATCGGCGCTCGCGCCTGCAAAAGCGCCTGACACGCTCTTAACAACGTAGGCAAGCGTCCAACCGGCGATAACGCTGTAATACGAGAGAATCAGGATTCCGCCGAAGACGCCCATGATGCCAACCCAACGCCAATTGCCGGTGCTGCCCTCTTCCTTGCCGAGCAGTTCCATCGTCGCAATCGGGTTTCGCCGGCCACGCCGGCCAATCAGGATCTCCGACATCATGACGGGCATGCCGATCACCACAACGCAGACGAGATAAACCAATACAAAAGCCCCGCCGCCATTCTGGCCAGCGATATAGGGAAACTTCCAGATATTGCCGAGGCCAACTGCGGACCCTGTGACGGCGAGGATGAACGCCATGCGGGAGGACCAGTGGCCATGGAGTGACTTGCGTTTGGCGCTGTCTCCCTGACTGCTTAGCATCGATATTCTCAATTAGACCTACAATCGCGTGATTCTTATACAAATTCGGCAGACTCTCAACGCTTTGCTCGTATAATCCGCCGGACAGAGCGCAGCCGAGATCGATGATTCATGAACAAACAGAAGGGCAAAAAAACGACGGGGAACATGATTGCCGTCAATCGGCGGGCGCGTCATGATTTCTTCATCGAGGATAAATTCGAGGCTGGCCTCGCCCTGGAGGGTTGGGAGGCCAAGAGTCTGCGTGAGGGCCGCGCGCAGTTAGCCGAAGCCTATGTCAACCTCAGAAACAACGAGGCATGGTTGATCGGTGCTCACTTTTCGCCGCTGAAAACGACGGCATCCCATATCAAGGCAGACCCGACCCGCTCCCGGAAGTTGCTGCTGCACCGCCAGGAAATCGACCGACTGACCGGCGCAGTTGAGCGCAAAGGATTTACGCTGGTGCCGCTGGACCTGCACTGGCACAAAGGCCGCGCAAAGCTCAACATCGGACTGGCAAAGGGCAAGAAGCAGCACGATAAACGAGCCTCCGATAAAGACCGGGATTGGCAGCGCCAGAAGGAAAGAATACTAAAACATTAGATATTTTTCATAGTGTTAGAAGCTTTTCTTAATGCTATTTATCCTTATGCGCCAGACCACCTGACACCAGATTTGTGCGGCTATCGCATTGTTTTTCGCAATTCAGCCCCTACACTGTTCGGTACACGGGGGTGACATGGCTTCGACGTGGGTCGCGAAACTCCGGGTGCATG
>CAZTQL010000065.1:0-14337 GCA_964615665.1 uncultured Woeseiaceae bacterium | reverse complement strand
CATACAGGTGTCAGTCCTTAAGACTGACTGCGGCGTCTCTCTCGATATACCCGCCGATACCATCAGAAATAATTTCGACCAGTGCAATTTCTGATTCAGAAATCTCCGTAATTCGTCCGTCATTTTGTCCCATGTAGTTGCCGGGAGTGACGCGGTGAATCAAACCGTCTGACGCTTGCACGAGACCGTACGCCGTGCCCTCCATATCCAGCGTTCCTACCATGCCGAGCGTATCCAGCGGGAAACTCTCGAGGTATTCACGGCTGCGGTCGCGATCAGGTCGCATGCCGCCGCCCACACTGCTTGCCTGTGGTGTGTCCGGCATAAATGGCGATCGCACGCCCTCAGCATCAGCAATGTACATAAAAACTGTATAAGGCGTGATTTCCGGCAGCGGTTCGATGCGCCCACCGGGCTTCGCCTTGATCTCATTGATGTACTGGTCGAGATCGTCCATATCACCGCCACAGGCCGTAAGACCGAAGGCCGCCACAAAGACCATCAGAACAATATTAAGTGTCTGGGAAGCGCGCATGATCACTCTGCCTCCTCGTCGAGATAGCGGTAAGTCTGAGCGGTCACTTCCATGCTCAGGTTGTCATATGCGTCATCGTCGACGCGCGTGATGTTGATGTCATGCAACGTCACGATGCGTGGCAGCGCGGCGATGCCGCTGACGAAATTCCCTAACTCGTGGAAACCACCTTCAAGACGAATCTTGATCGGCTTCTCGGCGTAGAAGTCCTTCGGCATCTCAGGCTGCGGCACGAACAGCTTTTCCTGCAAACCGGCGGCCAGGCCTGTCTGTGAAATATCAACGATCAAACTTGGGATCTCAGTTTCGCCCGGAAGCTGTCGAAGCATGGTACCGAACGACTGCTCAATCTGCGTTAGCTGAGTCTTGTATGCATCGTAGTTGGCAGCTTTGCGCTGTTTGTTTTCGAACGTCAGCCGGAGCTGCTGCTCTTCCTCTTGCACGCGGCTGAGCTGCGGCGCCTTGTCTTTAATAATGAACCAGTAAACACCAAGACCCAGTACAGCGACAAACACGAGCGCGATGACAGCGGCACGAAATACGAATGGCCAGCGGCCAACGTCATTAACGTCGAGTGCCTGCAGTTCTTCAAGAATGTTCATTCAGCTTCCTCCCCGTCGCCTTCGGGGCGTGCCTGTTTAACATAGACGATGAATTCGGATTGGCGAGACGTGCCTGCCTGAGTGGTCTCGACACGCTCAACCTCGGGATCAGTCAGCCACTCCGAAGCGTCGACTTGCCGCATCAGGGCCGATACCCGGGTGCTTGACTGCGCAATGCCGCGAACCTCGACCCGCGGGCCCGTCTGTTTTATGCCGGAGAGGTAAACACCCTCAGGCAACTTGCGCGACAGCTCGTCAAAAAGATGCACGATTTCCGGGCGGCTTTTCTGCAGCTGCTCGATAATTTCCATGCGCGCCAACAGGCGTTCCTTTTGACGCTCCAGACCGTCAATCTCGGTAATACTTTTCTCGAGTTCGACGATCTCGTCGGTCAGGCGCTGGTTGCGCGCCTGCTGGTTGTCAATCATTTGTGAGTAGGCAAAGATCGTGGTAATAACGGCGGCAACCGCGGCCACAACGGCACCCGCCGCTGCAACACCAAAATCGCGTTGTCGTTTCTTCCGCTCTTCTTCGCGCCAGGGGAGTAGATTAATGCGTGGCATATTAGTCGAAGCTCCTCAGTGCAAGTCCGCAAGCGGTAAGGAGAGCGGTCGCATCTTTGTGGACCCCCTGTGATTTGGCTTTGGAAGAGATCTTCATCTGTCCAAGCGGATCACCAACTTCGGTCGGTACGCCGACGCGACTGGAAATGACGTCTGCAATGCCAGGAATATTGGCACAGCCACCGCACACCAGAACCATGTCAGGCTGCTCGCGACCACCGCCCGATGCGAGGTAGAACTGCAACGAACGGCTAACCTGTTGTGTCATGTCATCAATAAATGGCTCAAGCACTTCCGGCTGATAGTTCGATGGCAGTCCGCCTTGCTTCTTGGCGCGACCCGCATCTTCAACTGACAGGCCGTAAGTACGCATGATCTCTTCGGTCAGCTGCTGCCCACCGAAATTAAAGTCGCGCGTATAAACAACCTTTAGATCCTGCAACACACTGAACGTCGTGCTACTCGCACCAATGTCGACCACCGCTACCGACTGACCCATACCACCATCAGGCATTTGGTGGCTCAGCAATGCGCAGGCATTTTCAAGCGCAAAGGCTTCGACGTCGACGACGTGTGTTGTCAGGCCGGCAGCGGCAACCGCCGCCTGGCGCTGCTCGACATTCTCGGTGCGTGATGCCACCAGGAGAACGTCCAGGAGCTCCGGATCCTTCTCATTCTGTCCAATGATCTCGTAGTCAAAACTGACTTCTTCCATCGGGAACGGAATGTACTGGTCCGCCTGGATCTCCACCTGTCCTTCAAGATCTCTCTGGGAGAGGCTCGAAGGCATTTGGATGATCTTTGTAATGGCCGCGTCACCGCTGATAGCGACGGCGACGTCCGTGGCTTTGGCCCCGGCTCGTTTGACGGCGCGACGAATCGCCTCGCCGACCGCTTTGGCGTCGACGATGGCTTTTTCGCTAACCGAGTTCGGAGGCGTAGGCTCTGCTGAATAGGACTCGACCCGATAGCGCTTTCCGCTCCGCGAAAGCTCTATCAGCTTGACCGACGAGGTCGTTATATCGAGGCCCAGCAATGGCTGTGATTTATTGCCGAAAAGCACGTATTTTTCCTTCTAAGTCGGTAAGTTGCGCGTCAAACATCAGTTAGACCTGAACAAGTCGATTCAACTATATATCAATAAAATGTTAAATAAAACGTGACTTTGCTCACGATCCACATATCCCCATGGTAACGGCCGCCGAACGCTTGTTCCGTGACCCAGTACCCGCCTGCGGACATACCTGCTTATTGCAGCACTCAGCCATGCCCGTCTATTATCTGCCGCCTCGATTCCGCCTGCCGAGTGTATTGCCCCAGGTTAGCCACATTCTTTGCACCAACCGAGCAGCAGCTTACTCTCTAATAGGGTAGCCGGGAGCTTGGGTAACGTGGGACTTTTGGCCAATATCACCAGCGACTATGCAAAAACTGACTGAATCCAACAAGAACCAGCGTCACAAATCGACGCGCGGACTCCTGCGCAGCCTCATTCTGGTGCTGGGATTGGGCGCCAGCGGTGCCCTCGCGGCTGTCGCGACCGTTATCGGTGCCTACTACTTTGTATTGCCCGGGCTGCCTGCTGCCGAGACCATTCGCGATATTCCGCTGCAAATCCCGCTGCGGATATACAGCCGTGACGGCCACCTGATCTCCGAGATCGGTGAGCGCCGCCGGTTGCTGGTTACCTATGAGGACCTGCCGGCGCACGTGGTGCACGCTTTTATCGCCGCGGAAGACCGGCGCTTCTTCGACCACCCGGGTGTCGATTACCAGGGCATTACGCGGGCATTCGCCCGGCTGTTGAAGAGCGGCGAAATCAGCGGCGGCGGCAGCACGCTGACACAGCAACTGGCGCGCGACTACTTCCTGACGCGCGAACAATTATTCACCCGCAAACTCCGTGAGGCGTTTCTCGCGTACAAGATCGAGCAGGAATTCACCAAGGAACAGATCATGGCGCTGTTCCTGAACAAGATGTTCTTCGGGCAGCGAGCGTACGGAGTGGCAGCGGCCGCGCAGGTTTACTTCAACAAGGACCTCAAGAACGTCAACGCAGCAGAAGCCGCAACGCTCGCCGGTGTGTTGCCGGCACCGTCGCGTTACAACCCTGTATACAGCGCGGATAACGCGACAATGCGCCGCGGCTATGTGCTTGGCCGTATGCGCGACCTCGGTTATCTCGACGACAACGGCTATGACGACTCAATGGCGTTCCCTATGGAGTCGATGTTGTACGGCGCCGCGGTTGAGTTGAATGCGCCATACGTTGCCGAGATGGTCCGCAGCGAAATGCTGAAGCGTTATGGCGAGGACACGTACACCGCTGGCTACCAGGTCGTTACGTCCCTCGACTCCCGTCTCCAGGAGGCCGCCAATTATGCGCTGCGCAATGGCCTGCTGGAGTTTACGCGGCGGCGTGGCTATCGCGGCCCTGTCACAAACATTGAACTCGGCGATAATGTGCTGACAGCGCCGTTCGAGGAGTGGCCGCTGCAGATTCGCGAGACGCTCGAACAATATGCGCCCGGCGGCCTGTCGGTCGCGCTGGTCACCGGCGTTGCCAATAACAACGGCGCAACCATCGTTCTGCGTGGCGGCGTGGTTGCCTCACTTTCGTGGGAAGGCATCAGCTGGGCCAAGCCCTTTATCGATCGCGAGACGACCGGCCCCGCGCCGGAAACAGCAGGCGACGTGCTTGCCGTTGGCGACGTTATCTACGTCATGCCCATGGCGAATAGCCGCTGGGCGCTGGCGCAAGTACCCGAAGCGCAGGGCGCGCTGGTCTCCGTCGACCCGTACGACGGTGCCATTGGCGCGTTGACCGGTGGCTTCGATTTCACGATGAGCAAGTTCAATCGCGCCCGACAAGCCTATCGCCAGCCGGGGTCCTCGTTTAAGCCCTTCATCTATTCGGCAGCACTCGAGCACGGCAATACGCCGGCCACTGTCGTTCTCGATGCGCCCGTGGTTATTAACTCCTCAGAGCTTGAAGCGGTCTGGCGCCCGATTAACTACAGCGGTCGTTTTTACGGACCCACACGGATGCGCGAGGCGCTGGTGCGCTCGATGAACCTGGTGTCTGTGCGTCTGCTGCTGTTCAAAACGGGAGTCGGCAACGCCGTAAGGCACATTGCGAAGTTCGGCTTCGGCGACGCGGCGCTGCCACGCAACGGTTCGCTGGCACTGGGCGGTGGTGCCGCCTCGCCGCTCGACATGGCACAAGGCTACGCAATCCTCGCAAACGGCGGGCACGCGGTGAAACCCTACCTGATCGACGCCATCTACTCCGCCGACGGCACGACTCTCTACCGCAGCGAGCCCGCTGTCGTGTGCGATGCCTGCGTCGCCGACGAATCCGCCTATTCACGTAGGCGCCGGGCACCGGCTGAAATGTCGCTCGAAGAAATGGCGGCTGTTGCACTCGAGTATCAACCCGATGCCAACGTCGCGCCGGAATTATTCGCGAACATGAACATCGCACCACAGGTCGTGAGTCCGCAGAATGCATTTCTCGTGCAGGACATGATGCGTGACGTCGTGCGCCGCGGCACCGGCCGGCGCGCGATGGTGCTCGGCCGCAACGATCTCAGCGGCAAGACGGGGACGTCCAACGATCGGCGTGATGCCTGGTTCGGTGGCTTCAATGGGGACCTGGCAAGCATTGTATGGGTTGGTTACGACGATGACCGACCGCTTGGCCCACGCGAGGAGGGCTCGCGCACTGCCCTGCCGATCTGGATCGAATTTGCCCGCATTGCCTTCGCCGGGGTCGCGGAAAATCAGATGCCGATGCCGGAGGGCATCGTCTCGGCGCTCATCGATCGGGCCAGCGGTTGTCCGGCGCGCGCGGGCCAGCGTGACGTTGTGTTCGAAGTCTTCCGGGAAAACAACGTACCGCAATGTGAACATGCCGAGGAATTTCCCGACATCTTCAATGAAACCACCGCCATCGACGCACCGAACGGCGAAACGGCCGAGGACGAGGCGGAACCGCTCTTCTAACTTTATGGGCAGGCAAAAACCCAGCGACACCGATCGCGCCCGGCAGGTTGTCGCGCAGGAAGCGGCGCGCATCATTGTCGACCACGGGGTTCGGGACTACCGGCTAGCGAAGAAAAAAGCGGCTGAGCGCCTTGGTGTCCTGAGCCGCGGCGCATTACCCGGTAACAGCGAAATCGAGGCCGCTGTTGCGGAACATCTGCAGATCTTTGGCGGGGAGTCGCATGCGGATCAGCTACGATTGATGCGCGTCGCCGCGCTGTCTGCCATGGAATTGCTGGCGGAATTCAGCCCGCGGCTGGTGGGTCCGGTGCTCGTGGGAACGGCTGATGAACACTCGGCTGTCAATCTGCACGTGTTCGCCGACAGCGACGAGGTGGTCGCGATGGAGCTCGCCGACATCGGTCTTAATTACCGGTCCTACGAAAGGCGATTGAAGAGCCGACGCGGGCGCGTCGAGACTTATGCCGGCTTCGAGTTTCATCACAGCCACAACGCGATTCAGGCAACCGTCTTCCCGATAGACGGTATCCGGCAGGCACCCATCAGCCCGGTCGATGGCAAGCCGATGCGGCGTGTCGACACCAACGCCGTGCAGCAGCTCCTCGAACACGTCTGACCTCTTTCACCCTCCCGCGAACGATCGCGGCGAAGATGCCTGGTCGCGGAGGAAAGACGGCTAGCGTTTATCGATTGGCACGTAGTCGCGTGCGGCTGCTCCCTTGTAGAGCTGTCGTGGCCGCGCGATCTTGGTGACCGGATCAGAGATCATCTCTCTCCAGTGCGCGGCCCAACCAACCGAACGACCGAGCGCAAACATCACCGTGAACATCGACGTCGGAATACCGAGCGCTTTGTAGATAATGCCCGAGTAGAAATCGACGTTCGGGTAGAGGTTCTTCTCGACGAAGTAGTCGTCTTTCAACGCCACCTGTTCAAGCTCGCGCGCCAGGTCAAACAACGGCGTGTCTTTGCGGTCGAGTTTGTCGAGCACCTTGTAGCACATCTCCCTGATGATCGTGGCTCGCGGATCGAAGTTCTTGTAAACACGATGACCGAAGCCCATCAGCCGGAACGGATCAGACTTGTCCTTGGCTTTTTCAACGAACTTGCCGATCTGGCTCGTATCGCCGACCTCCTCGAGCATCTTGAGAACCGCCTCGTTCGCGCCGCCATGTGCAGGGCCCCAGAGCGCCGAGATACCAGCCGCAATGGCGGAGTAGGGATTAGCCCCGGAACTGCCGGCCATGCGGACAGTCGAGGTCGAGCAGTTCTGCTCATGGTCAGCATGCAGAATGAACAACAGATCGAGCGCCTCGGCGGCAACCTGGTCAATCTCATACGGCTCCGTCGGAACCGCAAACAGCATGTGCAGCAGGTTCTCAGCGTAGTTGAGGTCATTGCGCGGATAAATGAACGGCTGGCCAATGTTCAGCTTGTGGGCGGCCGCTGCGATGGTCGGCAGCTTGGCCAGGATTCGATGTGCGAAGATGTCGCGATGCTCGGGGTTCGAGGCGTCCATCGCATTGTGGTAGTAAGCGGACATCGAACCGACCACGGCGGATAACATCGCCATTGGGTGTGCGTCGTAGCGGAAACCCTTGAAGAAGTTGAGCATGCCCTCGTTGAGCATCGTGTGCGTACGGATGGTGTCATCGAACTGCTCGAGCTCTGCTGTCGTCGGCAAATCGCCGCGGAGCAACAGGTAGGACACTTCAATGAAACTGGAGCTGGCGGCAAGCTGTTCGACCGGGTAGCCGCGGTACATGAGGACGCCCTTTTCACCATCGATAAACGTGATGTCAGACTCACAGCTGCCAGTGGACACGAAGCCCGGGTCGTAGGTGAACACACCTTTGGTTTTGTAGAGCTTAGCAATGTCGATGAGATCGGGGCCGGTCGTGCCGCGCCGGATGGGCAGCTCCATTTCGGCGCCGTCGGGACTAATAAGGCGGTAAGCATCCTGACTCATGTTATTCCTCTTCTTTTTCTCGTTAGTAAACCGTACGAGCATAGCAGAGCGGCCCCACAGGGGCAGTCGTGGAATAACGCAATGTGTGGCCGAAGCCGCCGTTACGGCGGCGGCCGGTGGCTAGCTGCTGATGCCGTACTTTCGGCGGAACTTGTCGACGCGGCCGCCAGTGTCCACGATCTTCTGCTTACCCGTGTAAAACGGGTGGCATGACGAGCACACTTCAATCAGGAGATCATCGCCGAGCGTCGAACGCGTCGTGAATTCGTTACCGCAACTACAGGTCACCTTGATATCGGCGTAATTGGGATGAATATCGGCTTTCATGGTGGCTCTCCGGAGCACGCTTCTGCATAAAAAGGTCGCGTAGGATATAGCGAAGGGGCGGCCTCCGCAAGCCCGGACATTTTATCCACAGAAGCTGTGGATAAGTCTGTGGAAGAAAATTGAGTGGATACGCTAACGTGCGGATTTACAAGCACCGTTGTCAATATGACTAATTTGTGTCCATTTTCATAAGACTTTATTAATCATATAGTTACGCGCTATTCGCAACACTCGAAATGAAATCAGGCCACTCTTGCCCTGCAAAAATAGGCCTGCATAAATCCATGTGCATAAATCGGCTGAGTGGCATCACGCGAAGGGCGGTTCTGAATCGCCGCATAATCCGCCTGATCTGCGCAGCAGGGCACCGCCATTTTAGCGGCTGGCGGGCAGAAAACTCGCCTGCAGGTCGTTAAGAAACCGTCTACCGAGCGCCGTCGGCTGCCATCGGGTCGATGACTCGCGCACTATCAAGCCCCTGTCGCTGGCCGGCCGCATGGCGTCCTCCAGTTCGCTGGCGCCAAGGCCCGTGCGAGATACGAACAGGTCCTGTTCAAAGCCGTCCCTGAGGCGCAGCGCGTTCAGCATGAACTCGAACAGCCGCTCCTGGCCGGTGACCGGACTCATAATCACGCCATCCTCGCCCCGCTCCATTGTCAGCATGTACTGCTGGGGATTGGCGGGTTTCCGGTAGCGATAAATGCCATCCGCTGTTGTCAGCTTGCCGTGCGCACCGGCACCAGCCGCCAGGTAGTCGCCAAACAGCCAGTAATTGAGGTTATGCCTGCAGGGCTGGTCATCCAGCGCGAACGCGGAAACTTCGTACTGTCGGTAACCGGCGGCCGCCAGCAACCCACTGCCCTCGTCCTGAATTTCGTAAGCCGTATCTTCTTCCGGCAGGTCTGTTGGCGGTCGCGCAAAAAACACCGTGTTCGGCTCGATCGTCAGCTGATACCAGGAGATGTGCGGCGGCTCCAGTTCAATGACCGCCCGCAGGTCGTCAAGGGCCTCCTGCACACCCTGCCCGGGAAGCCCATGCATCAGGTCGATGTTGAAGCTCTCAAACCCGGCGGTTCGGGCTTCACCGGCGACCCGGATGACATCATCGCGGCTGTGAATTCGGCCGAGCTTTTGCAGTGAAGTATCATTCAAGCTTTGCGCACCGATCGACAGCCGTGTCACTCCGGCCTCGCGATAGCCTGCCGGGGCACCGCACTCAACGGTGCCAGGATTTGCCTCCATGGTAACTTCGACGTCGGCAGCCACATCGAATCTCGATCGGATCCCTTGTAACAGCCGGCCGATTTCCTGCGGTGAAAAGAGACTCGGTGTGCCGCCACCCAGAAACACGGTTTCGAGGCGGCGACCCTCGGCGCGCAGCGCCTCCTGATCCAGGTCCATTAACAAAGCATCAAGGTAGCGCTGCCGCGGTGCATCCGCGCCAGCGGTATGCGAGTTGAAATCACAGTACGGGCACTTTCGCACGCACCAGGGCAAGTGCACGTAGAGGGATAGCGGTGGTGGTTTCACGCGTAGTGCTGTTGCAGCTTATCGATGAGCTCGCGTAGCGCCTGACCACGATGGCTGCGCGCACTTTTTTGCGCTGGCGTCAGTTCCGCCGAGCTTGTTCCACTTTGCGGATCCAGAAAAATCGGGTCATAACCGAAGCCGCCGCTGCCATGACGCGCGTGCAGAATCGAGCCTCGCCAGGCGCCTTCGGCCTGAAACATCGCCCCATCGTCAGGTGCGACGTAGGTGGCGACACAATGGAAGGCGGCGCCGCGCGCACCATCAGGCACGCCATCGAGGGCTGCCAGCAACTTATCGTTATTGCGTTCGTCATCGGCATCCGGTCCGGCGTAACGAGCCGAGTACACGCCGGGCGCTCCATCCAGAGCATCGACGGCAAGGCCGGAGTCATCGGCAATCGCCGGCAGGCCCGTAGCTATGGCCGCATGCTCCGCTTTGATCAGTGAATTCTCAGCAAACGTGACGCCTGACTCGACCGCATCGGTTACGCATAAGTCGGACTGTGCAACCACCTGTACGCCCAGGTCGTCCAGCAAGCGCGCGAGCTCTTTTATCTTGCCCGCGTTGCTGCTGGCTAGAACGATCTTGTTCGGAAAACGGCTCACTTGCCCGCTGACGCTAGCGCCTCGTTCTGCGCCACCAGAATTTGTTCGATACCCGTTCGCGCCAGGCTGATCATGGCGGCAAACTCGTCGTCGGTAAACGCATGGCCTTCGGCCGTGCCCTGCACCTCGATGAATCGACCGGCCTCATTCATGACGATGTTCATGTCCGTTTCCGCTTCGGAATCTTCAGCGTAATCGAGATCCAGTAAAGGCATACCCCGGTAGATTCCGACCGACACCGCGGCCACCTGACCGTACAGCGGGTTTTTCTTTATCCGGCCTTTGCGGTGCAGCCGACGCATGGCAATTGCGAGCGCAACGTATGCGCCACTGATCGCCGCCGTGCGGGTACCGCCATCGGCCTGCAGCACATCGCAGTCAAGCGTAATCGAACGCTCACCGAGGGCCTCCAGATCCGTCACCGCCCGCAAAGACCGCCCGATAAGGCGCTGTATTTCGAGCGTCCTGCCACCCTGTTTGCCACGCGACGCTTCGCGATTGCAGCGCGTGTGCGTGGAGCGCGGCAACATGCCGTACTCGCCGGTCACCCAGCCGCGACCGCTGTTACGCATCCACGCCGGTACGCGCTCTTCGATGCTGGCCGTACACAATACCTGTGTGTCGCCAAAAGCGGCCAGAACGCTGCCTTCAGCGTGCTTCGTAAAATTCGGAACAAAACTCAGCGCGCGCAATTGCGCCGCCTCGCGGCCACTCGGTCGCATGATGATTCTCCTTGGGGCGGCCGGGTCAGCCGCGAATGAACCTTAACGCGGTACCGGTCGTATTGTCACTGTGAGGAGAATTGACGCTCAGAGCTTTTATGATGATTGCTTTGAGATTCTCACCGAGGTTGTCGTCGCCAGGCCGCGCGATTGCCGCCATGTCTTTGTCACTCAGCCCCGACCAAAGGCCGTCCGAGCACGCGAGCAGGACATCGTTTTTTTGCAACGGAATGCGACCCGTAATACTCATGTCGGGCACCGGAGAGTCACCGCCGATACAACACTCGACGAAATTGCGCATCGGGTGGTTCAGCGCTTCTTCTTCGGTGATGGCACCTTCCTGAACCAGAACCTCGACGTGGCTGTGGTCGCGGGAGCGCAATAACACCTCCTCACCCCGCACCTGGTAAATACGGCTATCGCCGATGTGTGCCCAGAATGCGCCACTCTCCTGTACCAGGCAAAGAGCGCACGTCGCCCGCGGACGAAAGTCCACGGCCAGATCGCTGCCGATGTTAACCACCTCGTCGTGAGCCCGCGATAGCGCCATGTACAAAAAGCCCTGCGGATCAAACACCGGCATCTGCGACGAGGTAAACAGGTCCTGTACGACCTTGAGCCCCGTCTGCGCTGCGATCGCCCCATCTGAGTGACCACCCATGCCGTCGAAAACCATCATCAACACGGCCTCATCCGACACGACGATAGCGCCGCGGTCCTGGTTGTCCTTGCGGTCACCGAGCGCGGAAACTTTGGCGTATTCAACTTTCATTGGCGATTTTTCATGGCAACAGGTTGGCCGCTATTAGCCTTCGGCAGCGGGCAGAGCTTAGAATGTCGCTGCTTCAAAAAACGTGATCCAGGCAACACACTACGGCACGACAGGGAGATTGGTCCAGATGTTACATAGTATGACAGGCTTCGCACGTGAATCAGTGGAGACCGATATCGGCACGCTGACGTGGGAAATTCGCGCCGTCAATCATCGTTACCTGGATGTGCAATTCAAGCTGCCCGAAGACCTGCGCCCGAAAGAGCAAATGTTTCGGCAGCAGGCCAGCGTGGCGCTCGCGCGTGGCAAGGTCGAATGTGCCCTGTATTTTCGACGCGCAATGCATCAGGACTCCGAGCTGCAAATCGACAAACAGCTCGTTGAGCTGATTGGCCAGCGCATTTCCGAGCTGACCGCCAAACTGCCTAACGTGGCTGCCGCAAACCCTGTAGAGATCCTCCGCTGGCCCGGGGTCGTGCTGCAGAACGACGTGGATACGGAGCCATTGTTTGAACGTGCCGGCGCGCTGTTTGAAACAGCGCTTGAGGCGATCGGAGGCATGCGCTCGAATGAGGGGGCGCGCATTGCCGAGATGCTGGAGTCACGCTGTGCAGATATCGACGACATCGCCGCATCAGTTAGAAAGCGTATGCCGGAAGTACTTGCCGCCATCCGCGTGAAACAGAAAGAGCGTCTCGACAAGCTCGATATCGATGCGGATCCGACACGGCTGGAAATCGAGCTTGCGCTGATTGCACAAAAACTCGATGTGGATGAAGAGCTCGATCGGCTTGGCAGCCACCTGACCGAAATTCGTAGCGCTCTGCAAAGTGACAAACCCGTTGGTCGTCGTCTCGACTTCCTGATGCAGGAATTAAACCGCGAGGCCAATACCCTGGGCTCCAAATCAGCCGACGCAACAACGACCAAAGCCGCCGTCGACCTGAAAGTGCTCATTGAACAAATGCGCGAACAGATTCAGAACATCGAGTAGCCGGTGAACAGCAAGAACAACGCCAGGCTGTTTGTCATAGCGGCCCCCTCCGGCGCCGGCAAGACGACGCTGGTGAAAAAGCTCGTAGCGAATCACCCTGACCTGCGCTTTTCGATTTCCTACACAACGCGCAAGCAGCGTCGGACCGAGGTTGACGGTGTCGACTACCTGTTCATCGATGTCACAACATTCGAAGCAAAGCGCGACGAGGGCGAATTGCTCGAATACGCCGAAGTATTCGACAACTACTACGCGACCAGTCGCAGTCAGGTGGAAAAACACCTGGCTGACGGTCACAACGTGTTGCTGGAAATTGACTGGCAGGGTGCGCGCCAAGTGCGCGAAACGATGCCGGAATGCGTTACGATTTTTGTGCTGCCACCATCACTCGAGGAGCTTGAGCGGCGCTTGCGCGACCGTCGCACCGACAATCCCGACGTCATCGCGCGACGCCTGCGCGACGCGCTAGGCGACATGTCGCATTGGGATGAATTCGACTACGTGATTATCAATGACAAGCTCGAGCAGGCGGTGACTGACCTCGAAAACGTTCTTGCGGGGCACGGGCGCAATTGCGCACGCGCCAACGTATCCCTGCGCCGGGCCGTGTCCAGGATCATCGGTTGAACGGGCCGGCACCGACAGCATATAACCGTTTGTTATAACCATTGGCGTCCAGGGCCAACCCTGCCCTAGACTCAACGCCATCAAGTTTCCGGGCGCTCTGCGCCTGCCCAACGAGGATTTAGCATTATGGCCAGAATTACGGTCGAAGACTGCCTGCATAATATCGAGAACATTTTTGAAATGGTGCTGGTCGCCGCCAAGCGTGCGCGGCGCGTCGCCCACGGCGCTGACCCGATGGTGGAGCTCGAAAACGATAAGCCAACCGTAATCGCATTACGTGAAATCGCGGAAGGCCACGTTACGCCAGCCATCCTCGAGGAAATCGACCCGCCGGCCGCGGAAGACCTGCTAAAGATTGAGCCGACCGAGGACATCTTGCCGGTCCGCGGTATCTCCATCGGCGACTAGTCCGCCCCGAAATCGCTGCGGCGCAGCCTTCCTTAGGTTGCCCGTTCCCCGATTATTCCCGTTATTATCAGGGCATGGATTACGCAGCGACAATTCTGTCCAGGCTCCCCGGCGCGGCGCGGCGCGGTCACGGGGTGTCGCAGCTTGTCAGCACACTGAAAACCTACCTCCCCGACGACAGCATCGATACTGTGGTGCGCGCCTACGCATTTGGCAACGATGCGCATGCGGGGCAGAAACGTAAATCCGGCGAACCCTATATCACGCACCCGGTAGCAGTCGCGCAGGAACTCGCCGAAATGCACCTCGATGTGCAGGCGGTCACCGCCGCTCTGCTACATGACGTCGTTGAGGACACCAGTGCCTCGCTCGAGGATATCGAGGACGAGTTTGGTCACGAGGTCGCGCAGCTGGTCGACGGCGTGAGCAAGCTCGATCAGATTCGTTTCCGCAGCCGCGCCGAAGCGCAGGCCGAAAGTTTCCGCAAGATGATGATGGCCATGATCGAGGATATTCGCGTCATCCTCGTGAAGCTCGCCGACCGCCTGCACAACATGGAAACACTCGGCGCGATGCCCACTGACAAGAAAAAACGCATCGCGCGCGAAACACTCGATATCTACGCGCCTATCGCAAACCGGCTGGGCATCAATAGCCTCAAGACTCGTCTTGAAGATC
>CAZTQL010000064.1:0-14420 GCA_964615665.1 uncultured Woeseiaceae bacterium | reverse complement strand
CTTGAATACGATTGAGAAAATTGGTTGGGACCCTGTTCGATCGGCGACGACGCTAAGTCTATTCGAAGTAGATTCTCAAAGCTGCATATCCGAAATACAACAACAGCAGGAAGGCGCCGGTCATTCGGCTCAGGCGGGCCTCACCGAGAAAGAATATTGGAATCAACAGGCCGGTCAGCACCAGTGACAGAGCAAGATCACCGATACCTCCGCGAGGCACCGGTATCTGGCTGATCATACCGCTGGCCGGCAATACCATCAGCGAATTAAAGATATTGGAGCCAACCACATTACCGAGGGCAAGGTCTGATTCGCCGCGCCTCGCCGCAACGATCGATGTAATGAGTTCGGGCATGCTGGTGCCGACGGCGACTACATACAGTCCGACGACTGTCGCTGAAACGCCCAGGTGACTGGCCAGCGCAACGCCGTTTCTAACGGTCACTTCGCCACCGCCGAATAGCAAAGCCATACCGCCAATAACAAACAGCCAGCGGTAGCGGCTGTGCGGGTCGCTATCGATCAGCTGATGGCGCTCGATGTCGACGATGAGTTTATCCGAGCGGCGTGAGTCGACGAAATCGAGAACATTGATGTAAATAAATATGCAGAATAGCGACAGCAATACGATGGACTCGGAGCGACTGATTATTGCCGGCAGCCCCTGGAGAGGCCCGTCGAGCGCCATCACGGCTATTATGGCCGTTACCAGCAACAGCAATGGCACCTCACGCCGGACCAGCTGACTCTGAATAGTAATCGGAGCGACCAGTGCGGCCGCGCCCAGAACAAGGGCCAAATTGCTGATGTTGGAACCAACGACGTTGCCGAAGGCGAGGCCGGTCTCGCCGCGCAGCGCGCCGAAGACATTGATGGCCAGTTCGGGCGCGCTCGTACCGAATCCAACAACGACGAGGCCAACAATCAGTGGCGATACGCCGAGGCGCGTCGCTATCTCGGACGCACCACGCACGAGTAAAGTACCACCGCCGATCAGGAGGGCAATGCCGGTAACGAGACCTATAAACGCGAGCATCGCGGGAGGCTACCGCAAAGCGTTCGGTAGCACACCCTCAAAACCGCTGTTGATTACGAGATGCAGCCAGATACTCAAAATGTAACCGAGCGCTATGGCAGGCGTCCAGCGCAGGTGGGTAAAAAACGTGTACTGGCCGCGCGCCTGGCCCATCAGCGCAATACCGGCTGCCGATCCAATCGACAACAGGCTGCCGCCGACGCCCGCGGTGAGCGTGACCAGCAGCCACTGCTGGGTATCCATTGCCGGGTTCATCTCCAGCACCGCAACCATGACCGGTATGTTGTCGACCGCCGCCGAGATCACGCCGACTAACACATTGGCAACGGTGGGGCCGAGCTGCCCGTACATATACGCCGAAAGATGATCGAGATAGCCGACGAATCCGAGGCCGCCAACACACATGATGACGCCGAAGAAGAACAACAGCGTGTCCCATTCGACCCGCGATACTTCGCGGAAGCTGTCAAACGGCGAGGTATCCCCGATTTCACCGTACTGCTTGCGATCGAACTCCGTCGCGCCGTGCGTTATACGCAGGTAATAGCCGAAGAACTTGAGAACCGCGAGTCCGGTCATCATGCCAAGAAAAGGCGGCAGGTGCAGAAAGTTGTGGAAGGAGACGGCGGTGGTAATCGTGCAAACGAAAAAGAACATGATGCGCCTGGCGCCACGCTTTAAACGAATCGGGTGTTCTTCCGCCGCCGGGGCGGCCGAGTCCTTGGGTATTGCGAACGACATAATGATCGCCGGCACGAGGAAATTGACGACGCTGGGCAGAAACAGATTGAAAAAGGTCTCAAAGTCGATGATGCTGCGCTGCCAGACCATTAACGTCGTAATGTCGCCGAAGGGGCTGAACGCGCCGCCGGCGTTTGCGGCGACCACGATATTGATACACGCGACGCCGACAAAACGCGGATTGCCCTGACCAATCGCGAGTACGACGGCACACATGACCAGTGCTGTGGTCAGGTTATCGATGACGGGCGACAGGAAAAAGCTCAGGATTCCGGTGATCCAGAACATCGTGCGGTAGGTATATGAGCGACGTGCCAGCCAACCGCGCAGTGCCAGAAAAACCTGGCGCTCGCTCATCGCGTTGACGTAGGTCATCGCGGCCAGTAAAAACAAAAACAGCTGTGCGAATTCAACCAGGTATTCGTGGACGGCATCCGCGGCGGCGTACGGCTCGTCGGACCCGGCATACTGATACGCGATGAGTCCCCAGATAACACCGGCGGCCAGCATGACTGGCTTGGACTTGCGCAGGTGAGTGAATTCCTCAGTGATAACGAGGCTGTAAGCCGCCACGAACAGGATGATGGCGGTAATTCCGACCCAATGTGTGGTGAGATCCATGGGACTTGCGCTCCGTCGATGGCGAACAATACCATGAAGGCAACGCAAGGATATGCGACCAGTTTCGCGAATTAAAGGACCGAAGAGACCATGCCTCAGGCCAGTGCAAACGGCATAACAATTGAATACGAGACCTTCGGCGAGCCATCTAATCCGACGATGCTCCTGATCATGGGGCTGGGGATGCAACTGATCGCGTGGCCGGAGCTATTCTGCCGCGACCTCGCCGCGCGGGGATTTCAGGTTATCCGCTACGACAATCGCGATACCGGTTTCTCGACGAAATTCGAAAACGCGAAAACGCCCGGTGTCGCTTCGCTCTTGCTTCGCAGCGTGCTACGGATGCCGGTTCGAGCACCGTATACGTTGCGAGATATGGCTGCCGACGCGGCGGGCTTGCTCAGCGCGCTGGAGGTGACAAAAGCACACGTCGTCGGCGCATCAATGGGCGGAATGATCGCCCAGAATTTATCAGCACAGTTTCCTGAGCGAGTCCGCACATTGACATCCATCATGTCGACCAGCGGCCATCGAGCGCTACCCGGCGCCGACCCTTTGGTGTCACGGCATATGTTCCGCGCGCGCCCCGCTAACGGGAACCGCGAGGCGGTCATCGCACACAACATGCGCACGATCGAGCTGATTGGAAGCCCCGCTTACCCGGTCGACGAAGAAACGCGGCAGGAGATGTGTGCGCTCAGCTTCGATCGCTGCTATTTTCCGTCCGGTTTTATTCGGCACGTCGCCGCAATCATCAAAGACGGCGATCGGCGCGATCGGCTGCAACAGATAACGGCGCCGACGCTGGTTATTCACGGTCGGGAGGATCCGTTGGTACCGCTGGCCGGCGGCATCGACACGGCAGAACATGTAGAGGGAGCGCGACTGGAGATCATCGATGGTATGGGCCATAACCTGCCACAGGCGCTGTGGCCACGGCTGATCGATTCAATCACCGGCAACGCCGCGCGATAATGGCTTGCCGCTACTGGTAGCCCTTCGCCTGCAGGCGGAACAGGTGCGCGTACTGGCCGTCGTCGGCCATCAGGCTGGTGTGATCCCCCCGCTCGAGAATCCGGCCATGGTCAATGACGATGATCTGGTCGGCTGCGCGCACCGTCGAGAAGCGGTGCGATATCAGAATCGTCATCTTGTTCTGGCTCATCTGCCGGAAGTGATCAAAGATCGCCGCTTCAGACGCGGCGTCCATTGACGCGGTGGGCTCGTCGAGCACGAGGATATCCGCATCGGTACGCATGAACGCCCGCGATAACGCGATCTTCTGCCACTGCCCGCCGGACAGTTCCCGACCATCTTTGAACCAGCGTCCGAGCTGCGTGTCGTAGCCAGCGGGCAGTTCGTTGATAAACGGTGCCGCCATGCCGGCGGTTGCTGCATCGACCCAGCGTTCCGGTTCTTCAAAGTGACGTACGTCACCGGCGCCGATATTTTCACCGACGGTGAACTGGTAGCGCCCAAAATCCTGAAAGATCACGCCGACGCGTTGTCGCAGCGCCTCAATGTTCCAGTCTGACAGTTCGACGCCGTCAAGCAGTATGTGTCCGTTGCTCGGCTCGTACAGGCGCGTGATCAGCTTGATCAGCGTCGTCTTGCCAGAGCCGTTCTCGCCGACGACGGCCAGACTTTCGCCGGGGCGTATCTGCAGCGTTATATCGTCCAGCGCTTTTGCGTCGGAACCCGGATACGAGAAAGACACGTTTTCCAGCTCGAGGCCACGGCTCGGATCGACGCCGGTCTCGGCCTCTCCCGACTGGCTGATAACCGGTTGTTCGAGATACTCATAGAGATTGGAGATGTACAGGTTGTCCTCGTACATGCCGCTGATGGCCGACAATATGGCCGTAACGGCTGCCTGGCCCTGCCGGAACAACACGAGGTACATGGTCATGGCGCCGAGCGTGATACGGCCGTACACGGTCGCAATGACTATCCACGCGTAGGCACCGTAAAAAGCTGCGGTCGATATCAGGCCAAGGACGAACCCCCAACCGTCGCGACGTAAGGTGAGTTTGCGGTCTTCGGTGAAGAGCTTCCGAAAAATATCCTCGTAGCGCTGCAGCAAACGCGGACCCAGCTGAAACAGTTTGACTTCCTTGACCCCGTCCTCGCGCGCGATGACCGACTCGAGGTACATCTGCATGCGTGTATCCGGTGAGCGCCAGCGAAATAGTCGGAAACGATCGCCGGAAAACTTCGCTTCAGCGAAAAAGGACGGCAGTCCGGCAATCACCAGTATCAACACCGCCCACGGCGAAAACGCGAATAGCAGGACGGCGTAGCTGGTCAGCGACAACGTGTTCTGTGCCAGTCCGAAAGTACGATTGACCAGGCTCAACGGCCGACTCGATGCCTCGCGCCGCGCCTGGGTTAACTTGTCGTAGAACTCGGAGTCCTCGAAGTGTGTGAGCTGCAGCGTTAGCGCTTTCTCGAGGATCATGACGTTGACGCGCTGGCCGAGCAGGGCCCGCAGCAGGGACTGGCTTGCAGAAATGCCGCGCTGGCAAGCGGCTACCGCGACCACGATCCCGGCTTCGAGCAGGATTAACGCTATAACGCCCTGCGTGTCGGGGTCCGACGAGTTCATCGCGGCAACCACGGCGTCGACAATGAGCTTGCCGACATAGGCAATTGCCGCTGGCAGTATGCCGGCCAGGATTGTCAGAACAGCGAGCGTTAATGTCAGCGCGCGGCTGGTGGTCCAGACAAGCTCCAGAGCCCGCCGACTATAGGCGAACACGCCCAGTGCGCGGCGCAGCAGGCCGACATCGTCCGCGGTGCTTTCAGAGCTCACGCAATGCTTGCGCAACGGGTAGCCGGGCCGCGCGAATTGCCGGAAACAGCCCGCCCACGGCACCGATAATCAATGCCGCCTTGAGGCCATCAATCAGGAGGTCCGGCGTTACCGCGAAGTCGAACACGACCTGGCTGAAGCTGGCGCCGTTCAAAGTCGAGACCTGGAAACCATTGAAAACGAGAAACGCAATCGCACCGCCGATCAATCCGCCGACGAGCGCGAGCAGGGTTGACTCCACCATGGTGGAGATCAGCACGGATAACGGTCCGAATCCCAGCGCCCGGAGCGTTGCGATCTCTTTGCCGCGCACCGAAACCGATGAGTACATCGAGTTCAGTGCGCCGAATATTGCACCGATCGCCATCAGAAAAGTCAGCGGGTAGCCGATCAGGCGTATGAAGCGGCTCAACGGTTCCGCCTGGGACGAGTAGTACTCTTTTTCGGTCATGACATCCGGATCAATCCTGGGATCGTCCTCGAGCGCGGTTCGCAGGGCCTCGATGCTGTCGGGGCTCTGCAATCGGACGCGCACCGATTGAAACGAATTGCCACGTCGATACGCCCCTTGCAACACGCGCACGTCGGTCCAGAGTTCGGACTCAGAAACACTGCCATTGGCTTCAAAAACGCCGACGATGGCCCAAGTGCTCTGGCCAAACTGAATCGTCGTGCCGGTCTCCAGCCCGGCGAATTCCTGCTGTGCAGCGCGGCCAACGAGAATTTCGTTCTTACCTTCTTCAAACAGGCGACCTTCCACGAGCTCGACACCATTGCGTACATCGAATGCGCCGGGCTGCACACCGCGAAAAGGCACGTTCGAGTCGGTGTTGGTGGATTTTTTCTTGACGTCGACGATGACGTACAGTTCCGCCGACAGGATCGCGTCGTCGCCGTCTTTGAGGACGCCCGGTGCATCGGCGACGATCAATACCTGTTCGTTCGAAAGCCCGCTAGTGAGCTCGGATGTCGAGCCGCTGCGCATGATGATGGCCGTGTCATCTGAGCCGGCGGCGATCATGGTGCGCTCAAAACCCTTGCCCATCGACAAAACTGCGGCGAACACCAGGACGACAGCCGCGACACCGACAACGGCGACGACCGACGAGCCCATGCGTTGCGGCAGGTTGCGAAGGTTCAGCCAGGTGACGGCGAATATCTGATTAAGTCCGCTCATCAACGTCTCCTATGCGCGCGCGAGCGCGTCGATGATGGAAAGGCGCATTGCTTTGAGCGCCGGGAAGATGCCGGCTACCAGGCCGGCGCCAATCATGATTGCGATAGCACCAAGGATCGCGCCTGGCGACAGGAACAGTCCGGGCAGATACGCGCCCATTTCTTCAGCCATCCCTTGAACGAGCACCCAGCCGATGCCAAGCCCCAGGAGCCCACCGATCAGCATGATCAGGATTGACTCGGACAAAACGATCCCAAGTACGGATCGGTCAGTAAACCCGAGTGTCTTCAGCACGGCCAGCTCGGAAATCCGCTCGCGCACTGATTGCGACATCGTGTTCCCCGAGACGAGCAGCAACGTGAAGAACACGGCGCCGAGGATCAGCGTAACGATCAGCGCGATGTTGCCAAACTGTTGAGTAAAAGACTTCGCGAAGGCCGCCTCGGTGCTGGTCTTGGTTTCGTTCGGCGAGTTCGCAAATTGCAGGTCGATCGCTTTGGCCACTTGCACGGGGTCCGCACCGGGCGAGACGCGCAATATGTACCAGCCGACGGTGCCCTTGCCAAACGCGCGGGACTCTTCGAAATAGTCGTACTGGAATAACATCATTGCCGTGCTGCCGCGCGCGTCCTCCGTAGAGAGAATGCCTTCGATATCGAACTCCCAGGTCCGACCGCCATCGGCCTTGGTCCAAATCGTCGCCTGGATTGGGATGCGGTCACCGACTTTCCAGCCAAAAGTCGTTGCGATTTCTTCACCGACGACGGCACCCGTTCGATTACGCTTGAAAGCCTCGAGCTGTTCCTCCGGAATGTCGAACTCCGGATACATATCGAAGTAGGACTGCGGATCAACCGGGAACTGGCCGAACTGATTCTGAGGTTCCTGGTAGTAACCACCAAACCAGCTCGCGTGCGTCACTGATGCCACGCCCTCAGTCGCGAGGATGCGGTTCAGGTAACTCATGGGTATCGGGTTGATCAGAGAAATCTTGTTAATGACGATCAACCGCTCGGCATCAGCGACATCTTCACCGCCTTTGAAGGCAAAGCCAATCGCTGATAGCAATGAAAACAGCAGGAATGCGACCAACACCGAGAGTATTGTCAGCAGCGTGCGAATTTTCTTGCGCCAGACATTCTTCCAGATAAGGCGAAAATACTTCATGCTGCCATCGCCTCGAGCGTGCCCTTGTCGCAATGCAATATGCGATTCGCATACTCGGCCGCCTGCGCATCATGCGTCACCATGACAATCGTCTTCCCATGCTCACGATTCAAAAGTTGCAACAGTTTGAGGATTTCGTCGGCGTTCTCGCGGTCGAGATCGCCTGTAGGTTCGTCGCACAGTAACAGCGATGGGTCGGACACGATCGCACGGGCAATGGCGACACGTTGTTCCTGGCCGCCGGATAATTCACGCGGGTAGTGTTTGGCGCGATCACCGAGCCCGACGATATCCAGCGCAATTGACGCACGCTTGGCGCGCTCTTTGGCGCTGAAGTTAGTCAGCAACAATGGCAATTCGACATTCCTGTGTGCTGTCAGGACGGGCAACAGGTTGTAGAACTGGAAGATGAAACCCACATGGCTGGAGCGCCACTTTGATAGCTTGCTGTTCGACATCGACGACAATTCGGCGCCGCCAACGTTGACAGTTCCCGCCGTCGGTTTATCCAGGCCACCCAGCAGGTTAAGCAATGTCGTCTTGCCAGAACCCGAAGGGCCCATGATCGCGATGAAATCACCGTCAGGAATCTCGAGATTGAGCTCGTGCAGAACCTCAACCGTTTCCTTTCCCTTCTGGTAGATACGGCTGACGTTTTCGAGTCGGGCCAAAATGTCTGACATGTTTTGCTCCTGCCTAATCGGTTGTTATCGTTTGCCCGGCCACCAGCGGTGATTCGGATGAACGAACAATGGTCTCGCCGGGCTGCAGTCCACTGGTCACGAGGATTCTCGTCCGGTCCCGCTGTCCGCTAACCTGCACACCGCGCCGTTCTACGCGACCGTCAATAATACGCCATACAAAGTCACCCGCATTATCGGAGCGCAGCGCCTCGCCCGAAACGAGTACGCCGCGCGGGCCCTCCGATTTATTCACCGGGGTTGCCGGTGCGTCGACGTCCAGAAAAGCAACCTTCACACCCATGTCGCGCAGCACTCGCTCGTCACGTTCGAGAAAAGCGATGCGAACCTTAACGGTCGCTTTCTGTCTGTCGGCGGTCGGTATGATTGCGATGACTTCTGCCGGGATGCGCCAGTCCGCATAAGCGTCCAGTGTTGCTGACACTCGCTGGCGCGGCTGCACTCGCTGAATATAGGCCTCATTGACATCCACCTCGATCTCCAGTGAGTCGGTGTCGATGATGGTGCAGATACCGGTTCTCGTGAATCCGCCGCCGGCCGATACAGGCGAAATCATTTCACCAGGCTGTGCGTTTTTCGACACGACCATACCGGCGAACGGCGCCCTAATTGTCATGTTCGATAATGAGTCTTCGGCGACGGCAACATTGCTTTCAGCGACCTTCACATTCTCTCGTCCGGTCTCGAGACGGGCGGCAAGTTCATCGTAAGTGGCTTCCGTCGCATCGACGCTGGAGGTGCTCGTCAGGCCGCGTTTCGCGAGATCGCGCAATCGATCGCGTTCCAGGCGCGCGTTACGCAGTCTTGCTTCGATTTCCTGCAAAGCGGCACGTGAGGCCCTGGCGCGAGCTTTCGCCAGTGACAGCTGGGCCTGCTGCGTCGCGTCATCCAGGACCGCAACCACCTGGTCCTTTTCCACACGCATGCCTTCCTCAACAAACACCTCGACCACTTTGCCGGTCACTTTCGACGACACCGTGGTCTGGCGTCTCGCAACCACGTATCCGGATGCGTCCAGTACGCTGTTCGCCGCCGCCGCGCTGGGTGGGTTGCGGGCGATGTCGGTCTCCACTCGAACGGTAGCAGCGCCCGGCCGCAGGAAAGCCCACGACAACAGGGCGACGATGACGGCCGCGGCAATCAAACCCGGCCACAGCCAGCTGCGCCCGGACGCCGCGGGAGCGCTGCGGTCAATCTTCAACTGACTGATTCTATTGGACTGATCCGCCATTATTGTCCTTGTTGGTCGTTTTCCAGCGGGTCCGCCAGCCTAACAAAATGTGCAGGAGACTAGTGGACAATACGAATTACAGGGGGCCAATGCTTGTCTAAACTGGCAGTTCGGTCAAGCGATTGTGAGGCGAGGATTAAACGCCAGCAGTATGCCACTAAGTACGTACTGTTGAGGACAACTAGAAACTGTTACGCTGACAATAACTTACCGGTGTTGAGCCCATGATTTTATCAGCCACAAAACGTCTCGCGACGGATATGGCTGCGGCCGAAAGTTACGAAGAATGGCGCGCCGCTGCCATCGCTCATGACAAGAAGTCCGGTGTTGCTCGATGGAAATCGAGTGACGAGTCCAAACATTTCGATTACAAGTCGATTCGCCGCCGTCTGAGGCGGCTTCGCAGGCTGCGGGCTGCCGGCGATCATGGTGCCGTATTGTTTGCCTTGAACGAAGGGATTCACGGCAATATCGATGGTATGGGTCGGCGCGCCCTGTATGGAAAGTCCAAGTTCGGTACCAAGAAGCTGATTCTCGATTACGTTGACGAAGTTGTTGGCGCTCTCGAGACACTTGCCAGTGACGAAGCTGACGATATCCCAATGGATGAGCGCCTCGACTTCTTCCGCCGAGCACGGCATTGCTACGGAAGCACGGCTTTCATGATGAGCGGTGCGGGGTCATTGCTGTTTTTCCATATTGGCGTCACGAAAGCAATGTGGCTGGAGGGAGTCATGCCGAGCATCCTTTCCGGCAGCAGCGGCGGGGCAATCGTCAGTGGTCTGGTCAGCACGCAGAGCGACGAGACGATTGAAAACATGTTCGAGCCCGAAAACCTGGTGCACGAGATTGAGCGGGATGAGGGGTTGCTGCGGCATCTCGACGTCTTCAGGCCCGAGGTTGCATCGCAAGACGATGTGCGTGAAGTGCTGGTGCGGCTGATTCCTGACCTGACGTTTCAGGAAGCGTTCGAAAGAACAGGAAGACACCTGAACGTATCGATCGCAGCAGCAGAAAAGCACCAGACATCACGCCTTTTGAATTCCATCACAACGCCGAACGTCTATGTCCGGGAAGCGATCATGGCATCGGCCGCCGTACCCGGCTTCTTCCCGCCCGTAGCACTGGCCGCCAAGAATGATAAAGGCGAGCGGCAGGCCTATATGCCATCGCGCAAGTGGGTTGATGGCTCGCTTAGCGACGATTTACCGGCGAAAAGGCTGTCGCGAATATATGGTGTCAATCACTTCATCGTCAGCCAGGTGAATCCGCACGTATTTCCGTTCGTTACGGACTCGCGGCGCGAGTCGGGTCTGTTGTCGACGGTCAAGAATGCCAGTGGACGTACCGCTCGTGAATGGCTGAATGCGAGCGCCACACTGTTTGAAAAGCCGTTGTCATGGAATCCGACGGTTAACCGCTTAACCAATGTCGGACTTGGCATCATCAACCAGGACTACGTCGGCGACATCAACATTTTGCCGGATACCCGTTTGTTTAACCCGCTCAAGCTGCTGGCGCATCGCTCCATTGAGGAAATCTTCGACCTGATCACGATGGGTGAACGGGCGACCTGGCCAAAGATCGAGATGATTCGTATCCAGACCAAGATCAGCCGCACGTTGGACAATATTCTGGACGACCTGGATCGTCGCGCGCCGAAATTCAGGAACGCCGTGTCCCGACGCGCCAGCTGAAGCGCACCTCGAATACCTGCGAAAAACCGCGTCGCTAGGACTTAACGGCGCGGATCTTCTTGCGTGCGCGTGCCTTTCTCGCAGGCTTCACGGCTGCTTTCAGCGCATTCAACGTCTCTTCGAGGCAGTCCACGAAAAACTCGATGTCCGGCATGATCTCGCGGGTCGACGTCACGTTGAAGCTCATTTCACCGTTGTAACTGGGCGTCGCAATAAAAAGACCCATACCGTTTACCAGGGGCGCCAGCCCGAATGCTCCAACCTGTTTTGCCCCGTTCATATAGAGCGGCACCTGCGGCCCGGGCACGTTGGAAATAAACAGATTGCAGACGCGCGATGTCATACTCATACCGGCGCGCAGCACCAGCCGACTTGCTACAACCTGGGTCGCGGCAGGCACGTGCTTGCTAAGGTCCGTCATCAGTCGTGCAGATACGCCAGCTTTGGCTTCCTTGCTTTGTTGAGTGGCATTGTGGACGTGGCTCAGTCGTTCCATGTCGTCTTCGATGTCGGTGAAGATAGGTGCTGTCATCGAGGTCACATTATTCCCGGGCATGTCGTGCTTGGATCCGGATCCCTTGCGGGCATTAATCGGTACCCAGGCAACCAGGGAGTCGTCTGGCAACTCACCGTGATGCTCGAGGTAACGTCGCAAAGCGCCGCCACAAATTGTAAGGACGACATCGTTAATGGTGGAGCCCGGCACGCCTTCACGTACAGCCTTTAGATCGGCCAGTGGAAAGGCCCTGGCGTCGAACATCTTTTGCGGCGAGACCACGTCGTTGAAACGCGTGTCCGGTACCTCATGTTTGTCTTCTTTCTGAGCGGTCAGCGCTTTATGCGCCATGTGATACACGCTGGGCAGAGCCCGCATCACGGCGTCGGTCATCCCGATGGGCGATCTGACTGTGTGCCAGGTAGCGCGCACGGCCATGTCGAGCAGGCCGGGTCTCGGGCTGCGGTGCAGCGGCGCCATATTCAGAGGAACTGCCGGTGTACCCTTGTTATCGATGTCAGCCATCGCACCGAAGAAGTCCATGATGGCTTTGCCGTCGACAGCCGCATGATGGATCTTGGTGGCTAGTGCATAGCTGCCTTTCGGTAACCATTCGACGTGGTCGAGGCCCTCGAGCACATACATCTCCCACAGTGGTCGTTTCATGTCGAGCGGCCGGGAATGATAGCGAGCCATATGGATGCAAAATTGTCGCCAGTCGCCGGGCTCGGGCAGACGACCGTGGCGCACGTGGTATTCGAGGTCAAAATGCTCGTCATCGACCCAGTAAGGGAAGTCGAGCTCAAACGGCACGTGCACAAGGCGCCGCCGAAACAGCGGGCTCATGTGCAGGCGACTTTCGACGTGCTCCAGAATGTCCTTGAAACGAACGATGCCATCGCCCGGTACCGTCGACTGATCGAAGATCAAAATCGAGGTCAGGTGCGTTAGATTGTCGTCCGATTCCAGGTACAGGAACTGGGCGTCTTGTGGGTTCAACTGGTCCATGAGCCTTACTCCGACGTCAGGTCGGGAGCGCGAGCGCCTGTAACTTATGCAGACGATGTGTCAATTCGCGCAGGTCCTGACTTAACTGTTTTCGTTGCTGACCGAGAGTGGCGTCGCCCGCCGCGGTCAGACCTTTATTGTCCATCCATTTGTAGCCGTTTTGAAACAGCAGTTTACCGATCGACGCCTGACTGCTGATCCGCCGCTGCAGGTAGGCCTGCCGCCCATAACCGAAGCACCGCTTGAGACTCTCATCCGCCGTCAGGTTTTCTCCATGCGGCGTCATTGCCACAACATCGGCAACCACATAATACGCTTCAACAAACTGGGTCAGTGTCGCATGCGCAATCAAGGGCCGAAAGTCCCGCAAAAGCTGCAGCCCGTAATCGTCACTTTGCTCAAGCCGCTGTTCCCAGTCCGTATCGTACCGTACCAGTTCGGTACGAATCTCTTCATGAAATTCCTGCGTCGGCGTGTAGAAGAACTCGAACTTGAACAGATCCCGAAGCCGGTCAACCTCGTTCCAGAATAATTGCAGTCGTGATTGGTCTGCCTGTGCAGCGCTAAACAGCGCCAACTCCGCAATTGCCTTGGCGACAAAGTGATGGATCGTGGTATTGCGATAGTAGCTGGCCACGGCTTCCTGCTTTGGAGTAATGCCATAGACGGTTTCGGGACCGTCGTCATAACGGGTCACCAGCCTGCGATCTACAAGCACGTCGGCCAACGCAGCTAGCTCGGCCTCGTTCTCGATCTCAAAATGACTGGTAATTTTGATATCGCGTGCCTGTGCCCAGAAAATTACGCGAGCGATCTCCCGGGCCAACTCGTCACGCGTTAACGCGCGCGGCGCGCAGCCGAGAAGTATCATTGTAGCTACCGACGCGAGCGTGAGCGGCGTTACCTGGTTGGCCGCGACACCGACTTGCAGCGCGATTTTCGACAACGTGACTCGATCCTCGCCTGATGGCACTTTATCCAGGACCACCGGCTCGCCGAAGTCCATGTAAATCTGCCCCATGGGCCTTCTCAGGCTTCTGAGGTAGCCGATAAACCAGCTGAGACTCTCGGGCCGTTTCTTTATGCCCGCCTGTTCTCTGGCATAGTCGCGTACGTCGTTAATCAGATCGTAGTTAATGGCGACGGGAACCACGTGTAATTTTCGCGCATCATTCGCATGTGCTGCTTCAATGACGTATTTCAATATGCCGTATTTGGGCGGCATCAATTTACCAACGCGTGATCGGGTGCCTTCAAACGCCCAACTCAAGGGGAAGTGCTTTTCCATCAGGTAGCCGATGTAATGCCGCAATATAAGCTTGTAGAGCAAATCGTCCTGGAAGCTGCGCCGAATGAAAATGACACCGGCCCGGCGAGCAAGAAAGCCAACGCCACCGAAGGCCATATTGACACCACCCATCGTATGGAGGGCGGGGAAATCGTGATCAAAGAACACCTTATTCAAGGCGGGAAAATCGACATGCGTTTTATGCGTGCAGAGAATCGCCGTCGGGTGTTCCTTGGCTATCTGGCGAACTCGTTGCAGAGCTGATTCATCAATGACAATTTCCTTGTCGTAGCCCAAGGATGCGATCAGGCGATTCAGCAGGTAAGACACATCGAGCCAAAACGGCCGCGGCACCGCGATCAGTTCACGGAATATGCCGTTGGCCTCAGTTCGCAGGTCATCCATTGATCTGCCGGTTTGTTCGCTGAGCTCACGCATTGAGGCA
>CAZTQL010000063.1:0-14826 GCA_964615665.1 uncultured Woeseiaceae bacterium | reverse complement strand
AATGTCCTGGCCATGGTTGATGCCGTGGAAGAATTTGGCCACTACCCTCTTCAGTAACAAAACGAAATACTCGTCGAAGTTGGTAAGCCCTTGTTTTAAATGGCGCGCCCGGAGAGATTGATTCAAATCGCCATAGGGCGATCTTCACCCCTTCGGGGTGCCTTCGGCGTCCAAAACGCTGATGCGTTTTGTCGAACAGAAGTCCTCTTCATCATCCAGGACACACGAAATAAAAGGGGCCCCGATGGGACCAATTGCTATGGTTCGGCAGCGAATAGTGACCGATGTCGATACCGGCTATCGATGGCCACCTGGATACTAACCAGGCCGCCGCGGCGGGATCGATCCGGGAGGATTGGGTCGACAGCGCTAGCGGCCCAGCCTTGGCAGTGCTTGATCCGGCCTAAGTCCGGACGTATCCTCATCCGGCCAATGAAGCGGCCATTTTTCCGGCCTGGTTTTTGCTTCTTTAATACATAACTATATGTTATATATATCCTTATGAGTGCTCCTAAACCGGACAAGAAACCGGCCAAAATAGCGGCCAACGAGGGCCGGGGCGAGAGTGTCGGCCTGTTGGAGCCGCTCGTGCTCTCGCAGAGCTCGCACCACCGCCCTGCCCTGGGCGACCTGGCCCTTGAGCTGGCACAAGCGTCCAGCGGCTTCCGCCGCAGCCTGCCGGATGGCGTCATGACGGCGCTGGCCGATCTGGTCAGGGCCATGAACTGCTACTACAGCAATCTAATCGAAGGACATGATACGCATCCCGTCGATATCGAGCGTGCCCTCAGAGAGGACTACAGCGCAGACGCCAGAAAGCGCAATTTGCAGCTTGAGGCCAAGGCCCATATTGCCGTCCAAAAGTGGATTGATGACGGGGGCCTCGCTGGTCGCGCCACCTCGGTCGACGGCATCATCGAAGTCCACCGGCGCTTTTGCGAGTTCCTGCCGGATGATCTGCTTTGGATCGAGCACCCGCAGAGCAAAGAAAAGCTGCCGGTTGTTCCGGGTGGACTGCGCGAGCATGATGTCGAGGTGGGCCGGCACGTCGCACCAGGCCCCGGGGCAATTCCATGCTTCTTGAAACGGTTCGAAGAGGTCTACAGCGACCTTGGCAAATCAGAGGCAATTCTTGCCGCAGCAGCCGCACACCATCGTCTTCTTTGGATTCACCCCTTTTTGGACGGCAATGGTCGCGTCGCACGACTGATGTCCTACGCGACACTATTGGAAGTGCTGGATACCGGTGGTGTCTGGTCCATCGCGAGGGGACTCGCCCGCAACGAACAAAGCTATAAACAGCATCTCATTGCCTGCGATGCAATACGCCGAAACGACCTTGATGGGCGCGGGCATCTGAGCGAGGAAGCCCTTGCCGATTTCACGCGGTTTTTTCTGCAGACATGCCTTGATCAGGTCCGATTCATGGAAGATCTGGTCCGGCCGGAAAAACTGCGCACGCGGATCAAGCTGTGGGCCGATGAAGAAATCGCGAGTGATAGCCTGCCCAAACAGGCCGGGACCGTCCTCGAGGCCATTCTCTATCGTGGCGAACTTCCGCGGGGTGACGTCCCTGAGCTACTTGGCACCAGCGAGCGCACAGGGAGGCGTGTCGTCTCAGCACTCATCGATTACGGCGTCGTCACGGCAAGGACGATGAAGAGCCCGTTACGAATTGGCTTCCCGGCTAAGCTGGCTTCCCGCTGGATGCCGGGCCTGTTCCCTGAGCAGCGGGAATAACAGATGTTCGGCCATCCTCGGTCTGGTCGGCGGGCCGCCTGAGCGCTAGTTGGTTCCAACGAGCGGCCGTTTACGGCGGTAAACGGCCGAGGCCTGATCCGAAGGTTGATCCGTGCGGCCTGCGCTCGCACTTCTCCGCGTTCTCAACGAATGATCCTGCCGATCCCTCCGATCGAAAACCTGAAACCCTCCCACACTCCAAGTTGCTATCTCATACAACGCATCCGTCCTGGTCGCTAACGTACTCCCCACTAACCGCGGCCGCAGCGAACAAAGCGGCAACACACACGCCATTGGCGTTTCATCCAACACAACTCAAAGGAGGTACTCATTACTCGTAAATCGCTACAGCCCTCGGGCTGACTGGTAGCCGTTGACTGATCTTCACAAAGACAGTGAACGAACCTGATTACGGCTTCAGGCCGTATGGGACTGGTGTCCCAAGACCATTCTCCAAACTTGTTTCGGACGTCGTATTCCTGAATGGATGCGATGCGGTCATCTAAACTCACCAACGAGCTATGACGCACCATGAAAGACCTGAACTACCAGCTAAAGCAACTTTGCCAATTCAACCGAGACGGCAGCTACGGCACACAGAAAAATCGCCTTTCGGCATTGCGCTGGTGGGTTTCCCCTGTCCCTCCAATAGCGAACCGACGTCGAAGGAGCTCACGACTGAACAGCGCGCGCTCAATATAAAAGCGCGCGCCATGATCAGTGAAGAACTTGGTCACAGTCGGGAAGCCATCACGGCCGTCTACCTTGGACGGTAACCAGGTGCAAATATGAAATAGCGCTTCCTACCGTCGACATCTGCGCAAACTGGACACACGATGTCGCGCTCTAAGCCGGTGCGACATGAAAAAATCACCACTTATAAATCGTTGAATTGAAAGCTATTTTTCGAAAACGGCGTCACTGCTCCATCACTGTGATCGATTCAGTAAGCACTTGATCTGCTTAGGAGCCGAATAGATTAATCGGACAGAATCTCGGCTCTGTCTTTTTGCTTTGTCATCACCGTTCCTCTTCTCGGTAACGATGAGCCAAATGTCTCTCTTATTCAAACACCCTGATTGGTCCGATAGCGCTGACGGCATACAATTAGTGCAGAATGAGGAACCTTGGTTGCTCTTAGAATCAGTAGGTTACCACTGCAATTCGGACAGACTTTATTGCCTCTTAACACTGTCATTGTTACGGACGTCGCGAAGTCAGGAGAAACAATGCCCAAACTCTGCCCGAAAATTATTCTTGAAGGCACGCGGCTGACCCTCAAGACGGACATTGCCTTTGCTCTCAACGAGCATCCACGAATCGTCGGAGTTCGGAAATACCGTTATCACTCGCCAATCATATCGGCGGAGTGGTGTGCGTTCACCAACCTTCCATGGGGTCGTGGCCTGATCAATTTCGAACCCGCTGAAGAGGGGCTGGCGATGGAAACGTACCAAACCTGGGTGCGGCTGTTGGAACTGCAACGCTACTACTCCTGGATCGTTGATCGTTTTCATATTTCCACGCAGACTTATCAGCAACACACTTACGGCAAGCGTTATGACTTCACGTGGCTGGAGCGAAGACTCGAGCCGCTGGGCTTTCACGTGGTGTTTTGTACTCGAACGCCGGAGTCCTTCGAAAAAGCGAGATCCGAACGCTTGAAGGTCTCCGGCAACCCGTCACAGTACGACGATTTGCGGACGTTCATCGAGGAACAGGAACTCATGCGCGGCTTGGTGGAGGCTTCAATGCTGCCGGTCTATACGCTGGACGTTTCCAACAACAGCATCCCTGACGCTGTGGAGCGAATAGCCGACTGGCTGGAGGAAACCGGGGGACTGTATCTGTGAGCAGCCCGTAACGTGACCCCTGGGCTAGGAGGTGGGCTCGGAGCAGGGCCAGCGTGCCTGCAGCCCTTCGAAGAAGGCCAGCGCCGCCGGCTGTTCCAGCCTCTCCGGACGTGCTTCGAGGTAGTCGTAAACGGCCTCAATCTTCTCACGGGCGCCGGTATCCATTGGCATGCATATCTGCAGCAGGCTCGCCGCATTGCGCTCGCTGAACATCTCGAATACCTCCGTCTTATCCAGCCTGAACGACACAACCAGCGCCGAAGACATGCTGATGGCCCCGATCTTGCTGCCCGCTTCCAGTCCCTGACTGATACCCAGGCTCTTCGCAACGCACCATGTGATTTGAAGATCGTCAGCCTCGCCCTCATCGCGTAGCATTTTCACGTAAGCGCTGCAGTCATCCTCCCAGTCTGCGGCGGTTTCTGCCGCTAGGCCAGGTGCCTGAAGGACAAACAACAAAGGTGCTGCAAGGATGGCAGCCGACATTCTAATTGACATCAGCGACTCCGCTCTTCTCGGTCATTAGGGTTCCACCGTCTGGCTTAGTACTCGGATAATAAACGCCGGCGGATCGTTTGATACTCGCCCTCGGTCAGCAAGCCCTGATCCCTTAGCGCACGTATAGCTCGAAGCCGGTCGGCGAGACTCTCGCCGGTCGGAATCGGGGCGGCTGATTTCTTCGCCGCCGCAGGACGACGCTCATCAATGGATCGAGGCTGGGATGCCGGTTCAGGTGGTGGCAAATTTCGATTAACTTGCGGTGCTACGTCGATTCTTTTGCCACTCGGTATGACACCCACGACGCTGGCGTAGAGATTCCTCGCCAGATTGTAGTCTGACAGCCGCGCCCTCTGCCATCCAGCAAGTGGATTGACGTAGTCCACGACCGGCGGCTGTTCCACATCCGACTCGCCGCGCAATCCAAAATTCCGAAAACTGATACCGCGCTCTATCGGCAGGTTCATCAGGCGGAATTCCTTGGACGCGCTTGCTAGCCGGGCGGTCTGCTCCACATCAGCACCCGTAACCACTATCGCGTACGCCCAGTCCTCACTGGCCGCGCCGCCGAGAAAGTCAGCAGGCACAAAAAAACGGATCTCGCGGTTGCGCACGCGAATGCGATCCGGCATGTAGTAACGCTCGTTGAGCCGTGCCTGGACCGACGCCGCTATACGTTTCTTGTCATCGCCCGTGACACGCCCCTGCTCTGCCCGCAGGGCCTGCTCTTCGACCCGCTCGAAATGCGAAGCCAGCAGCGACCGGGCAACACCGGGGCGGGGTGTCAGCAAAACCGTCTTTTCCCAGGCTGTCGCACTGTCGATCGCCACCTTTCGACCCGGCAGTCCCTCGGTGTTCCCACTACCGGATATCACATCGGTGTCGATGTAAACATCGATATTGAAGGTGTAAAAACCATGCCGGGCGATCCGCGAGATGGGCACCTGCCCGAGTTCGGTCACCTCGCTTTCCGGCCCGCGGACCGGGTTCTGAAACCGGGCGGTGAACCAGGTACCGTCACCTGTGTTCTCAGCACTGAACGAGCGAATATCGAGGTCGCCCGGCTGCAGATCACCGCGATTCGGGTACAGGAGCTCGCCGGTGCCGAAGTCGTCACCGGCCGGGTCACGAATCTCGAACAGATCGGCGGCAAACGCCTGTTGTGAGGCGAGAAGCAGCAATAGGATAAGAGGCGTTTTCATCGTTTCGATAACGAACGGGACAGCGAGCTGGTGCCCGCTGCCCCGATTGTCGTACATCTACGATATCGCTAGAAGCTGACTTTCATGAAGGCCTTCAGGCGATACTGCTCGAGATCTACTTCTGATTTATCGATATTGCCGAGCGGCGTCGCAACGGAGTCCACCAGCGACGTATCGAGCCGCACGATCTCCCCACCCTGGTAATCCAGGAACTCAGGCTGGAAATCGCCAAACAGCCAGTCGACCGATCCACCAAACTCGACGCCCGGCAGGAAGTAGCTCAGTTCCAGGCCGATGCGGTTCTTCGTGTGTTGGCCGGTCAGGTACTCCGCGAAGCCGAAGTCGTTGCTGCCCTCGAAGTTGAGCCCGATCGGCGCCACATCGATCGTGCCGTCGATCAGGTCGACTTCATCGCGTTGATAGCTCAGGCGCACGTAAAGGTCGTCGGTTGCCTGGTAGCCGGCTGAAACGAGATAGGTGTAGTAATCCGCTGTGCGATCGTCACAGGTGACGCAGCCTTCGAGCCCAACGTTGGGAATCCAGTCGGGGTTGAGAGCAAAACCGGCCGCTCCAGGAAAACCATCGTACGCGTCACTCAGCAGCGCCGCATTGGTCACGCGATTGTCTTCGTCACTGATGTACTTGAAGCGAGCCAAGAGATCGACTCCGGCGCCGACATCAAGCATGTAGGCCGCCGACAGTGCCATGATCTCGGTTTCTTTCTCTTGGTAAAGCGCATAGGGAGACCGCCAGTCGCCGCCGAGACCCCAGGAATGAAGACCTTCCTGGCGGTTATAGATGCAGCCCACATCCTTGTCGGCGCCGCCGCAAGCCTGCCAGTTGGTGTCGTAGTCAATGAAGCTGTACTCGCCGGTGAACTCCCAGTCATTCCAGACGTAGCTCGGTGCGATAGTAAAGCCCTTCCAGCCAATAACAACTTCTGCCATCGGTTCGTCGAAATCGGTGAAGTCGTTGTCCGCCATCATGGAAACTACCTGCTGGGTCTCGGGGTTCCAACCACCGTAGCCAAGACCAGCCAGCGAATTAGTGTTACCGCGGTTACCGAAGTTGTAATCCGGCCGACCCCAGCCCCACGTACCTTCGTGCCCGGATGTCAGCAGCACATCCTGCTCACGCCGCGCCGAGGTGACCGAGACGAAATCGGCGCCGATAAAGAACGCCTGGATGTTGACCGACAGATCCTCGACGAGGAACTCGTTGAAGCCGATGTCCAGCTTCCAGGACGTGTCATCTACCCCCTTCTTCGGCGTCGGACTGAACCGGCATGATTCCAGACTGCTGGTGTCGCACACCGTGTCGTCGACATTGTAGTTGGTGTAGTACGCCGCACCTTTTATGTCGACGGTATCGAAGCCCGAGTATTGACCTTTCAGCGCGATGATCGTGTTGTCGTAACGCGTCTGCACTTCCTGTCCATCACGAATATCGGAGTCGGCGCTGCTGTCGATTTCCTTGTCGCGAATGTACTCAAATATGCCGGTCAAATTCAGGTTATCAGTTGCCGCAAACCGGGTCTGCAAGACCCACGCCGCGTCATTAGCCTCCAGCTTGTTGCTCTCATCGTTAGGATTCGGCGTCGTCACGAAGTTTGGTCCTTGAAACAGCCGCGCCAGTGAGACACGCGCAAGGTCCCAGCGCAGCCGCCGGTCAAATGCCGAGCCCTGCAGCAGGATGCCGGAGGAATTGTCGCGATCGATATAGCGGAATTTGCCCACTGTCCAGGGATCGAACATGCCCCAGTCGTTGGACCCGATCGTCGCAGAATCGATCCAGTCATAGCCCGGCGTGATGCGTGCCCACACACCTCTGAGCTTCATGTACTGTGCCGAGCGTTCGTCTTCTTCCTGGGGACCGAAGCCACCAAAGTTTGTCCAGAAGTTCTTATTGAAACGCGCCTTGATGCGCCCACCGATTTCGACCTGGCTGGAAATCTGCGAATTGAACATCAGCTCGAACTCGATACCCTGGCCCTGGTCGCCACCGGATTCTCCAGGCGTGGTTTCGGCGTTGTTGTACAGCGCGCTTTCAAGGCGGCGGTCGCCGTCCAAAAACTTGGCATAAACGCTGCCGAACCACTGGATCTCGCCGACCTCCTGGGCCTGGACTCCCGTCATGGCGAGCAGCCCCGCAGCAAACGCAGCTACGAGCAAGGGTGTCTTCATGATTTTCATTTGTCCCTCTCCCCTCCGAGCGCGATTAACGCCGGACCATCGTAAGCGTGGCCAGTTCGTCTGACGAACCGTCCATGCTGCAGTTGAATTTCAACATCTCGTGCTGCGCGGCGACCTCGTCATCCGAGCCGTCGCCGTTACCGGCAAGCACGTCCAAAACGTGAGGATCGCACATCATATCGTTGCCGCCACCAAAACGGTGTTGACCCTCATACTCATTGACACGCCGAGTCAGGAGATCCGTTTTCGCCGGGAACCCTTCGTTGGACTGCACGACCACCTGGTAACCCCAGGTTGACGGATCGCCGCCGCCAAATTCATCAGCCTTCACCTTGCCGCTGATCGACTTGCCACGACCGGTCGTGCGCCGCGGAATCAAGATGTCGCCCGACATGGCCGCCGCCTTTGCGCTGACCTCGGCCATAACGCGGGACTGCGGCTGCGGCGAGAGCAAGACCACTTTGTCCCAGGCGTCGCCAGGGGCAAACTGCACGTTAAGACCGGGAAGGCCCTCAGTGTGTCCACTGCCCTCCTGCCCGTCGGTGTCGATGAAGATGAAGATCATCTGCACGGCAAAACCGACGTCCATGCCCCAGGGATCTTCAAGTCGCTGATTCACGGAGGCCTCGAACTCGACGTTCTTGCCCTTCTTTTTCACTTCGAGTTCGGTCAGGTCGAAAGAACCCGGAGAATAAACGGCGTCAGTCGGGTAAATGTATGCCCCGGGACCATTGTCGTCACCTGTTGGGTCCGTCAGCGTAACAGTCTGCGCCTGGACGGCGCCGGCGGCCAATGCCGAAAAGACAAAGAGAAATCTGCAAATAATCATGATTGACCCCTACTTAATCAGAAACACATCTTATCAACTAATTATCCTTTCACGCCACCTGCAGTCAGCCCTGAAACCAGGTATTTCTGCATGAAGATGAAGAGTATAACGACCGGTATGGACACAATGATGGACCCTGCTGCGAAATAGCCCCACTGCGACGAAAACCCGCCAACAAAGAATTTCAGCCCGACCGGGGCAGTATACTTAAGCTCTTCTTCGAGGAACGTCGCCGCGAGGATGAATTCGTTCCAACCCGTCATGAACGTGAACAGCGCGGTGACAGCGACGGCCGGTTTCGCCAAAGGCAGAATAATCTTGAAAAAGATCACTTGGCGGGAAGCCCCGTCCATGATCGCTGACTCCTCAATTTCTATGGGTATCGTATCGAAGTAACCCTTCAGCATCCAGACGCAAAACGGAATTGCCACGGTCGAATTCACCAGGATCAGCGCCGTAAAGGTATTCCCGAGATTCAGCCAGCTCACCAATATCACGAATAGCGGCACCAGCATCAGCGTGCCGGGAAACATTTGCGAAACCAGGAACGCCAGCATCCCGGTTTCCCGGCCCGGAAAGCGGAAGCGCGAGAAAGCGTAGGCGGCCGTGCAGGCCATGAAGACCCCCAGCACGGTCGTCGCCGAGGCAACGATGAAGCTGTTCCACATCCAGGTGAGAAAGGGCTGGTCGGTCATTACATCGACAAAATTGGAGAGCGAGACCTCATTGGGCCAGGGAACGACATAGCGCAGGCGATCCATGACGCTCGGATCGGCTGGCAGGTCCACATCCACCAGGCTTTGGTTCCCTGAAAACGCGCGGTTGAAGACCCACAACACCGGGTAGATGGCCAGCGTCGTAAAGATGATCAGTCCAATATGCAGCAGGACATGCGAACGTTCGCCGTCCGTTCTGAGTTTCTTGCTCATGCGTTAGCCTCCGTCGCTTTGGTCATTCTTGTCTGGAACACACCGTAGGTCAGTAGAATCATGAATATCACGACTGAGTAGGCGGCTGAGTAGCCAATCTGGTATTTCTCAAAAGCGATCTTGTACGCCTCGGTGATCAGGATTTCGTTCGCACCAGCCGGTGCGCCGCCAGAGACTAAGTAGATCACGTTAAACATGTTGAAGGTCCAGATCACCGAGATGATGACCGCAGGAATTACCGTCGGTTTCAGCGATGGCAATGTGATGTAGCGAAACTGCTGCCATCGGCTGGCGCCCTCAACCGTTGCCGCTTCGTACATGTCTTGCGATATCGACTGCAGCGCACCCAGTACGATAACCATCATGAACGGAAAACTCAGCCAGCCGTTGGTCGCAAGACCCGTGATGAAAGAGCTGAAAACACCGTCGAACCACGCCACCGGACTGCCACCAAAAATCTGGATGACCTGATTGATCACACCAAACTGCGGGTGAAACATGCCTTTCCAGATCAGGGCTGTGATGTAGTTCGGAATCGCCCAGGGCAAAATCAGCAGCACGCGATACACCGTGCGGAATCTCAAGCCTTTGGTATTCAGCGCCAGCGCCAGCGCCATGCCAATACTCAAACCGATGGCGACGTTAGAAATGGTCCAGGAAACGGTAATGAACAGGGTCCAATAAAAGTTGCTGTAGTTGAAAACCCAGCCCTGTGCCGTCTGGGTCGCGACGTTGAAGTCGCCGAGTATCTCAACGTAGTTTTTCAGGCCCGCAAAAACCTCGGTGATCGGCTCATTGATCGTGAAGATGGTCTGATCGGTAAATGACAGCGTGATGCCGTAAAAGAACGGGAAGAACACCAGAACGAGCATGGCGAAAATGGCGGGCATGACATAGAGATACGCATGACGATGCTCGCTGATTGTGCGGCGCACCTGGCGACCATAGCCGAGTCCGATGAATCCCAGCAGGAGTAGACCGGCCACCCAGTTACCCCAAAGGCCGCGAACGAATGGGGCGGCCCGCGAAGCGGTCAGCTCGCCGACTGCGTCCGGAATCACGGCGCCGGACGCATCGATAACACCATAAGGACGCTGATACTCATCCGCATCCCAGCGATTGTCGGTTTCGCTGCCAATGGCAAGGCCGTAACGCCCGCCCAGTGTCGCGGCCTGATCCTTAATGGATCGATAGGCCGAGGCAATGTTGTCGGTTACCGCCGCCGACAGCTCGGCCCCATTACCCGCAACGTTGCGTGCATGGGCAAGAAAAACGAGCGAAAAAATCAGCGCAACGACGAGCGTGAGCACCCACGGCCTCGACCCCGGTGGACTGCGGGGTCCAAGGGCGGCGCAGGCGATGTAACTCAGCACAGCGACGATCGCCAGCGAGAAGATCGCACCCACCAGACCTGTGCGCGATTCGACGGGCTCAACGCGTTTGGTGAGCTGTACAAGACCAGCGACTTCGCCGCCTTTTGATGTGAAGTACGGCAGCGAAATATTGACACTGTCGGCACCGACCGGATCGAGCAGTATCTGGCGCTTACGACTCACACCCTCATCCCGGTTGGTCTCGACGGCCGCACTCAATTCCTTCGCAAGATCGAAGATCTCTTTTTCATCTCGCACCAGGCGTCGCGGCAGAGCCTTTTTGGCGGAGTCTACGGGATTTGTTGAGGCAAGCAGCCGTGCGCCGTTCAGTCGCAATACGCGGACGTTGCTGACATCCGGAAACTTTAACTGCCAGGTAGCAAGCAGTTCGTCCAACTTGGCAGCGGACTCCTTACTTGCGGCCGCCTCGATGCCACCAACAATGTCGGCGAGCGCCATGCCGTGCACGATGACGTCACGTTGACGCGCGTCGCTGAGAGTATTTTCTACATACTGCGACTGGAAAACGCTCGTCATCACGACGGCCAGTAGTGTGCACAACAGACCGCCCAGCAACACGGGATGAATCCGCGCCGGCCGCGCGCTGTCATCAGCGCTGCGCTCGATCAGCAAATTCGCCGGTATTTGAGCAGCATCGGCCATCGCACTAGCGACTCGTCCTCAGCACATCGATATCCTTCTTAACTCTTTCCTGAGCCTCGGCAAGCGCTGCTTCCGGGCTGGCCGAACCTTTGACGATCTTGTTCATTGCGGTTGTTACCGGTGACCACATCATCGTCATTTCGGCATAGTTTGGCATCGGTACAGCAGTTTCGAGCTGCTTGCGGAACGCTGACAATGTCGAGTTGTTGGCGATTTCAGGAAGTTCATAAACGGCCTTGTTGGTTGGCAGCTGTCCACCCTCCAGCGCCAACACCTTGGCCGCCTCTTCGGAAACCAGAAAACGTGCGAACTCGAAAGCCTCGTCCAGTTTTTCCGAATGCGGCGATATATAAACGCCCTCGATTGTCAGCCAGGGACGCATTGGCGCGCCGCCCGCCGCTTCAACCGTCGGTAGCGGCGCAAGTCCGTAATTTACGTCGCCTTCGATTTCACCCAGAAACCACGGCCCCGAAAAAACGATTGGTGCTTTGCCGGAATTGAACAACGAGGAAATCAACGCTGCCGAAGGGTCATCTGGCAACACACCCTCGGTTTTGTACCAGCGCAGCATTTCCTTGATTGCCGCAACGTTTTCGGGCGAATCGATCACCGGTTCCGGCCCGGGCGCAAAGACCTCGCCACCGAACGCGTTCATCAACGCAGCATGGAAAAAGTAGTTCGAGTATTCGTAAGCAAGACCAAAATTACCGCTACCGACGTTAGTCTTGGTTTTCGCAAACGCCAGGAGCTCCGCAACGGTCGTCGGCGGCTCCTTCACCACGTTTTTGTTGTAGATCATGGTGATACTTTTGTAGTTCAATGGGATGCCAAAAATCGTGTCACGATACGTCATCGCATCCATCATGCCGGGCAACAGCGAGTCGAGCAGCTCATCATCGATGTAGAAGTCGACAGACTCAACGGTTTTGCCGGCTTCGACCCAGCCGCCCAGGCGATCCTGCGCAAAAATGTAGACGTCCGGCCCCTTGCCGCGGGGAATGGCGGCCGTAATTTTATCGGCGTAAGCATCATAGGGAACAGCCAGCGGCCGCGCCTTCGCGTTCTCGTCCGTTTGCTGCTCGTTGTACATTTCGATGACCTTCTCAAATGCGGCTTTCTCCGCGCCACGATAGGCATGCCAGACGACAAGCTCGGCACTGGCCATCGCCGGCAGAATTGCGAAGAATACAACCGCGCAAAGCGCCGCGGATCGAATCAGGATGTCAGTCAGTCTGCTTACGTTATTCATGTTTCCCTCGTACTGCGCCCGAATCTCCAGAGCAGTCGCTACATGCGCTGCTCAGTTTCGGGGTTAAAAAGATGAAGAGCATCGGCATCGAGTGCCAGCTCAATGGTTTGCCCGTAGTCCGGCAAAGCCTGGTGCGAACCCAGCTTCGCGATGATGAGTTCGTCGTTGACCCGGGCATGAATTATGATTTCATGCCCCACGGTCTCAATAATTTCAATGACGCCGCTAAAACGAACCGGGTTGGCACTTTCCAGTTCGTCGGGCGCGCCGATGTTTTCCGGGCGGATACCAACCACGACAGTCTTCCCACGCCGCTCGCCGCCCCCATTGTTTCGTGCTTCCCGCAGAGGCGCCGTGAATGCGGGATGCTGCACCCGGTCACCGCTCTCACTAAGTGTTGCCTCTACAATATTCATGTTCGGCGTGCCGATAAACTTTGCAACAAACAAATTATCGGGGTGATCGTAGAGTTCCAGCGGCGTGCCACATTGCATGAGGTTTGTCGAATGATCCTCGAGCGCGGGGCTGAGAACCGCGATACGATGACCCATGGTCATCGCTTCTATCTGGTCATGAGTCACATAAACCGTCGTTGTCTTCAGCCGACGTTGTAACTGACTGATCTGGGCGCGCATCTGCACGCGCAGCTCCGCGTCCAGATTCGACAGCGGTTCGTCGAAGAGAAAGACCGAGGGCTTGCGCACAATGGCGCGCCCCAACGCAACGCGCTGGCGCTGTCCGCCGGAGAGCGCTTTCGGCTTACGATCCAGTAGCGGCGTCAGGCCCAAAATCTCGGCAGCGTCATTGACCAACTTGTCGATCTCCGCAGCCGGCATCTTGCGAATTCTCAGGCCAAACGAAATGTTCTCCCGCACCGTCATATGCGGATACAGTGCATAGCTCTGAAACACCATCGCCGTATCACGGTCTTTCGGATGCACGTCATTGACAACGCGATCACCGATGGAGAGTTCGCCTTCCGAGATGTTTTCGAGGCCGGCGATCATTCGAAGCGCGGTCGACTTTCCACAGCCGGAAGGGCCGACGAAAACCATGAACTCCTCATCCTTGATTTCGAGGTTGAGGTCGTCGATTACGCGCACGTCGCCGAAACGCTTTGCGCAATGGTCGAATACTATGCGTGCCATTGGCTCTCTACCCTCTATGTTGCTGCGGCGTCAGCCGCCCAGTACTGTGCCGTACGGCCCGGCACGGTGACCTCAAGTGTCGTGCCTGCAGGCAACCTCGAGCCACTGATAATCTCACGCGCGCTCGCGCTGCCCCACTTTGCCGGAACCGCAACCTGGACGGTCGCTGCTGCATCGCCGCGATTTATCGCCACGATAACAGCATCACCTGATTCTTCATGGTGTTTCGCGAAAACCAGCAAATCGCCCTCCGTGGAAATTTCAACATACTCGCCGCGACTTAATGCCGGGTGGTCACGGCGCGCCGCGATAATCTTCCGGTAATAATCACGCAGGCCCTCGTCGCGCTTCACGCCCTTGCCCGGACGGATATCGCGTTTGCCCCAAGGCATATCGTTTCGATTTGTTGGCCACACGCTGCCACCGCGCGCCACTTCCTCACCGTAGTAAATGACTGGCATCCCCAGCACGGCCATCTGAATGGCGGCGCAAAGTTTGAAACGAGGCACGCTGTCGTCGAGTTCGTGCAGTGCCATCGGCTCGTCGTGCGTCGACAGGTAGTGGGCCAGTTGGTAACCGTCGCGAATGACATGGCGTTTTGCGAGGTAGCGCGAAAACGCGATGGTTCGGCCCCTGCCTTTTACGAACCCCTGGCAGCTACCCTTGAAACTGAAGTCGAAGCCGGCGTCGATCTCGTCCGGTTCGAACCACTGATCCAGCACGCGTGCGTCACCGCCCCAGACCTCACCCAGAAGGAAAAAATCGTCTCCCAGGATACGCCGGGTCTCATCACGATGCAGCGCCCAGAAATCGTGATTAATGTGCCAGAGCGTGTCCAGGCGAAAACCGTCGACACCAGTGCGTTTCGCGAGACCAATATTTGCATCGAGCAGGTAGCGGCGAACGTCTTCGCGTTCGGTGTCAAAGTCGGGTAAACCTCCAACCTGACAAAGTTCGCGATCGGCGCCGCAGTCCATGGGCCGGGTCCGAACCCAGCCTCGAAACTCGGGGTCTGTCTCGAATTTTGAACCATAGCCGGAATGGTTATAGACGACGTCCAGCAGCACTTTCAGACCGCGAGCGTGGGCCGCGTCGACAAGCGACTTCAGCGCTGCTTCATCACCCAGGTGCGGTTCGATGGTGTTGAAGT
>CAZTQL010000062.1:0-15017 GCA_964615665.1 uncultured Woeseiaceae bacterium | reverse complement strand
AAGGTCATGCTGTTTGCGAAAGCCGCGACGAAGGGCGATGACAACACTTGATGCTGACGGTATTCGTGCTGGGCTCGTCGATGTGACCAGTGCGCACCTTGAGTCGCTTGAGATTTTCGACGAAATCGACTCCACCAACAGCTACCTCGTGCAGCAACCGGGACCGCGGTCAGGGTTATTTCGCACTGCGGCGACGCTTAATCAAACTGCGGGCCGTGGGCGCTACGGAAAAAGCTGGCACTCACCGCCCGGCACCGGCCTCTGCGTGTCGATTGCTTATACATTTGCACGTAAACCTGAAAACCTCTCGGCGCTAACGCTGGCGATCGGGCTTGGCGTTATCCGGGCACTGCGAGCCTGCGATGTGCCCGACGTGATGCTGAAATGGCCGAACGACCTTGTCCTGGGTGACGGTAAACTTGGCGGCATATTGACGGAAGCGCAGTCGCAAGGGCAAGAGGTGGTCAGCATCGTGACCGGTGTGGGCCTGAATATTGACGTGGGGGCAACGTTTGACGATGTAATGTTTGATCACGCATTGTTTGATCACGAGCCGGGCCCCGATCGAATGCTCGTTGCCGTTGACTTGAAAAGTCGCTGCGCCGAATTACCCGCGCGCGAACGATTGACGGCACAGTTGATGAATGAAACATACGCGACCTTTGCAGAGTATGAGGCGTGCGGATTTGCACCGTTCTATCGCCGCTGGCCAGCCCATGACTGGCTGCGGGGCAAGCAGGTAACGGTCGAGACGCAACGGCAAAAAGTCTCCGGTGTGGCAGCGGGCATTGATGAGGACGGCGCGCTGCTGATTGAGACGGCCGACGCGATGCGCCGTGTTACCTCAGGATCGGTGGTGAGTGCCGTACCTTGACGGCCGGAATTACCTCGCGCATTCTAGGTCCGCGTGTGCAAACTGGACATTGACCAATGAAGAATCTGCTGTTGCTACTGGTGCTTGCCAATGTCCTGTACTTTCTGTGGGGCATGTACCAGGAAGAGCCGCCAACGCCTGGTAGTGCCATCGTCGACGAGACCGACTTCGGCCCACCTATCGAGGTTGCCGCCACGCCGGATGCCGATGCTGTGGCGAGCGTTGGCGCAATTCTTGGCGCAGGGCAGCCCGGCGATCTCGAGGCTGTCGTCGGACGTTCCTGCGTGACCATTGGACCGCTGCGAGAGCAAACCGACGCGGACGCCGCGCTGTTGGAGTATTCAGGCGAGGGCATGAAAGCGAACACCCGCAGCATGGACGCCGAAGTTTTTGTCGGCCATTGGGTACAGATTCGCGACATCGAGTCCGATTCGGTCGCCAGCGACATGCTGGATACGCTCAGTGAGGGAGGTCTGCCGGAGGCCTATCTCGTGCGGACCGATGACGAGGGCCCGAAGATCTCGCTCGGCGTATTCGACGATATGGATGGCGCGGAAAAAGTCGAGCTACGGGCACGTTCGCTGGGATACGTTGCCGATGTCTCAGCGCGCATGGCGGAACGCACCGTGTACTTCGTTGACCTACGCCTGCCGCCGGGGCGCGGTGCTGGCGCTATCGTCGAGAAATACGGTGAGGACCAGGTCTCGCTGCGCGGGGAAGCGACGTGCCCGCCATAAACCATGCCCTCCATAAACTACGGGCCCGCCATAAACTGCGCGCCCAGCCCTTGTCAGGCGCTGCCGAAAAGCGAATAATTCGGCCCCCATGCGCACAGCGCGTGCACATTCAGCCGGCATAGCTCAGTTGGTAGAGCAACTGATTTGTAATCAGTAGGTCCCGAGTTCGACTCTTGGTGCCGGCACCAAATAAACGAGGGGGTCCAATTGGACCCCCTTTTTTATGCCGCGACTTCGGTATCGCTAGCGAAGTGATGACGTGATCGATTCCAGCCGCGATTTGTACTGTTCAATCACCGACGTCATTTTCTCAGGCGTTAGCTGCAGGCGCTTCGCCTCGTCGGAGTCTGGCCAATCCGTCTGCTCCGGATCGAGTGACCGCTTGGCGGTAACAACAATGTCGGTGAGGTTTGGTTCCCTGCGGCCTCTTCGTTCTTCTTTATCAGCCGGATTCACACTGTGCTGAATCGCTTCGGAGAATCCCCAGTTCGCAACGATGCTCTCGCCGACTGGTGCCGCCCACTCGTCTATGAGGTTCTGCCGAGACTCAGTGTCCTCCAGCAACGTTGGATACTGCTGATACTTGGAAAAGAGGTACAGGATCCCGATCTGGTTGAGCAGGCCGGCGATAAACGCGCTGTCGGGGTCCAGCGTGGTGCACTCTCGAGCTATCGAATCCGCCAACGCTGCAAGGTTAAGACCCGATGACCAGACCTTGTGGAGCTCGTTCTTTAACGGCCCCAGATTCTTGGACGCATACAGCTGTTCAACGGCATACGAAATGGCAGCCGTGCGTACAGGCTCGAAGCCAACACGGCTTACCGCAGCATGCAGGCTTTCGACCTTGATGCCCGCGGCATTGTGAAACGCCGAATTGGCGAGGACGAGCATTCGCGATGCCAGCACCGGTTCCATCTGCAGGACATGTTCGATGTCCATGCTTGTGGTTTCCGGGTCATCGAGCGCGGCTCTTATGCGGATAACGACCTCGGGGAATGAGGCCAGCTTGATGTTCTCGCTATTGAGGTCTTCCGCTAGCCCTTTTACAAAACTGAAATAGACTTCCTGCGACATCCGTTTGATCCGATCCCATGTCCGGGTTTTTAAAGCGTGGAATACTACGCAATGTCGATGCAGGAACCAAGTCCGCAGGGCTCCATCGCTAGTGCAGCGCGGTGGTCAGCGACTCCAGTCGCTGTTCGTACAGGTCAATGACCGCAGCCATCGTTTTCGCGTCGAGCGTAAGGCGTTTCGCCAACATGGAGTCCTGCCACTCGGTTTCGTCGCCATCTAATGACAGCTTGGCAATGGTCACGACGTCGACGAGGGTCACGTCGCCACGGCGTGCCATCGTGTCGTCAACGGAAGGGTTTAAGGTTCGTACAATCTCTTCGGGAAAGTCCCAGTTGGCGACAATACTTTCGCCGATCGGCGCGGCCCACTCGTCGATGAGGTCTTGTCGCGCTTCCTCGTCCTGCAGGAGCATCGGGTATTCCTCGTATTTCGAGAAAATGTACAAAACGCCGATGCGGTTCAACAGTCCGGCGACAAATGCACTGTCAGGCTCGAACTTCGTGCATTTTCGCGCGACCGCTTCTGATAGCGCTGCAAGACTGAGCCCCGCCGTCCAGTTCTTGCGCAGCTCGTGTTTGAGCGGTTTCAGTTTTTCTGATGCATACAACTGTTCTAAGGCGTACGAAATGGCCGCCGTTCGTACCTGCTCGAAGCCGATGCGGCTTACCGCAGCATTCAGGCTTTCAACCTTATTGCTGGCCGGGTTGTAGTACGCGGAGTTGGCGAGAATGAGTATGCGCGACGCCAGAACGGCATCCATATGGAGGATCGTCTCCATATCTTCGCCCGTCGTGTCCGGATCGTCGAGCGCCGCTCGGATGCGCATGACGACTTCGGGAAAAGACGGCAATTTGACCAGCTTGCCGTTCAGATCGGCGGCTAGCGATTGTAAAAACTTGTAAAGTGCATCTTGCGACACGTGGTTGTCTCCAGTCCATTCCCTGCGCCCGGTGGCACGCAATTCTAGCAGGCTGCTGCAGTCCCTGGGGCTTCAGCAGCGCGGCTACTGCTCGTTGTTATAGAGGATGCGCCGGCCAGCGGCAAGGGCGACCCCGGCGGACCGCAGATTCAGGTAACCTGCGTTAACCGGTCGTGGTGAGATCGTCTTGGCCAACGCCGTCCAGGGAGTGTGCTGTCGATGCTGAGCATTGTTCCAAGCATTGTCGTTTTTTGTAGGTTCTAATCTTGCCTGGATCGTGATCTGGATTGCTGCTGTCCCGGGCGTGCAATCTGCGAAGCCGGTCGCGTTTTTTGCTGCCTGGTTTCTTGCACTTGCCGGGATGCTGAACGCGATTGCGCATCCGTTGCTGGCGCTCGCCGTCAACGGCTACTTTCCGGGCCTTGTGACCTCCCCATTTATCGGTGCCGCCGCACTCTGGCTCTGGTTAAAATTACAAAGCGCGGTATTACGTCCCGTTGTCAGTACATGACGGCGGGTTGCAGTCATGCAGCCGGTCGGGGAACGTGATTTCCAGCATGTGCTCCGCCGCTGCTTTTACCAATTCGTCAGGCAGGTCCATGCGTCCGCCTCTTGCAGGCATCTCGAGGTAGCCGGTAATCGCGTGGTCGAACAGGACGGCATCCCAAAGCTGGGACCGGCCTTCCCATTCACCGGCATCGCCGACAATCGGCGCGCCCAACATACCGGTTTCGTGGCAGCCGGCGCAGTATTTTTTGTAAGCCTTTTCACCATCAACTGCGGCAAGTTTGTCCGCAGAAAATGGCCCAGTCTCAATCTCAGCACGGTTCGCCGTGTCGTTCGCGCATGCCGTCAGCAATAATACGGCGGCTAACATCAGCACTCGTCGTGTCACATCGATTCCCTCATTAAGATCATGTTGCGGTCGCCTGAAAGTGACGACAATACGCATTCCTGCCTATGGGTCCGCAACGGCTGATTGTGACGGCTGATTGTGACGGCTGATTTTAGCGTTATTCGTTGAAGAACTCGCCAAGCAGCCGAAATTCCTCTTCCCGCCGGCTGCCCTTCCGCCAGACGAGGCCGATGGTCCGATAGCTCGTTTCGCTCATTTCATGGAGCTGTACGTGCGTGTTGCGCAGCAAAGAAGATCCTCGCGCCATTTCCGGCAGGAACGTGATGCCCAGATCAGCGTCCACCATTTCAACCAGTGTGAGCAGGCTGCTGGCGCCGAATCTCGAGACCTTTTGCGTATTGCGAATGCGGCAAGCCGCCAGGGCGTGTTCGCGCAGGCAGTGGCCGTCCTCCAGCAGCAGGATGCTGTCCGAATCCAGACGATTGAAGCGGTAGTTATCCGGGTCGACGAGCTGCGTGTCTTCGTGACAGGCAAGACAGAAAGGATCTTCGAACAATGGCAGTTCGACAGCGCCCTGCGTACGCCAGGGCAGCGCCATCAACAGCACGTCGAGTTCGCCGTCCATCAGGCGGTCGTAGATGCGCTGGGTCTGGTCTTCGGTTAGTAGCAAGCGCAGCTCCGGATATTTCGCGCGTAGCCGCGGCAGCGCCTCCGGTAACAGGAAAGGTGCGATCGTCGGAATTACTCCCAGGCGCAACTCTCCGGTGAGGGGGTCTTTATGCCCGCGTGCACTTTCGACAAGACTTTCGACGTCGCTCATGACGAGCCTTGCCTGTACGGCAACCTGTTGCCCAGTCGCCGTTATCGTCACGCTGCGATTGGTTCGGTCAACCAGCTCCGCATCGAGAGTCGTCTCCAGCTCCTTGATGGCGTTGCTGAACGCCGATTGCGAGACGAAGCAGCGCTTCGCGGCATGGCCGAAATGCCGGGTTTCCGTGAGGGCCAGGAAATACTGCAGTTGTTTGATTGTGGGCGCTTTCATATGATCGAAAAAATAGCATATAATGATACAATTAAACCACTTTATTAAATAGTCAGCCCTCGGTATTGTGGCCCTGTGCTCAAGCACGCGAGACAGTCGAAGCCTGTTGGTATGACCCACAACCCTTAAATCGGAGAAAATCAATGTTCAAGAATCTGGAAGGCCAGAAGATACCCAGCGTTACCTTTAAGACCCGTCGTGAGCACGAGTGGGTCGAGCTCACCAGCGATGATGTTTTCGCTGGCAAGACCGTCGTGTTGTTTTCGCTGCCTGGTGCTTTCACACCGACCTGTTCGTCATCACACGTGCCGCGCTATAACCAGCTCGTACCGTCATTCAAAGCGAACGGCGTCGACGATGTGATTTGCGTTTCAGTTAATGACGCATTTGTCATGAACGAATGGCAGCGCAGCCAGAAAGCTGATCGCGTGACGTTCCTGCCTGACGGTAACGGTGACTTCTCCGCAGGTATGGGTCTGCTGGTTGGCAAGGAAGACTTAGGCTTCGGCAAGCGCTCATGGCGCTACTCAATGCTGGTTCGTGATGGCGTCATTGAGAAGATGTTCGTTGAGCCAGAGGAGCCGGGCGATCCGTTCCATGTGTCCGACGCTGACACCATGCTTAAATACCTCGCTCCGTCGGTAAAGGCTCCTAACGACGTAGCGCTTTTGACGCGTGACGGCTGCCCGTTCTGCGCAAGTGCCAAGGGTCAGCTGCGCGATGCCGGCATCGAGTTTGAAGAGCTGTTGCTGGGTCGCGACTTCAGCGACCAGTCACTGCGTGCTTTCTCGGAAGAGCACACCTATCCGCAGGTCTTCGTTGACGGCCAGCGCATTGGCGACTCTGACGCACTGCAGCAATGGTTGGAACAGCGGCAAGCGACGGCAGCTCGATCCGCCGCCTAAGCATGTGACGTAAGAACCGGGAAGCCGGGCAGCCTGAGAGGGCTGTCCGGCTTTTTCATTTACAGGTCCGATTCTGGCTAGTTTGTTTAAGTCGCGAGCGTATACTTCGTCGTGAAGGAGTTGCCGTGACTACGACGAACGAAATTTTTGAACGAGCGCGACTGTCGCGCGACGCGCGCTTTGATGGTCAGTTCTTCATCGCGGTAAAAACTACCGGTATCTACTGCCGACCCATCTGCCCGGCAAATTCGCCGAAGAGCGAGAACGTCACTTTCTATCGCACGGCCGCTGCCGCCGGTGAAGCCGGCTATCGTCCTTGCCTGCGTTGCCGACCCGAGTGCGCTCCCGGCACGCCGGCGTGGGCCGGTACCTCGACCACGGTTCGCCGCGGGTTGCGGCTGATTGCCGAAGGCGCTCTTGATGAGGGCAACGTCGACGAACTTGCTGACAGGCTTGGCGTCACCAGCCGACACTTGCGCCGGCTCTTCACGCGGCATCTCGGTGCGAGTCCGCTGGCGGTAGCACACACTCAGCGGCTGCATTTTGCCAAGGCACTGATTGACCAGACGTCGTTACCGATGCGCGATATTGCAGTCGCTTCTGGCTTTGGCAGTACGCGACGCTTTAACGATACTTTTCGCAAAACTTACGACCGGACACCGCGCGAATTACGGCGGGGCAGAGAATCCGCTGTCGTCGACAGTGCATTCAGCGTGCAGCTCGCCTACCGCAGCCCCTTCGATTGGCCCGCCTTGCTGGGGTTCTTCGCGGCCAGGGCAACGCCAGGGGTCGAGCAGGTGCATGGCGATCGTTACCTGCGGACGATAGCTATTGGCGATGAACGCGGCGTTATCGACGTGCGCGATGCCGGCGGCACACTACTGCTCAGACTTCATGGCATCGCCACGGTCTCACTGATTGCCGCAGTGCAGCGTGTACGCAGCCTGTTTGATCTCGATGCGTCGATCAGCGATGTGCGCACGGTCCTGGCTCGCGACCCGTTCATGAAGCGCCAGCTGAGACAAAACCCAGGCATTCGCGTACCCGGCGCCTGGGATGGCTTCGAACTCACTGTTCGCGCGATTCTCGGACAGCAGGTTTCGGTTAAAGCAGCCACGACACTGGCCGGCCGGATAGCGGCTCGTTACGGAGAGAAGGTCGATGTGTCGGTTGAGGGCGTGCCGCGTGCACCGGATCAGCTGTTTCCCGGGCCCGAAAGGCTTAAGCGTGCCCGACTCGAAACGTTGGGCATCATCGGTAGTCGCGCGCGCACCATTCGAGCCGTTGCGAAAGCGACCAGTAACGGACAGATCTGCTTCGATGCCGCGCAGGATCCGGATGCGTTTGCCGATGCACTGAAACTGATACCCGGCATCGGTGACTGGACCGCTCAATACGTCGCAATGCGAGCGTTAAAAAATCCGGACGCGTTTCCGGCCGGTGATCTCGGGCTGCTGCGGGCTTTCGATGAAGAGCGTGGCGAAAGAATGAAGTCGGCGGAGTTGCTACGGCGCGCCGAGGCATGGCGACCGTGGCGCGCTTACGCGGCACTATTGATCTGGGGCTCCGCTGCAGGGGCTGGAGGCTAAGTATGTATTACTGTTATTTCGAAACTCCCATTGGCGAGCTGTTGCTGGCCGGCGACGGTGACGGGCTGGCAATGATCGGATTCCCGCAGGGCTCGATGCGCCGCGATCCGGAACCCGACTGGATTTACAATGAAAAACCGCTCGCCAGCGCCTGCGAGCAACTTGGCGAATATTTTTCAGGCAAACGAAAATCGTTCGATCTGCCCCTGCGATTCGACGGTACGGAATTCCAGGTCAGCGTCCTGAAAGCGCTGCAGGACATTCCGTATGGCGAAACCGTGTCCTACGGTGAGATTGCCCGACGAATTGGCAAGCCGAAGGCGGTACGCGCAGTCGGTGCGGCGAACGGTCGCAACCCGCTGCCGATCGTGCTGCCATGTCATCGGGTTATCGGCAGCAGCGGAGATCTGACGGGATTCGGTGGCGGCCTTGATACCAAGGAAGCGCTGTTGCGCCTGGAAGCGGAGCACACCCAGGACTTGCTATAGCGCTGTCGGCCTAGAGGACCTTGCCTTCCATCGCGCGCACAACGTCCGAGGCTTCAACACCGTCGAGGACGCGGTCATCGGTTTGCAAGTTGGTGAACTGCGCGCGGAGCGGCAATACGCCGGCCCAGACCGGAATGCTGTAATCCTCGTCCTCGTCTTCTGGCATGCCGGTCGACACCTTTGCTGATGCGGATTCAATATCAAGCGCAATGACGCCAGTCATGCGGACTTCCTTTTCAAGCGGGTCCCGGAGCTCATCCCAGCGGCCCGGCATCGTGCATTCGGTGATCAACCGCAGTGCAGCACGTTTTTCCGCATCGTCATCAATGAGGCGAGCGCTGCCAAATAGCGTGACGGAACGGTAGTTCATCGATGAATTGAACGCTGACCGCGCGTACACGAGCCCGTCGACTAACGTGACATTCATGCACGCTGTGCCGGTGCCCTCGAGTAAGCGAATGATGCGCGCTTTTCTCGCGCCATGAAGAAATACGGTCTCGTTGAGCCGGCCGTAGAGCATCGGCACGACCACGGGCTGTCCATCCTGTACGAAGGCGACGTGTGCCAGTAGTCCCGCGTCCAAAATGGCGTGCACCGTTTCTTTATCATAAGCCGCTTTGTCGCGCAGCTGGCGCACTTTGTTTCGCTTGTCGATCGCGTAGTCGTTACTCAAAGCGGCACCTCACCAGAGAAATTTGTCTAGAGAAACTTGGGAGCAAGAAACAGGGCGACCGACGATACGAGAACAATGCCCACAAGGTTGAGCAGCATTCCAGCACGCACCATTTTAGGTATGGTCAGCATGCCCGATCCGAACACGATCGCATTCGGTGGAGTTGCGACCGGGAGCATGAACGCGCAGCTTGCAGCGAAGGTCACCGGGACGGCCAGGACGATCGGGTCGAAACCCGACTCGATAGCGATTGCACCGACAACCGGCAGAAACGTTGCCGTCGTTGCAATATTGCTGGTCAGTTCGGTCAGGAAAATAATCATGGCAGCGGCGATGATCACGATGACCGGCAGGGGCAGCATGCCGACAGCCTGCAGGGCGCTGCCCAGCCATTCGGCGAGGCCCGTGCGGGTAACGGCACTGGCAAGCGTCAGGCCGCCGCCAAAAAGTATCAAGACGCTCCATGGAAGCTTCTCCGCGTATTGCCAGCGCAGCAACAGAGGGTCGCTTTTTTCACCGCTCGGGATCAGGAACAGAGAGATAGCTCCTGCCATCGCTATGCCGGAGTCATCAAGGGCGCCCAATCCCGGTAGCTTGACGAGCAAGGGTCGCAGGACCCAGGTCGCCGCCATTAGAATGAAGACAATGGCGACGCGTATTTCCGGCACTGTGATGCGGCCCAACTCGTCTTTCATCTTGTGCAGTGCGGCACGACCTTCGCCCGACGTTTTGAAGTCGACTTTGAATATCCAGCGCGTTAGCGTCAGCCAGGCAAGCGGCAACATCAATGCGCTAAGCGGCAGTCCCACCAACATCCAGCTCGCAAAGTCGATTTCTGTGCCGTAGTTTTCCTGCATGAACGCGGCCAGCAAAGCGTTGGGCGCCGTGCCGACCAGTGTGGCCATGCCGCCAATGGTCGCACCGTAGGCAACGCCGAGTAGCAGGGAATACTGAAAATCCTCCTTCGCTTTGTCGGTAAGTCCGGCGACCGATCTGTGAATCACGGTGATGATGCTGATGGCTATCGGCAGCAACATCATCGTCGTTGATGTATTCATCACCCACATGCTGATGACGGCGCTGGCCAGCATGAATCCGCCGACCAACGAGCGGCCGTCGCCACCCGCGTGCTGCAAAACAGTCAGTGCGATACGCTTGTGCAAATTCCATCGCTGCATGGCGAACGCAACAATGAATCCTCCGAGGAACAGGTAAATCACCTTGTTCGCATACGGCGCGGCCGTGTTTTGAATGGTCGCGATGCCGAGTAGTGGAAAACAGACCAGCGGGAGTAACGCCGTGACCGCGATGGGTACGGCCTCAGTCGCCCACCAAACGGCCATCAATACGCCTATCGACGCCGTGTTCCACCCCGATTCCGACAGTCCTTCGGGTGCTCCCGACAGCATCATCAGCAACGCCAGCAAGGGCCCCAGGAATAACCCGACTTTCTGGTGGAGGGTACGGCCTTCGATCATCGAGTCAGTCAATACAGCGCTCCCGTATCATTGAATCTGGTGCCGGCAAGCGTACCTTGTTCGTGGGCTTGCGTCGCCAGTTCCACGCCCGCCCGCTAGATGTAGTGGGTTATTCGCCTTCCAATACAAGATGTAGTAGCATCCCGCAGGTACCAAACCGGTACGCACGGAGATGAAATGTAGGACGGCGGGGTGCGCCATTCGCCATGCTGGACGCATGATTCAACGGCGGGAGCTGCGTGAATCCTCTCAACACGCCACCCGATTGGCTGAACACCTGCAAACAGTCATGACCGACGAAGAAGCGAATTGCGAACCCGGGAACGTATTCTGCTGAATGCCATTGCGACATTGACGTTACGATCATTCAAACCAGAACCGAACCAAGCCGACTATTATTTCAGCTTATTGTGCCGCCCAGATTCTGGGCGGCTTTTTTCCATGCAATGTTGATAACGCTGTGAAGAGAATAGCTTTCATCTGCATCTTGTTGGTGATGACTGCAGGCGGTTGTGCCAGCGGTCCTCCCGAGTTGCCATACCCGGCGTTTATTCAGGTCGACGACCTCAGCGATGTTTTCGTCGCGAGTCTGCCGGGAGTTCGTGCCAAGCAGCTTGCCGGCGACCCGATGACGCGGCGCAGCAGCAAGCGCATCGACCTGCCGGCGGATTGGAGCGGCACCAGCGGCGGCGCGCCTGGACGATCGCTTGAGTTATTCGTGTTGGAGGGTGGGCTGACGATTGCCGACCTGGAGTTAGGCCCCGGTGGTTATGCGTTCCTGCCGTCCGGATCGCTGGGCTTTAATTTGAGTTCCCCGTCGGGTGCCAGGATCTTGTATTTCGTGAACGACGTTGATCCCGAAGCAGTGATTCGTTCACCCATCATTATCGATACGGATTTGCTCGACTGGGCAGCCAGCGGCACCCTCGGGCGCTTTGTCAAAGAACTCCGCAACGATCCGGGCAATGGTTCGATGACCTGGCTGCTGCGCGTCGAAACCGGTGCATCATCCGCGTGGGAATCGTCGAGCGCGGCGCGAGAGGGCTACCTGGTGTCGGGTGATTACCAGCACAGCGAGTGTGTGTCGGGAACCGTGCATACCGCACAATACTTGCCGGGGGGATACTATTTCCGGCCCGCCGGTATTGTTAATGGCGGACCGTTGGCCGTTGCGGCCACGGAGTCGATCTGGCTGCTACGTCGTGCTGCTGGCGGTGAAACAACCACGGCCTCTGATTGCGTCGCGCAACCGGCAGCGCCGCCGCAATAACCAACGATAAAAAAACTGACGATTGTCAGGATTTTACGAGCTTCGTAATGCGCTTGCCGAGCTTCATTATTTTGGTCAGCGTGCTCGTCGGGATATCACTGATCTCCTCATACCAGGCGCTGGTAGATGCGACAAATTCGAGCATGTTGTGGATGCGCTCTTTGGTGAGAGTATCTGTTTCTTCCTCGAGATCGACGTCGGCAGCGCAGCTTTTCAGCATCGCCAGCGTGGGATTCAGTTCGCGTTGTTTGCGCTGCTCGATAATGACGCGGAACAGTTCCCAGACGTCATGCAATGATTCGAAGTAATCACGACGATCACCCAGTACGTGCGTCATCCGGACGAGTTGGTAACTTTGCAGCTCGCGGATACTGGTGCTGACGTTTGAACGTGCGACCGACAGCAGGTCGACAATCTCGTCGGCATGCAGTGGCTTCGGCGACAGGTACAGCAGCGCCTGAATCTGCGCCACCGTTCGATTGGTACCCCAGCGGGTGCCCATTTCACCCCAGTGAAGTACGTACTGCTCGATCGCCGGCGTCATCTTCATAAGGTGTTTCCGTTATTTCTGTTTGGACCGAAACTACCGACCCATCCACCCATAGTCAACGACGATAGCGCCGGGGCTTCTTTACTGTAGGAGCGCGCCTTGCGCGCGATCGCGGCCAAGGGCCGCTCCTACAGATCCCCTTGCCGCGGGTTATGGACTGATTGCGGTGACAACAACTCGTCGTGGTGCCGGCCAGCCTTCGATTGTTTTCGATGGATCGTCGGGGTCGAGCGCTTCCCGCAACGACTCGAATGTCATCCACTCCGTGCTACGTTGCTCGTCCGTGGTGGTTATCGACTGATCGACAATCTCGATATCCCGGTACCCGGTGCGTCGCATCCAGGTTGTCAGTTCGGCTATTGTCGGCAACAGCCAGACGTTGCGCATGCGCGCGTAGCGATCAGTTGGCGTGCACGCGTAAGACTCCTCGCCCGGAACAAAAATGGTTTCCAGAACCAGTTGTCCACCCGGGCGCAATGTCGTCTTGAGGCGCTTCAAATGGTCAATGGGTGAGCGCTGGTGATACAGCACGCCCATGGAAAAAGTGGTGTCGAAAGCATTGTTGGCCGACGGTGTTTCTTCCAGTCGCAGTGGGAGAATATGCGTCGCCGAATCTTGCAGGAATGAATTGACGGCAAGGAACTGCATGACATAGAGCAACGTTGGGTCGACGCCAATGACTCTCGCCGCGCCCGCTTTTCGCATCTGCAGCGCGTAGTAGCCGTTGCCACAGCCGACATCGAGCACGCTGCGGCCGTCGAGGGGGGTGATAGCGTTCTCGATACGCGCCCACTTAAGATCGCTGCGCCATTCACTATCGATATTGATGCCAGCGAGTTTGAATGGCCCCTTCCGCCAGGGCGATAGCCCTGACAACGAGTCTCTTAGCGCCGCCGGATCGTTAGCGAGCTCTGGCAACCCTGTAACAATGTCGCGCCAGCGGTCGAAGTCGCCGTGGTTCGCAATCGACATGCGTTTGTCGAGCAGCGGCATCAATTCCTGCACCCAGTGCCCGAGACCGATGGCGGAGAGCTCGGCCTCGAGCGCTTTGGTCGATAACAAATCGCCAATGATCAACGGATTGGTCAATGGGTTGATCAACAGATTGGTCAACGGAGTGCGATGATTGACACGAAATTGAAGTAGCGCAGCCAAACCGCCGATTTAGCGAACCCGGCTGCGCGCAGTCGCTCGCGATGAGCTGCCACCGTTTCCGGGATCAGAACATTCTCGAGAGCTGCGCGTTTGCGGCTGATCTCCAAAGCACTGTAGCTATTGCGACGCTTGTGTTCGTGATGCAGGTCGACGAGCAGTTGCTCCATCTGCGGGTCTTCATCCACGACCTTTTCGGACAACAGCAGCAAACCGTCGGCGTTCATGCCATCGTGGATTTTCTTTAATAGTGGTGCGCGCTCCTCAATGGGCAGGAACTGCAGCGTGTAATTCAGTACAACCATCGACGCGTTATCGATTTCGATGTCGCGGATATCGGCGCGGACAATGTCAACCGCCGCGCCCGCGCTGTCCCGTTGAGTGTCTGCAGCGACGACCTCGTGGCAGCGCTCGATCATGGCCGCGGCAGCGTCGACAGCGATAATCCTGCAGCCGGGCTCGCGAATGCCCTGGCGCATTGCGATGGTTGCGGCGCCCAGAGAGCAGCCCAGGTCGTAACAAATCGTATTGGCCTGCACGTAGCGGGCGGCCAGCGACCCGACAGCCTCGATGGATGCCGCGTAGCCCGGTATCGAACGTTTGAGCATATCGGGGAAGACCCGGGCCACGGCATCGTCGAAGCGAAATGGCTCGGCACCGGGATCGGCCTTGTAAATTGAGTCTTCGGACATTAGTTCGTGTTTCGATCTTGTGGGACAATCGCGCACCTATGCTACGCGAATTACATCAGGAACTCGGCATCCCCGAGAATTATGGACACGCCGGTCGCAAGCCCGTTTTCGAGGAGGCGACCGAGGTCGTCGAAGTCGGCCCGAATCTGGTCGGTCGCATGCAGTCGCTCGAGCCGCAGACCGCAACACGCTGGGCGGTGATGGTACGGACGGCTGCCGGCGAAGGGGTGCAGCTGATGATCGTCTCAGGCTACCGCAGCATTGACTATCAGGCACGCTTGATTCGAAAAAAAATCAATGCAGGTCAACAGCTTAGCGATATTTTGACAGTTAGCGCGGCGCCCGGCTACAGCGAGCACCATACGGGCCGGGCAGTGGATATAGCGACGCCTGGATCCCGGCCGCTGACCGAGGAGTTCGAAGACTCGGCGGCATTTCGCTGGCTTAATGCGAACGCGGCTAATTTTGGTTTTTCGATGACCTATCCGCGGGGCAATCGCTTTGGTTTCATCTACGAACCATGGCACTGGGCTCAGACAGGCTGATCCGGACTCAACGCCGCTGTCGCCAAGGGTTTCATGCAAAATCAGCCGGTGAGTGGCGCCACAAAAAAACAGTGGTTTAGCGGTTGACACTGGGCTGGCCAAATTAGACAATGCCCGGCTTGCGTACGCGGAGGGGTACTCAAGCGGTCAACGAGGGCAGACTGTAAATCTGC
>CAZTQL010000061.1:0-15374 GCA_964615665.1 uncultured Woeseiaceae bacterium | reverse complement strand
GATGATCTTGAAGCCGTACACCATCGCCGCCGTGCAGACCTGCACGTTGCTGGCACCCAGCGCCAGGAAGTCGACGGCATCGCGCCAGTCGGTGATACCGCCGATGCCCGAGATCGGCAGCGTGCGGGTCTCCGCCGTACGTGCGATTTCCGCTACCATATTGAGTGCGATCGGCTTAACTGCCTCGCCACAATAGCCACCGTGCGTGCCCATGCCGTCGGTTGTCGGGTACATCGTGAGCGAGTCGTAGTCGACGCGCATGATCGAGTTGATCGTGTTGATCAGCGACACGGCGTCCGCGCCGCCATCGAGCGCCGCTTTGGCCGGTGGCAATATGCTCGTGACATTGGGCGTGAGTTTGACGATCACCGGGACCGATGCTGCCTTCTTCGCCCATTCGGTGGCCATCTGCAGGTACTCCGGCACCTGGCCGACGGCAGCACCCATGCCGCGTTCCGACATGCCGTGCGGGCAACCGAAGTTAAGCTCGAACGCGTCGATACCGGTGTCTTCGATCATCGGCAGGTACTTCGCCCAAGTCTGTTCGTTCATCGGCAGCATGACGGAGGCGACCAGCGCGCGATCCGGCCAGTCCTTCTTGATCTGGCGCATCTCGTCCAGGTTGGTTTGCAATGGCCGATCGGTAATCAGTTCGATATTGTTGAAACCGATGACGCGACGATCGTTACTGTGCAGCGCACTGTAACGCGGCCCGTTAACGTTCACGATGTGCGGGTCCTCGCCGACCGTTTTCCAGACTGCTCCGCCCCAGCCGGCTTCAAAGGCACGGTTGACGTTGTAGCCTTTGTCCGTCGGCGGTGCCGACGCCAGCCAGAAAGGATTCGGTGATGAAATACCAAGAAAACTGGTCTTGAGGTTGGCCATGTCTACTCCTTCCTCAGTGCGCGATCGATGTCCATAGCTGCCACCTTGCCGTCCTGGACTGCCGTTACCGTGAGATCCTCACCGCCCGCCACGCAGTCGCCGCCCGCCCAAACATGGCGAAGTGATGTCCTGCCTGCCTCGTTGACGACGATGCGGTCGTTTCGCACTTCAAGCACGGAGAGCTCGGTGCGCAGTGCATTGACATCAAGCAGCTGACCGATTGCCTTGAACACGGTGTCGGCCGTTAGCTCAAAGTCTTCGCCGGTTGACGACAACCGGCCATCTTTATCGAGCACCGTTCGCTCGAAGCGGATGGTGGCGACGTGCCCGTCACCGCGCAGCTCGACGGGCCCCGCCCAGTGATGGATGGTCACGCCGTTGGTCTTCGCGAGATTCTGCTCGAACTCACTCGCACCCATCTGTTCCGGGCCGCGCCGATACACGAGGTCGACGGTCTCGGCTCCGAGACGCTTGCTCTGCACGGCAATATCAATCGCCGTCATGCCACCACCGATAACCACAACGCGTCGGCCAACCGGTAATTTCCCAAGGTCGTCGGCCTGCCGAATATCCGCAATGTATTCGATCGCGCTGTCGACCCCGGACAGTGATTCGTGATCGAGGCCGAGCGCATTGGTCGATCCCAGGCCAACGCCGATGAACACTGCATCGTACTGGTCTCTGAGTTCCTGAAGCGTGAAGTCTTCGCCCAGCGAACGATCGTTGTGCAGTTCGATCCCACCGATCGACAGGATGTACTCCACTTCTTGCTGCGCGAAATCGTCGATCGCTTTATAAGCGGCGATGCCGTATTCGTTCAGGCCACCCGCCTTGGGGTCGCGGTTGAGCACAACAACATCGTGGCCAAGCATCGCCAGTCGATGCGCGCAGGACAGTCCGGCGGGACCGCCGCCGACCACGGCAACGGTCTTGCCGGTTGGCGGCTCGCGATTGAAGAGTTGGGTTTGGCCGGCGAGGATCGGGTCCGTGGCGTAGCGTTGCAACAGGCCGATCTCGACGGGCTTGTCCTCGTGCGTGTTTCTGACACAGGCCTCCTCGCAGAGCACTTCGGTGGGACAGACGCGCGCACACATGCCGCCCATGATGTTCTCGCTCAAAATCGTCTGGGCTGAGCCGCGCACATTGTCACTGCGAATCTTTCGAATAAACCCCGGAATGTCGATGCCGGTGGGGCAGGCCGTTGTGCAGGGTGCGTCGTAACAAAAATAGCAGCGGTCAGCCTCGATCAGCGCCGCGGATCGAGTCAGCGGCGGATGCAGATCGCCGAAATTTTGCGCGATCTCACTGCCATCAAGACGGTGGCTCTGAATATCCGGCTGACCGTCGTCGCTCATCGGTTAACCGCCGCCGGTTCCGCTTGCTGTGCCTGGATCTTCAGCGCGTCGTAGTAACCGGCAAACGGCGGCCGATCCACGTAACGACCGGCGCCGCGTTCTACATCGAGCTTGCCATCGGCGTAGACAAGTTTGCCGCGGCTGATCGTGTGCGACGCACCGCCGGTGATCGTCATGCCCTCGAAGATGTTGAAGTCGACTTTCTGGTGATGCGTCTTCGCCGAGATGGTCTTGGTCGCTGCTGGATCCCAGACCACGATGTCAGCATCGGCGCCGACAGAGACGCTGCCTTTTCGCGGGTAGATGTTGAAGATCTGCGCAGCGTTGGTCGACGTAACCTTGACGAATTCATTCATCGTGAGCCGGCCGGTCCCGACACCGTGATGCCACAGGACTTCCATGCGATTCTCCACGCCAGCCGTGCCATTGGGTATCAGCCGGAAATCATCTTTGCCAGCGGCTTTCTGGTCTGCGCAGAAGCAGCAGTGGTCGGTTGCCGTTGTTTGCAGGTTGCCGGACTGCAGGCCGCGCCAGAGGGCTTCCTGATTTTCTTTAGAACGAAACGGTGGGCTCATGACGTGTGCGGCGGCAACCTCGAAGTCAGGATCGCGGTACACCGAGTCGTCTACCAGCAAGTGCCCGGCGAGCACTTCCCCGAACACACGTTGTCCTTCGTTACGCGCCCGGGTGATGGCCTCGAGTGACTGCCGGCAAGAGTTATGGACAATGTACACGGGAGAGCGCAGCACTTCGGCGATCCGTATCGCGCGATTCGCGGCTTCGCCCTCGACTTCGGGCGGACGTGACAACGGGTGGCCCTCGGGTCCCGTAATGCCCTTATTAAATAGTTCCTGTTGCAGTCTGAATACGAGTTCGCCGTTCTCTGCATGTACCGTTGGAATGGCGCCCAGTTCGACGGCCCTCGAAAAACTGTTCACGAGAATTTCGTCGTCGGCCATGATGGCGCCTTTGTACGCCATGAAGTGCTTGAAGCTGTTCACGCCATGATCGCGGACCAGCGTACCCATGTCTTCGTACACGGTGTCGTCCCACCACGTGATCGCGACATGGAACGAATAATCCGCAACCGACTTCTCGCCCCACTCGCGCCACTGCTGATAGGCCTCGAGAATATTCTGCTGGGGATTCGGAATGGCAAAATCGATAATCATCGTGGTGCCGCCCGCCAGACCCGCCGCCGTGCCGGTGTAAAAGTCCTCGGTGGTTACCGTGCCCATGAATGGCAGCTGCATGTGCGTGTGCGGGTCGATGCCGCCCGGCATAACGTACTGGCCGCCCGCATCAACGACCGTTGCGCCGGCCGGGGCGTCGAGATTTTCGCCAACCGCGGTGATTATACCGTCCTGGCACAGCACGTCAGCGCGTACGGACTGCTCTGCGTTGACGACGGTGCCCCCTTTGATAAGAACTGTCATGTTGAACTCCCGATTTCGCTGCGTGCGACGAAGTAGTAAATAAGGCCGCCCAGTATCGATCCCGTGAACCAGCCGTAATCGTAAAACCAGCTTAACGTACCGGTCGTAATTGCGACAACGGTCAGGCCAACCGGTATCAGGAACGCGATGAAGCCCGACCTGTTCCAGGCGGGGTAACCGGCGTTGTCCTGGTACAAAGCCAGCAGATCATAGGACTGCTTCTTGATGAGGAAATAGTCGACGATCATGATACCGGCGATGGGACCCAGCAGGCTCGAGTAGCCGATGAGCCAGTTCGAATAAAGGCTCTCGACACTCACGTCCGTGTCCAGCCAGCCCATTTTCTTGAGCAACTCCCAGCTCATCAGTGCAATGCCGATGAAGCCCGTAATCAGGACACCGCGGTCTTCGTTGATGAACTTCGGCGCCAAGTTCTGAAATACGTTGGTGGGCGACACGATGTTGGCTGCCGTGTTGGTCGAGATCGTCGCGAGGATGATCATCAGCATCGCGACGACGACCCAGAAGTCATTATCGATGCGGCCGATCAGGTTAATTGGGTCGGAGATCGTCTCACCGGTCAGTTCGACCGACGCGGCCGTCAGGATAACGCCGAGGCCGGCGAACAGCAGCATCGTCAGTGGCAGGCCGATGATCTGCCCGAGGACCTGGCTACGCTGCGTTCTCGCGTAGCGGCTGAAATCAGGAATGTTCAGTGACAGCGTTGCCCAGAACCCGACCATCGCGGTCAGGCCTGCCATGAAGTAGCCGAATAAGGGCTCGCCCGCCGGTCGGGTCGCCGGCGTGGCCAGCACTTCGATGAGGGAGATTTTCGGCAGGGCCCAGAACACCAGGCCGATTGCGACGATGAGCAGCAACGGTGCTGCCAGCGCCTCGAGGAGCTTGATCGATTCCGAGCCACGAATAACGACCGCGAGATTCGCGACCCAGAATATAAAGAAGCCGAGCACCTCACCGACGCCGCCGAGTGCCGCCCAGCTGTCGAATATTGCCGATAGCATCAGGTGAATCGCGATGCCACCGAAGAGTGTCTGCACGCCAAACCAGCCGCAGGCGACGATCGCGCGAATCAACGACGGCACGTTGGAGCCGATGATGCCGAATGACGCGCGCATGACGACGGGGCACGGGATGCCGTAACGCGTGCCCGGATAGGCGTTCAGGGTTAGTGGAATCAGGACGACGATATTGGCGATCAGAATGGTCCACAACGCCTCGGCAACAGACAGGCCGAAATAGGCAGTGAGCACGCCGCCAAGGGTGTAAGTGGGGACGCAGATGGCCATGCCCACCCACAGTGACGCGACATTCCAGCGTGTCCAGGTGCGCTGCGACGCACGCGTCGGGGCGATGTCCTCGTTATAGCGAGGGCTGTTCGCAATGTCGTCGCCAACGTCGAGTTCGACGTGTTCGCCAACAGTACGAAGCTTGCTGACCGATAATGATTCGGACATCGGTTCCCTCCCAGGGGAACGGTCGACGGCGCGCTAGTTGTCCGTCAAGGGACCGTAGGTTTCGGGGCGGCGGTCACGGAAGAACTGCCAGGTGTCTCTGACCTCACGGATCATATCGAGATCGATGTCGTGCACGAGCAATTCGTCGTCGCCGTAGCTTGCCTGCGCCTCGATCGCGCCGCGCGGGTTAACGATGTAACTCGAGCCGTAAAACTCGCCCATCTGCTTGGCCCACGGTTCTTCGGTGCCAACACGATTGATGGCGCCAATGAAAACGCCATTGGCGGCGGCGGACGCGGGCTGCTCGAGCTCCCACAGGTATTTGCTCAAGCCCGCTACTGTGGCTGATGGATTCACGATGTACTCGGCACCGTTCAGTGCCAGTGCGCGCCAGCCTTCGGGGAAGTGCCGGTCGTAGCAAATGTAAACGCCAAGCTTCAGGAACGCCGTTTGGAAAACCGGGTAACCGCTGTCGCCGGGCTTGAAGAAAAACTTCTCGAAAAAACCGGGATCGACCTGCGGGATGTGTGTCTTTCGATACTTGCCGAGGTAGCTGCCATCCGCATCGATAACGGCGGCCGTGTTGTAGTAAACGCCGGTCATGTGTTCTTCGTAAATGGGGACGACGATGACCATGCCATGTTTCTTTGCGTACTCCTGCATCAACTTCGTCGTGTAACCGTCGGGAATCGGTTCCGCCGCGGCGTACCATTTGCGGTCCTGGCTCGGGCAAAAATACGGCTGCGTGAATACTTCCTGGAAGCACAGCACTTGCACGCCCTGTTTCGCCGCATCCTCGATATACGGGATGTGTGCTTCGATCATGCGGTCGCGGATTGCCTCGGGAGCCATCGAGCCATCGCCCTTCAGCGCCATTTGAATCAATCCACACTTCACTTTGGACACATCAATCCCCTTTGTTTTTCTTGTTAACAGGATAGGCCTTTTAGCGTACCGAAGTCCACGATCCGTGCATCGGGTTCGGCAGGATGTACCAGCCGGCGCCCCAGTACCTATCATAGGTTGCGAGCGCCTCAGCGCGGCTATCGCGGGTGCCGGGGGCGGTGCACGGCGCGACCACTTTTTTGCGCGCGCAGGGGACAAAATCACCGAAGTCGTCGCCAACCAGCATGATGACGCGATAGTCTTCTGCGATCAGCTGGCGGCGCGTGAGTTTTTCGCGGTCCCAGTCGTCCCTTTCGCCGGACAGCATGACGAACTCAGGCTCGACGTCGATACCCACTTCGCGGATATCGTCAATCGTCGTGCCTTTCTGCGGGCAAGGATCGTCATTACCCTCGATGCTCTGGCAGGGCCGGTTTGTCACAAAGAACACGGTGACTCCCTGCGCGCGTGCCGTATTGACAAATTCCCTGACGCCGGGAATCGCCAGCGAGTCGTAGTTCGAGCTCCATTCATCGAGCTTGTGGTTGGCGAACGGGCGCTCAAAGGTTAGCTGGAAGTCCACGTTACTGACGACCGTCTCGTCGACGTCCAGAATCACGGCGGGCGGCAGGTCCGCAGCGTTCTTCTGGCCGGGCATGGCGCTCCACGACGTGTCTGCAATGTAGGCCGGCAGATCGCTCTCGGCACTGCGATAGACTTGCTCCGCGATCGCACGGTATTCGGCTGCATGCTTGACCCACAGCAGGCCCATGTCCCTGGTGTGATCGTACGCCGCTGGCGGAACTGTCGATTGAGTTGGCTCGGATCGAGGTGATTCAGTAGGGGCCACCGCAAGGACACAGCCGCTCAACGTCACGATGAATGCAGTGAGAATGAATGTGCGTACCAGGGACATGATTTCTCCAGATGCGAACAGTGGCAAAAACAGGTTAGCATGCTCGCATGAAGAGAATCTCACTGCTACTTTTTACCGTCGTCTGGCTCCTTTCGGCCTGCGCCATTGCGCCACAGTCGTCGCTGTCGTCGAAATCGGGCCTGACGTTTATTCACCTTAACGATACGTACCGGGTTGGCGCTGTCGAGGATGGCAATGCGGGCGGGTTTAGCCGCGTTGTCACGCTGGTGCGGGAACTGCAAGGCCAGGGCAGGGACGTCCGCATCCTGCATGGCGGCGATTTCCTCTACCCGTCGCTTGAGAGCCAGTTATGGAATGGTCTGCAAATGGTCGATGCGTTCAACTTCATGGATGACATCGCACCGATGTATGCCGTTGCCGGCAACCACGAGTTCGACCGCGGCAAGCCGGAGCACCTGATCGCAGCCGTCCGCGCATCGCGTTTTGACTGGCTCGGTGACAACTACCGTCTCGATACCGGTGCTGACGATGTCGATGCTGCACTTCACCAGGCGTTCACCTTTCAATCGGGCGACAAGACGGTTGGCGTCTTCGCGTTATTGCTGGCGCCGTTCGACGGTGGCAACAAGCGCAACTACCTGGAGTACGACGACGACTATGTCGCGGTAGCGGAGAGGACCATTGAGGGACTCGAGGAGCAGGGTGTCGACATGATAATCGGCATGACGCATCTGCATATGTGGAAGGATGTCGAAATTGCCCGCTTGAAAGCCGAACACCCCAAGCTCGCGTTCATCGTGGGCGGACACGAGCACGAGCCCGAATACAGTCAGGGCACCGAGACGTCGGCTATCGTCATGAAGGGTGCATCGAATGCCCGGATTATCTGGGCGATCGACGTCGAGTTCGATGCGACCGGGCAAGCCACTATCAGTGAGCGGAAGATCGATCTTGACGAGAACATAGCGCTCGATCCCGAGTACGAGATCCTGTCGAATAAATGGCGTGCGCGTTTACTCGAGAAGTTTCCGTTCCTGGAGGCGCGTATCGGCACCGCAGCCCTGCCGCTCGATGGTCGGGAAGTCGCCGTCAGGAACGAAGAATCCAACTGGGGCAACTTCATAGCCGATCAAATGCGAGGCGCATTCGGCAAGCCGGCCGATCTCGCGTTCATCAACGGCGGTACGCTGCGCATCGATGACTTTATTGAAGACGACATCCTGTTCGAAGACATCGGCCGTACGTTTGGTTTCAGCTCCTTCCTGCGACAAACAACACTGACCGGCGCCGAGTTTCGCCAAGTACTCGAAGCCGGCTACCGTGGATTTGGTGATAGCAAAGGCTACTTTCCGCAGGTCTCTGGTTTCCGCGTGTGCGTTGATCGCAGCCGCAACGAATTTGATCGTATCGTGAGCCTGCAGGTGCCGGCGGGCAAGCGCTGGCGTGAAATCGACGACGACAATGAATACAGCGTCGTCGTGCCGGACTACCTGTATGGCGGCGGTGACGGTTATGACATTCCGCAAGACCGGCCGGCGTCACCACCGGGCTCGGAGCTCAAATACCTCGTGCTTGACGGCATCCTCCAGGCGCAGGCAGTCGGTGAAAAAATCGGTGCTGCGGTTGATCCTCAGGACCCACGTTACTTCGAGCTCAAAGAAGGCAAGCAGCCCTGTTTTTGAGCCTGGTGATTGGGATACGCGGCTAATGAACGCCCATCAATACCCGGATGTGAGCTTCCACACAACGTGCGAGGCTGCGGAGTTCATAACCGCCCTCCAGTGCCGACACGATGCGGCCCGAGGCCGAGTCCGCGGCAGCTGTTACGATTTGTTCGGTAACCCACCGGAAATCGGCATCGGTGAGGTTGACGTTCGACATGTCATCATCTCGATGTGCGTCGAACCCGGCTGAAACAAAGATCATCTCGGGTTGAAACCGCTGCAGGGCCGGTAGCCACTGCTCGGTCACTGCAGCGCGAAATTCGTCACTCGCGGCACCTGCCTGCAAGGGAGTATTGACGCGATTGTCGGCTGGTTCGAGCAAAGCGGTAAACGGATAAAAAGGATGTTGAAACGTTGAGCAGAACAGCACCCGATTTTCGTCCTTGAAGATATCCTCGGTACCGTTGCCGTGGTGCACGTCAAAATCGACGATGGCTACCCGGCGCAAGTTGTGTGCTTCCAGCGCATGCGCCGCGCCCACGGCGATATTGTTGTACAGGCAAAATCCCATGCCGCGCTTGCTTTCGGCGTGATGACCCGGTGGTCGCATACCGCAAAACGCCGATTCCATCTCGCCGCTGATCACCTTATCAACAGCCATGATGACGGCGCCGGCGGCCCGCCGGGCCGCTTGCAGGGAGCCAGGGCTAATGACCGTATCCGGATCGACGCGCACGTAACCGGTTTCGGGGGCGATCGATTCGACGCCGTCAAGATATGCCCGGGTGTGCACCCGCAGAAGCTGACTCTCGGTCACCGACGGTGCGTCGAAATGGCGCAGGACGTCGAACAACCCCGTCTCGATGAGTTGATCCTCGATCGCGGAGATGCGCCGGTTATTTTCCGGATGGCCGTCACCGGTATCGTGCAGGAGACAATCGCGGTGACTGATGTAGGCAATGGCCAATGTTGTATTCCCCTATTGCGACTGTGCCATTATCCGTTTATTAAGTTCGACTCAGCAACCAGAATCCGGAGTTATTTTCACAAATGAATACTCACTACCTCGCGCCTCTCTTTACACCTGAAAGTGTCGCGCTCTATGGCGCGAGCGACAGGGCAGACTCCGTCGGTGGCATAGTCTTCAAAAATCTGCTGACTTCAGGCTTCAAAGGTCGGATATACGCGATTAATCCGAAGCGCGACGAGGTGCAGGGCGAGAAAGCGTACTCATCCCTGGACGACATCGAAGAGCTAGTTGATCTGGCGGTGGTTGCAACTCCGGCGAGCAGCATTCCGGGCATCGTCGAGGCCTGCGGCGAGCGCGGGATCAAGATGATGTTGATTCTCTCAGCGGGCTTTCGCGAAACCGGCGCAGAGGGCCGGCGACTAGAGGATCGAGTGACCCAGCTGGTCAGGCGCTACGGCATTCGCATGATGGGGCCGAATTGTCTCGGCATCATTCGGCCGGACGTAGGACTCAATATTACGTTTGGCAATAATAATGCGAAGCCGGGCAACCTGGCTTTCGTGTCCCAGTCTGGGGCCATATGCACCGCCATTCTCGATTGGGCAGAACAAAATGACATCGGATTTTCGGCCGTGGTGTCGACGGGCATCGGCGCCGACCTGGGTTTTGGAGATTATCTCGACTACCTGGTTTCGGACCCTCGCACCAAGGCGATCCTGCTGTACATAGAAGGGATCAATGACTCACGGCGCTTCATGAGCAGTCTGCGCGCTGCGGCACGCATCAAGCCGGTTATCGCGTTGAAAGTCGGGCGGCACGCCGCCGGCGCCGAGGCGTCCATGTCGCATACGGGTGCGCTCGTGGGCAGTGACGAGACCTTTTCCGCCGCGCTGTCACGCTCCGGTGTGCTGCGTGTTGAAACCGTTGGCCAGCTCTTCGCCGCGGCCAAGGCACTGTCGTCGTCGCACTATCGTAGTCCGTCAGAGCGCCTGGTGATTATCACCAATGGTGGCGGCCCCGGCGTGATGGCAGCCGACCGGGCGACCGACCGGGGCATTGAATTGAGCACGCTGGGTCCGGAGACAATGGCGGCGTTGAACGAGGTGCTGCCCTCGGTTTGGTCGCATAGTAACCCGGTCGATATCATTGGCGATGCGCCGCCTGAGCGTTATCAGCAGGCGGTGGATATTTGCCTCGAAGATCCCGGCGTGGACGGCGCCATCGTTATCCTGACGCCGCAAGCAATGACGCGGCCGACGGAAGTGGCTGAAGCGGTCATCAAGTCTGCTGAGAAAAATAGCAAGCCCGTCATGACGAGCTGGATGGGTGGCTCCCAGGTGGAAGCGGCTCGCGAGCTTTTCAACAAAGCCCACGTTCCCGATTTCCGTACGTTGGAAAACGCGGTCGATGCGTTCTCGTACCTGGCACGATATAACCGCAATCAGCGCCTGCTGTTGCAGACGCCCGCCCGGCTGACCGGCGGCCAGGAACCGCCCGACAGCGATGGAGCGCGGTTGATCATCGAGGGAGTCCTGACAGAACAACGAAATGTCCTGACCGAGCCGGAGTCGATGGCCGTGCTGAACGCATTTCGCATACCAACCGTACGCAATGCAATTGCCCGTACCGCGAATGAGGCATTGGTTGCCGCTGAGTCGATCGGGTTTCCCATTGCTATGAAAGTGCTTTCCACCGACATCTCGCACAAGTCCGATGCCGGTGGCGTCCGGCTAAACATCAATTCCGCGCAGGAAGTGCGGGGCGCCTACCGACAACTGATCGATCAGGTCACGCTGAAGGTTCCCGACGCTACTATTTCAGGCGTGACCATCGAAAAAATGTACCGGACGTCGAATGGCCGGGAACTCATGATCGGGATTATCCGCGATCCGGTTTTCGGCCCTGTGATCAGTTTCGGCAGCGGCGGCACCGCCGTGGAGGTCATGGGAGATTCCGCGATTTCGCTGCCGCCGCTGAATCGTCGCCTGGTCCTGGACCTGATTAGTCGGACCAAGGTATCCCGACTGCTGGGCGAGTTCCGCCAGATGCCGGCTGTCGATATCGAGCAACTCGTCAATGTGCTGCTGGGTGTGTCCAGCATGGCTTGTGAGCTGCCGTGGATCCAGGAAATGGACATCAATCCGTTAATTATCGACGAGCATGGGGCCGTTGCCGTTGATGCACGTATCGTCGTTGACTACCCGGAAATATCGACCGATCCGTATCACCATCTCGCTATTCACCCCTACCCGGGACACCTCGTCAAGAAGATCCAGTTGAACGATGGCACGGACATTGTCATTCGGCCGATTCGACCGGAGGATGCCGAGATTGAAGCCACGTTCGTTCGCGAGCTGTCGACCGAAGCGAAGTATTTTCGTTTCATGAACGCTTTGCAGGAGCTCAGCCAGGAAATGCTGGTCCGCTTTACGCAGATCGATTACCACAATGAGATGGCGCTGATCGCCGTCACGGCGGATGGCAGCAGTGAACAGCAGATAGGTGTTGCACGCTACATGACCAACCCGGACAAGCAGAGCTGCGAATTCGCGCTGGTAGTTTCCGATCGCTGGCAGGGCCGCGGAATCGCACGTCGCCTGATGCGAAACCTGATGGAAGTTGCGCGGGACCGTGGCCTGGAGCGAATGCAGGGGCAGGTGTTGAGTGATAACTCCAGGATGCTCGAGCTGGTTGAGGCACTCGGATTCGAAATCAACAACGATCCGGACGACTTTGAGATCAGACAAGTCGAGGCGCGCCTCCAGGCATAAAACCCCTCGGCATAAAACCCCCGGGCATAAAAAAAGGCGGCCCCTTTGAAAGCAAGGGCCGCCCTTTTTGTTTTGCGATTACGAAGTCGGTCTATTCACCGAATCCGATATCAACACCGAAGCGAACTTCCCAAAGACTCGGGTTAACGTAAGTGCGTTGCAATGACACGTCGGAAAACTCTTCAAACTGAATCCGCCCATCGGAAAGAATGTCAGTATCCCGAATGACTTCCCGCGGGAAGTACTCAGAGTCGGTAACTTTGCCCCAGTCATCATTCAACAGGTTGCCCAGATTCTTAACCTTGAAGTACATGTTGCCGTACAATTTTTCGCCGAGCGAGAATGCCTGACGAACGCTCAGATGCCAAACGTTGCTCCAACCCGTATTTCTGTCATTACGCTCCTGGAAGCCTGGCGCCAAACCTTCTCTGGCAATGAACGCGAAGAAATCGTCGCCCATCGTGGGATTGGCGCTGTTTCTGTCGTCCCAACGGAAGTTCACGTTCGGGTCATCCGGACCGGTCGGCACGTAGAGCAAGTGACGACCGTTAAAGCCATCACCCTCGAAGTCGCCGCTGTCCATGACGTAAGACTGGGACTGACCCTCGTTAATGTAGCCTTGCAGTGAAATACGTGTTGGATTGTCGCCGAAGAAGTTATGCTGGTAGAACAGACCCAACGTGATCCGTTGTGGTACGACCCAGTTCGACGTAGCGGGACCTGTGTTGTTGATATCCAGGAGCGCTTCGCCCGTAAAGTTCGACCCTCCTGTGGAAGCAACCATCGCAGCGACGTCCTCACCATCAACCCAGGCATAGCCGAGCTGCGCTGAAAGCCCGAATTCCCATTCCTTGGATAATACGAACGAATACATGTCCGACTTTGGAGAAAACGATGAATTGGTCAGCATCAGGTTGTCCCGGGCCTCAGTACCAAACGTATCCTCCGTGTAGTAGTCATATATTGGCGAGCCGGCCAATGTCTGACCGACGATCTGCTGCGACGTGTCGACATAGTGCGCCGGGTCAACGCCTTTTGTGTGCATGTAGTCGAAGTCCAGTGTCATGTCATACCAGGGCATGTCCCATGTGCCGCCCAAAGCAAACTTCCACTCGCTGGGTTGCTCGTAATTCGGATCGATCAGCACTAGGCCGCGAGGTACCGCAGTTAGAGCGGTCGATGCAGCAACAGCATCGATCTGTTGCTGCGGAATGTCGCGATTGGGATCGCCGCTACCGGCCAGCGGAATCGAATCAGGCGATCCCGGCAAAACCGTGAACGAGTCGGCGGGGTCACCATTGGGGAGCGTGCCCGTTGGGAAAAATTCGTCCTCGTCCCAACCGCTGAAGCCGCCCAGCTGTACGTTAGTAATGCCGTCGTTGCTCCAGGCATTGGAGAGCCAGACATTCGGGTTACCGCCCGAATACAGGCCGACGCCGCCGCGCAGTGTCAGATCATCACGCGCACCCCACGTGAAGCCCACGCGCGGCATAAGCAGATCGACACCGTCGATATTGGCGTCATTTCTGATGCCGCTCGCATCCAGGAAGTTCTGATGGAATTTGGGACGGTCGTCGCTCTCGAAAGTTTCATAACGCAATCCGGCAACCACCGTGAGATCCAGGTGGTCGATGAATATTTCGTCCTGAATGTAGAGGCTATGCAGTATGTTTGAGAACTGCGCAGCGGCATCAAGCCGGTTATTGGTTACACCTGCACTGCCATAGAAGATACGGCTAGGTCGGCCGAGCTCGAATTTATCGATACCCGACGTTCCGCATCCAAGGCCAAGAACATCATCATGACGATCCTGGGCGGAAAGTGCCGCGCAACCGGGGTCATTACTACCCGCGTCGTCGAAATAATCGTACTCGCCGCCTCTGGAGTGCTGCACGAAGATATTGAAGATCTCGAGTTCCTCTCTGTCGTAACCGGCCGTAATGACGTGATCGCCGGCAAGGTAGTTGGCAGACAGTTTGAAGTAATCAACCTCGGTGCCCAGGCTATTTGCCTGACGCGAGTCATCTGCGCCGAGGTAAACGACGTCCCTTCCTATCGAGATTTGCGTGTCGGCAAAAGTCTTGTCTCCAACCGTTACCTGCGAGTCATCCATGTCGCTCGAGCTGAAGAAAACCTCGGTGGAAAACGCGTCAGTCCATTGTGATGACAGCTTTAAGGTGATCGTTTCGGACTCAGCGCCTTTTACGTAGTAGTGGTTGGCAAATTCGAATTCAAAGCTATCGCCGTCAGAATCACGATCCTGGAAGCCATCGAAATAGTTGTAGATCAACGATGCGTTGTGGGCATCGTTGATATTCCAATCCAGGCGTACCATGTATTTCTCGGTTTCCTGCACGCCGTCGCCGCCTGACGGACCGGGATCGTAGTTGTAGGTGGGGCTCTGCGCGATAGACGCGATACGATTGAAGTCTGCCTCGCTCAGCCAGTCGCGCTCTTCGCCACTGCCCTGACCGGAATATCCCTTTGCCAGAAAGCGCGGCTCTTCAGTATTCTCGTAGGCCGCAAAGACGAATAGTTTGTCCTTGATGATCGGACCGCCGATATTAAAGCCGTAGTAAGTCTTATCGTAGGAGTCGCGAGCAAAATCGTCTGAATTATCTGCAACCGTGTCGCCGCGGAAGTCCTGATTTGAGAGCTCGTAAAAAGTCTTGCCTGTCCACTCGTTGGTGCCCGACTTCGTTACGGAGTTGATAATACAGGCAGAGAAACCGCCGTAAGTGACATCGAATGGTGCCAACTCAACAGCAATCTGCTCGATGCCGTCGTAAGGGAATGGCATGCCAACCGCTGTCGCATAGCCGTTCTCATTGAGACCAAAGCGATCGCCCTGGCTAACGCCATCCAGCGTGGTCGCATTAAACCGGGGGTGTTTGCCGCCGCAGTTGATGCCGATACCGTCTTCGTCGACATCGATCATGAGCCGAGGATCAATACCGAACACGTCGGATATGTCCCGGCCAAAAGCCACCGAATTTTCGATATCCGAAATGTTGAACGTTGCCGCAGGCCCGGCCGCAGCCTGGGTCACCTGATTC